>NZ_JBFTRK010000003.1:0-473840 GCF_056399485.1 Rhizobium sp. 01N424
TCCGCCGCCCACGTTTCTCTTTCTTCTCATCTTCAATTGTCAAATAACAGACCAGATAACCCGGTCAAAACTTCCCGCACCCAAACCCGAAAGCCTGGGAATAAATCAGCCTCAAAGGCCAACCTTCAAGAAATCCTAGAGCGAAAGACYTCGTCGCCTGCAGCGCCGCCGCCCTCGTTCAGTGACGCGGCTTATACGGCCATCAACGCTGAGCAGTCAACACCACCCAACAAAGTTTTTTGACATTTTTGTAACAGATTGATTTGAAAAGAGGATTCTCGCGATCCGTTTGATTGGCACCGATCTCACACTGCGCGGCTTCGAGGCTGGAGCGCCAAAGCCCCATTATTGCTTCGAAAATACCGGGTTTCCGGATCGCCTTTATATAGGGATGGCCCGCCCTGAATGCCGGACGACTTGCGCAGCCTCCGGCGATCGCTAATTTCGCGGCAGTTTTCTTATAGAGTCGCACACCGGATGGCGGTGAGTGGATCGATCGACCGCAGGGGTGACGGACATAGTGTCTCTTCCAACATTGCCAGTCTCCGGCGTCCTGCCAGCGATCAGCAGCGCGCTCGGCGAGTATCGCCGTGCCGTGCTTTCGGCGCCGCCGGGCGCCGGCAAGACGACACTGGTGCCGCTCTTCCTGCTGCAGCAGCCCTGGCGTGGCGACGGCAAGATCATTCTGCTTGAGCCGCGGCGGCTGGCGGCACGCGCTGCGGCAAGCCGCATGGCATCGCTGCTCGGCGAACAGGTGGGACAGACTGTCGGCTATCGCATGCGTCTCGACAACCGGATCTCGGCAGTCACGCGCATCGAGGTGGTCACCGAAGGCGTCTTTGCCCGGATGATCCTCGACGATCCGGAACTATCCGGCGTTTCGACCGTGATCTTCGACGAATTCCATGAGCGTTCGCTGGATGCCGATTTCGGGCTGGCGCTGGCGATCGACGTCCAGGGCGCGCTGCGCGAAGATCTGCGCATCCTGGTGATGTCGGCGACGCTCGATGTCGAGCGGGTCGCGGCTTTGCTCGGCAATCCGCCTGTCATCGAAAGTATGGGTCGAAGCTTCCCTGTCGATATCCGCTATCAGGACCGGCCGGGCGGCGAGCGCATCGAGGACGCGGTTAGCAAAGCGATCCTCGACTGCCACGCAAGGGAGAGCGGTTCGATCCTCGCCTTCCTTCCCGGACAGGCCGAGATCCTGCGTACTGCGGAGCGGCTGACCGGCCGGTTTGGCGACGAGACGCTGATTGCACCGCTCTATGGCAATCTCAGCCAGAAGGAACAGGATGCCGCGATCCGCCCGGCGCCGTCAGGCAAACGAAAGATCGTGCTCGCCACGTCGATTGCCGAGACATCGATCACCATCGACGGCGTGCGTGTGGTCATAGACAGCGGATTGCAGCGGCTGCCTGTTTTCGAGGCCTCGACCGGAATCACGCGGCTCGAGACGGTGCGGGTCTCCCGCGCGTCCGCCGACCAGCGGGCGGGCCGTGCGGGGCGCACCGAGCCCGGCATCGCCATCCGCCTCTGGCACCAGGGCCAGACGGCGGCCCTCCCCGCCTTTACGCCGCCGCAAATCCTGTCGAGCGATCTCTCCGGACTGGTGCTCGATCTGGCGCATTGGGGCGTACAGGACCCTGCTACCCTCGCCTTTGCCGACCAGCCGCCGGCAACCACGCTTGCCGAGGCGCGGACATTGCTTGCCGATCTCGGCGCGCTCGGCAGGGATGGAAGCCTGACGGAGCGCGGCCGGACGATACGCGAGCTTGCGCTGCCGCCGCGGCTGGCGGCGATGGTGGTTTCGGCGGGCGAGAACGGCGATGCCAGGGAAGCGGCCTTGCTCGCCGTGCTGATGACCGAACAGGGACTCGGCGGAACGAGCCTCGATCTCGAGGACCGGCTGCGGCGGTTCAAGACGGAAAAAGGCGAGCGGGCCGAATCGGCACGCAGGTTGGCTCAGCGGCTGGCTGCCGGTCTCGACAAGGCATCATCCCCCGCGCCGCCGACGGCCGGACAGCTGCTGCTACATGCCTTCCCGGACCGGGTGGCGCTGCAGCGCGGCGCTCGCGGGCGCTATGTGATGGCGAATGGCCGCGGCGCGGAGCTTGCCGAAACCGAACGGCTGGCCGGCAGCCAGATGCTTGTGATTGCCGACCTGACGGGACGGGCTGCGCAGGCACGTATCCTTGCCGCCGCCGAGATCTCGCGAAGCGATGTCGAGGCCGAGCTCCCCGGCGCCATCAAGAGCGGCGAGCAGACCTATTTCGATCTGGCGAGCAAGCAGGTGCGGGCTCGGCGGGCAACGCGGCTCGGCGCCATCGTCTTCGACGAGACGCCCTTGCCGAGGCCTAGCGGCGAAGCAGTCGGCAGAGCGCTGGCCGACGGCGTGCGCCAGCTCGGACTTGGGCCGCTGCCTTTTTCCAGGGAAGCCGCCCAGCTTCGCGACCGGATCGGCTTTCTGCACCGGACGATTGGTGACCCTTGGCCCGACATGAGCGATGGCGCGCTGCTGGCGCGGCTCGACGACTGGTTCGTGCCGTTCCAGGGCGAGGCCCGCGGGATTGCCGAGATTTCCGCAGGCTCGTTGTCGAACGGCTTGATGGCGCTCGTGCCGCACGTCCTGCAGCGCGATCTGGCGCGGCTGGCGCCAACGCATTTCGAGGCCCCGACCGGGCAGCGCCATCCGATCCAGTATGACGGCGAAGAACCGTTGCTGACGATCCGGGTTCAGGAGCTTTTCGGCCTCCGGGAGCATCCGGCGATCGGCGGCGGCCGCCTGCCGCTGCTTCTCGAATTGACATCGCCGGCGCACCGGCCAATCCAGACGACACGCGACCTGCCGGGATTCTGGGCCGGATCGTGGAAGGACGTGCGTGCCGAGATGCGCGGGCGCTATCCACGGCATCCCTGGCCCGAACGGCCGGAGGAGGCAGCGCCGACGACACGCGTGAAGCCGCGTGGTACATAAGGACATGACGATGGTCGATGACGCCGACAGCAAGACGCAGGAAGACAGGCATAACAGCCGCAGGCTCCGGCTGCAGACGATCGTGCGATTGCGCTGGCTTGCAGTCGCCGGTCAGGCAGTGACGGTGTTCATCGTCGCCTTCTGGCTGAAATTTCCTTTGCCGCTGATCGCCAGCTGCTCGCTGATTGCCGCGCTCGCCTGGGTGAACTTCTATCTGACCATTCGTTACCCGGCGACACATCGCCTAGAGCCGCCGGCTGCCTTTGCGCTGCTCGGGCTCGACCTGCTGCAGCTTTCGGCGCTGCTTTTCATCACCGGCGGGCTTGCCAATCCGTTCGCCGCACTGGTCTGCGTCCCCGTCATCATCTCCTTTGCCTCGCAGCCGATCCGCTACAGCACGGCGCTGATCGTCTTTGCGATGGTCTGCATCACCATTCTTGCCTTCTCGCCCTTCCCGCTTCCCTGGTTCGACGGCGTCGAGATCAACGTCCACAACGTCATGCAGTTCGGCGTCTGGTGCTCGATTGCCTCGACGATGGCCTTTGCGGCCTTCTACGCCTACCGCGTGTCGATGGAGGCAAGCCAGCTTGCTGATGCCCTTGCGGCAACAGAACTGGTGCTGCAGCGGGAGAAGCATCTCTCGCAGCTCGACGGCCTGGCGGCGGCGGCGGCCCATGAGCTCGGCACGCCGCTGGCGACGATCAGCGTCGTTGCCAAGGAGATGGAACGCGAGCTGAAGGACGACGACCGGTTTCGCGAGGATGTGCAGCTGCTGCGCAGCCAAAGCGAACGGTGCCGCGATATCCTGAAACGGTTGACGAGTCTGTCCGCGGAAGGCGACGCGCATATGCGCCGGCTGCCGCTGTCGTCGATGGTAGAGGAGATCGTCGAGCCCTATCGCGAGTCCGGCATCACGCTTGAGCTGATCGAGAAGAGCCCGCGCAAGGGCGAGCCGGTGACCGAGCGCAATGCCGGCATCATGTACGGTCTCGGAAACCTGATCGAGAATGCCGTCGACTATGCTCGCGAGAAAGTGACCATAACCGTCGAACACGACCATCGCCGTGTCCTGATCATCATCGAGGATGACGGCAACGGTTATGCACCCGACATCCTGACCCGGATCGGCGAACCCTACATGACCAGGCGGCAGAAGGAAGACACCGCAGGCGGCCTGGGGCTCGGGCTTTTCATTGCCAAGACGCTGCTTGAACGCTCTGGCGCGGCGCTGGTCTTCGAGAACCGCGATCCCGAAAGCGAGGGCGCCCGGATCCGTGTCGAATGGCCGCGCATGCTGATAGATGCCCATTCGACAAAATGACTTTATCGGCATAAAGACATGAGCAGTTGACGTATATCAGGGCGCGCAACCGCCGGGATTGAAGACCATGAACGAACAGACCAGCGAAATCCTTGCAATCTCCGAGCACGATATCGGGCCGGATGCGAGCCTGTTGATCGTCGATGACGACGGCCCGTTTCTGCGGCGTCTGGCGCGGGCGATGGAAACGCGGGGCTTTGCGGTCGAGACGGCCGAGTCCGTTGCGGAAGGTGTTGCGAAGTCGAAGGCGCACCCGCCGAAATATGCGGTGGTCGATCTTCGTCTCGGCGATGGAAACGGGCTCGACGTCATCGAAGCGATCCGCCAGCGCCGCGACGATACCCGCATCATCGTCTTGACCGGCTACGGCAATATCGCCACGGCTGTGACTGCGGTGAAGCTCGGCGCGGTCGATTATCTGGCCAAGCCTGCAGACGCCGATGACGTGTTTGCAGCACTGACGCAGCGCCCGGGTGAAAAGGCCGAACTGCCGGAGAACCCGATGTCGGCCGACCGGGTGCGGTGGGAACATATCCAGCGCGTCTACGAGATGTGCGAGCGCAATGTTTCGGAAACGGCACGGCGGCTCAACATGCACCGGCGGACGCTGCAGCGCATTCTCGCCAAGCGCGCTCCCAAGTAGGCGCGCCTAAGAAAAAGTCCTCAGATATCGTCGATGGCGAGCGGCTTGCCGTTCGCCCATTCGGCCATCATCAGCCTTTGTGCGGCGGCGCGCGAGAAATTCAACATCACCGACTTGCGGGTTGCCGGTGCCAGACGGTGTTCGGGCGCCTCGCGGATCATGTGCGCGCCGTAGCCGTCGGAAAGAAACAGGCCGCATTTCTCCGGGAAGATGTCGAGCGGAACGTCTTTGTGAGTGGCGAAGAAAAGCCGGTCGCAATGCGCACGGTATTCCGGCCATTTGCGATCGACTCTGAAGTCCTCGATCGACGTCTTGATCTCGATGATCCAGATTTCGCCCTTCTCGGAGATGGTGATCAGGTCGGCCCGCCTGCCGCTTGCGAGCGGCAGTTCGGGAAGCAGCGCGTGACGCATGTCGTGAAGTAAAATCTGAGTCCCGCGGCGCACAAGCATAGCTCTGTCCGATTGCCGGCCATCTATTAACGGATTGTTATTGTAAACGCTCAAAATCGTCATGGATAACCGCCGGAAGAGGGTGCTTGTTGTTGCAAAAAAGCAATGCGCTTTTAATTTGCCGCTGCGGGTAACTTTTGTCGCGATGCAGCATCTTGCAAAGCCGAAGTTAATCGAAAATAAACCATAATCAAAGATGGTTCGGCGACCCCTCCCTGATTGCCCAAAAACTTAAGAGATATCCATGCGCATCCGCAATGCATTCCCTGTATTCGGCCTGATGGCAACACTTGCCCTCGCCGGTTGCTCTACCAGCTCCGAGAGCGCTTCCGTCGAAGATAAGGCCGCTGGCCCGACTGTCCAGACGGCGCAGATTTTCGACGACGCCTATGGCGTCAAGACGGATGCCGGATACTCACTGCCCGCCATCCCGATCCAGCGCGTGAAGCCGGAATTCCGCCGCCAGATCGTCAGCTACCAGAGCGACGAGCGCCCGGGCACGATCATCGTCAACACCCGCGAGCGGCACCTCTACTATATCCTGCCCGGCGGCAAGGCGATGCGCTACGGCATCGGCGTCGGCAAGGCAGGCTTCGCATGGGCAGGCACCGCCTACGTTGCCTGGAAGCAGGAATGGCCGAACTGGCACCCGCCGAAGGAAATGGCGGTCCGCCGTCCTGAGATCGCCAAGTATGTCGAAAACGGCATGGATCCGGGCCTGACCAATCCGCTCGGCGCCCGCGCCATGTATCTTTTCAACGAGCAGGGCCAGGACACGCTGTTCCGCCTGCACGGCACGCCGGAATGGGCTTCGATCGGCACCGCCGCTTCGTCGGGCTGCATCCGCCTGATGAACCAGGACGTAATCGACCTCTACAGCCGCGTCCGTCCGGGCCGCGCGACCTCGAAGGTCATCGTTATTCAGTAAGCGCTTTGCCTGATACGCTACAAGAAAAGGCCGCCGGAATTGCTTCCGGCGGCCTTTCTCGTTTTATTCTTTCAAGTCTCAGGCCGGTTGCGCGGCTTTCAGCTCCAGCCGGCGGCGATGGAGAACCGGCTCGGTGTAGCCGTTCGGCTGTTCTCGACCCTTGAGCACGAGATCGACGGCAGCCTGGAAGGCAATCGAGCGATCGAAATTGCCGGCCATCGGCTGGTAGGCGGCATCGCCGGCATTCTGCTGATCGACGACGGCGGCCATTCGCTTCATCGTCTCGACGATCTGCACTTTGGTGACGACCTTGTGATACAGCCAGTTCGCCATGTGCTGGGCGGAGATGCGAAGCGTCGCACGGTCCTCCATCAGGCCCACGTTGTTGATGTCAGGGACTTTCGAGCAGCCGACGCCCTGGTCGACCCAGCGGACGACATAGCCGAGAATGCCCTGGGCGTTGTTGTCGAGTTCGCGCTGGATTTCCTCGGGCGTCCAGTTCGGCCGCGGCGCGACGGGTACCGAGAGGATATCCGACAACTTTGCCCTGGCCCGGTCTTTCAGGCCGCGCTGAACGCCGGCAACATTGATCTTGTGATAATGCGTGGCATGCAGGGTTGCGGCTGTCGGAGACGGCACCCAGGCGGTATTGGCACCCGCTTTTGGATGAGCGATCTTCTGTTCCAGCATCGCCGCCATCAGGTCGGGCATCGCCCACATGCCCTTGCCGATCTGGGCATGGCCGGACAGGCCACATTCGAGACCGATATCGACGTTCCAGTTCTCGTAGGCCGAGATCCAGGCCGCCTGCTTCATGTCCCCCTTGCGGATCATCGGGCCCGCTTCCATCGAGGTATGGATTTCGTCGCCGGTGCGATCGAGGAAACCGGTGTTGATGAAGACGACGCGCTCCCGCGCGGCACGGATGCATTCCTTGAGATTGACCGTGGTGCGGCGCTCTTCATCCATGATGCCCATCTTGATGGTGTTCCTGGGCATGCCGAGAAGCTCCTCGACGCGGCCGAAGATTTCGACGGCGAAGGCGACTTCCTCGGGGCCGTGCATCTTCGGCTTGACGACATACATCGAACCCTCGCGCGAGTTCTTGCGGCGCCCGTTCGGGCCGACGTCGTAAAGCGCGATCAGACCCGTCACGACCGCGTCCATGATGCCCTCAGGCACTTCGTTGCCATCCCGGTCGTGAATCGCCGGATTGGTCATCAGGTGGCCGACATTGCGCACCAGCATCAGCGAGCGACGATGCAGCTCGAAAGTGGAGCCATCAGGCGCCGTGATCGCGCTATCCGGATTGAGCTTGCGGATGAAGGATGAACCGCCCTTCGAGACTTCCTCCTGCAGATCGCCCTTCATCAGCCCGAGCCAGTTCCTGTAGACGGCGACCTTGTCTTCGGCATCGACGGCAGCGATCGAATCTTCGCAGTCCATGATGGTCGTGATCGCCGATTCCAGCCAGACATCCGAGATGCCAGCCGGATCGGTCTTGCCGATGGCCGTCGATGCGTCGATGACGATCTCGATGTGAATGCCGTTATTCTTGAGCAGGATGTGGGTGGGCGCTTCGGCAGAACCCCGGTAGCCGGCGAAATGTGCGGCGTCCTTCAGCGGCAACGATTCTCCATCGACGTCGGTGATCGCGAGCGTCGAGCCCTCTACCGTCAGGCCGCCGACATCCTTCCAGGGGCCACCTTCGAGCGGTACGGCACTATCCAGGAAGTCGCGAACCCAGGCGATGACCTTTTCACCGCGCTTCGGATTGTAGCCCCTGCGCTTCTCCGCACCATCGCCCTCGGGAATTGCATCCGTGCCGTAGAGCGCATCGTAGAGCGAGCCCCAGCGGGCATTGGCGGCATTCAGTGCGTAACGGGCGTTCATGACCGGAACGACGAGCTGCGGACCAGCAATCGAAGCAATCTCGGCATCGACATTGCTGGTCGAGACGGTGAAATCAGAGCCCTCGGGCAGGAGGTAGCCGATCTGACGCAGGAACGCCTCGTAGGCTTCCATATCAACGGGCGCGCCGTTCTTGCGGTACCAGCCGTCGATCTCGGCCTGCAGTCTGTCGCGCTTGGCGAGCAGCTCGCGGTTCTTCGGCGCGAGATCGTGGACGATCTTCGAGAAGCCGGCGAAAAATGCTTCCGCGTCGAGGCCAAGGCCAGGCAGCGCTTCCTTGACGAGAAAATCATGAAGGACGGGCTCTATCGACAGGCCGTGCTTTTCAATGGTGCTCATACAATATTCCTCCGGCAGACGGAAAAGGGTGATGGTGCCACTTTGCGCCGCTTTCATTCATAGTCAATTGTTCAATAGTTAGAAAGATTTATGCCTAAGGAGAAACAGTGCGAGCGGTGACCCGCATCGGCAGGCCATTCTGCGGCTGCGTCGTCAGTTTCTGTACCGGCCACGGGTTGGTTTTCTCGGTGACATCGAAGCGAAAGCGCTTCATCAGCACCGCAAGCGCAATGACGGCCTCCTGCAACGCAAAGGTCGCGCCAATGCAGACACGGGGACCGGCACCGAAGGGCAGGAACTGGAAGCGGCCGATCTTGCCACGGTTTTCCGGCAGGAAACGCTCTGGCATATAGGCGCGCGGCTTTTCCCAGTAGAGTTCGTGGCGGTGCAGCGTCCACGGCATGATCAGCACCGTCATGCCGGCATGGATATCGACGCGCTCGCCCTTGGCATCGGTCCAGCTGTCATCGGAGATGGCCGCACGGTTTATCGAGGGCGCCGGCGGATAGAGACGGAGCGCCTCTTCGAAGGCTGCCCGGGTCACCGGCATCAGATCCAGCCATTCGACCGGTTCTGCACCGCCTGCGAGAATGCGGTCAATTTCCTCCTCCATCGCGTCGCGGATATGCGGGCTATTGGCGATGCAATAAAGCGTCCAGGCGAGCGCACGGGCCGTGGTTTCATGACCGGCGCCGATGAAGGTCAGGATATTATCCTCGATCTCACCCGCCGTCAGACCATCCGGCCCGGCCTGCTCAAGCAGCAGCGTCAGGAAATCCTCGGGCACGGCGGCGCGGTCGGCACGCATCTGCTCAAGGCGCAGATCCATCGTCCGGTGAACCATGTTGCGGAACTGATCGAGAATCTTCTGGCCGCCGATCCTCGTGACGCGCGGCACCCAGGACGGCGCCCGCATCAGATCCATCGGATCGACGCGGCCCATGCGATGCAGCAGCGCATTGACGTCACCGGCGAAATTATCCGAGACCGAGGCGATCTCGCCTGAAAACAGCGTATCGGCGAGGATCGCGAAGGTGAGCTCGGTCATATCGGCGGCGATATCGAAATTGCCGCCCGCCGCGTATTTCTCCGCATAGAGCTCGGACTGCTGCAGCATCTGCCCGGCGAAACCCTTCGCATGCCGCGGGGTGAAGACGGGTGCCACCGCCTTGCGCGAGCGCTTCCAGACCTGCCCTTCGGCAGTCAGCAGACCATCGCGCAGGATTGGCCGCAGCACCAGCTGGCGAATATCCGACATCCGGTAATTCGAAGCATTGTCGACCAGCACATGCTTGATGAGGCCGGGATCGTTGACGATGATCGTGCTGTCACGGAAGAAGCGGGTCTTAATCCAAGGCAGCGTGTAGGACGGTTCGCCCCAGAGCTCCAACGGATTGCGCAGGATGGTGCGGATGATCTCCAGCCGTGACGGCGGCACGCTGCGCGGCACCGGTGCGGGTGGGACGAAGGGATCCGGACGCATGTCCATGATATTTCAGCCTTTCGTGGAAGATTTGGGCCTTCCCGGCAAGGCAGAAGGTTAGTTCAGTGCCTTCAGCTCGTCCAGCTTGTCGTTGATCAGCCAGCCGTAATAGTTCTCTTCCGGCCAAACTGTCGCACCGCCGTGGTTTTTGGCTGCGATGGCCGAAGCACGCTGACGGGAGTTGCCGACATTGTAGAGGGTCGCCGTCAGGCCTGGATTGTCCGAGATATCCATGCCGGCGATCCGCTTGTAGTCGTCGATCGAGGTGCGGACGGATGCGGCGACGAAGGCCAGAGAAATATCCGGCTGCATGATCGCCTTGTAGACGCCACTGGCATCCTTCTCGCTGAGCTTCGGATAGCCCGAGACGCGGGTGACGAGATCGGACAGCATCAGGGCGGTCAGCGGGTTGATCTGGCCAAGGCCGAAGGTCTGCCCGGCATAGAAGGGCTGGAAGAAGACGGCGCTGAAGCGGTTATCCGGAAATTTCTTGCCGCCGACCGTCTTGCCGCGGAAGTCGGTTTCCCAGACGTCCTCGCGGCAGCTCCAGAGCTGATAGGAATCGCTCTTGCCGTTGCATCCGGCAAATTCCGGGCGGCCGATGAAGGTGTCGACATCCTCGCCGTCATAGGCAAAACGGAAGCTTTCGCCTGCGTAAGACGCTGCCTTGACGTAATAGGACTGCAGCCGGTCATAGGCATCGACATTGTAGGTGTGCTCGCCGACCAGCGCGCCGATGATATGGATCGGTTCGATACCATAGGCGGCGGCGGTCTTGCGGATCTTGCCCATCAACTCGTGATCGGTCGACAGAAGCTCATAGATCTTCTCGTACTTGCGATCGAACGTCGTCTTGGTACCCTTGGTGCGGCGGACCGAAGCGCCAGGGACAGGCGGCTGCTCGACATTGCGATTGCCGGGCGGCACGGTCTGCATGGCATAGGCCGGCGCCGAGGCGAAGGCCGTTACAGCGATCAGAAGGCATGTCAAAAGGCGTCGCACGATCCGCTATCCCGTCGAGTTTGTCGTCCTGTCTGCGAAGCGCGGTGACTGAACCAGAATCTTGTCCTAATAAAGCCGCGCCCGCAAAAGAAACCGGGCCCTTCACTAAAAAGTAAACGGCCCGCTGTCGAGGGTTCGATCGTCAAAATCGCCTACGCGAAACGCAAAGCATTTCGCGCATTGAGAAATTTAAAGGATGAACCGGGAGAGATCGGTATTGTTGGCGAGATCGCCGACATGTTCCCGGACGTAATCCGCATCGATGGTCACGGCGCTGCCGCCACGATCCGGCGCGTTGAACGAGATTTCGTCCAGCACCCGCTCCATGACCGTCTGCAGGCGGCGGGCGCCGATATTCTCGACGGTCGAGTTCAGGTGAACGGCGACATCGGCAAGTGCGTCGATCGCGTCGCTGGTGAAGTCGAGGCTCAGTTCTTCCGTCTGCATCAGCGCCCGGTACTGGCGGATGAGGCTGGCCTCGGTTTCCGTCAGGATGCGGCGGAAATCTTCCTTGGTGAGCGGCCGGAGCTCGACGCGGATCGGCAGGCGGCCCTGCAGTTCCGGCAGAAGATCCGAGGGCTTGGAGACATGGAAGGCACCGGAAGCGATGAAGAGAATATGATCGGTCTTGACCGGGCCATACTTGGTCGAAACCGTCGTACCCTCGACGAGCGGCAACAGGTCGCGCTGAACACCTTCGCGGGACACACCGGCACCCATGCCGCCATCACGGGCAGCGATCTTGTCGATCTCATCGAGGAAGACGATGCCATCGTTCTCGACGGAGCGAACCGCTTCGCGCTGGATGACTTCGTTGTCGATCAGCTTATCGGATTCGTCGCGGATCAGATCGGTGTAAGATGCCTTGACCGTCGTGCGGACCTTTTTGGTACGGCCGCCCATCGCTTTGCCGAACATATCGGACAGGTTCAGAACGCCGATATTGGCGCCCGGCATGCCGGGGATATCAAAGCCGCCCATGCCTGAACCGGAATCGGCGACTTCGATATCGATTTCCTTGTCGTCGAGCTCGCCGGTGCGGAGTTTCTTGCGGAAGCTATCGCGTGTTGCAGGCGAGGCCGTGGCGCCGACCAGGGCGTCGAGCACGCGTTCTTCGGCACTCATATGCGCCTTGGCTTCGACTTCGGCCCGCTTCTTGTCGCGAATGAGCCCGATGCCGATCTCGACGAGGTCACGGATGATCTGTTCGACATCGCGGCCGACATAGCCGACTTCGGTGAACTTGGTGGCTTCGACCTTGATGAAAGGCGCTCCGGCGAGCTTGGCAAGACGGCGGGAGATTTCCGTCTTGCCGACGCCTGTCGGGCCGATCATCAGGATATTCTTCGGCATCACTTCATCGCGCAGGCTCTCGTCGAGCTGCTGGCGGCGCCAGCGATTGCGCAGGGCAATCGCCACGGCGCGCTTGGCGTCGTGCTGGCCGATGATGTGACGATCGAGTTCGGATACGATCTCGCGGGGGGAAAAGGTGGTCATGGCGTCCTTTCGGCTTTCCCGGTCTCGCCGTCCGTAGTGGCCCGGCTTTCGGGAACCCTTCTGATTTAAGTTGCCGCTATTCGGCGTCGAGCGTTTCGACGATGATGTTGTGATTGGTATAGACGCAGATATCGGCAGCGATATCGAGCGACTTGCGCGCGACCTCTTCGGCCGACTTGTCGGAATCCAGCAGCGCCAGCGATGCGGCGAGCGCAAAATTGCCGCCCGAGCCGATGGCCATCGTGCCGTGTTCCGGCTCCAGAACGTCGCCGTTGCCGGTGACGGCCAGGGTGACGGTCTTGTCGGCGACCAGCATCATGGCTTCGAGATTGCGGAGATACTTGTCGGTGCGCCAATCCTTGGCGAGCTCCACGGCGGCACGCATCAGCTGGCCCGGATACTGCTCCAGCTTCTTTTCGAGGCGCTCGAGCAGCGTGAAGGCATCGGCGGTGGCGCCGGCGAAACCGGCGATCACCTCGCCACCCTTGCCGATACGGCGAACCTTGCGGGCATTGCCCTTCATGACGGTCTGGCCGAGGCTCACCTGGCCATCGCCAGCCATGACCACCTTGCCGCCTTTTCGAACTGTAATAATCGTTGTCATAAAACATCCTTGCCCGGATGCCGGGCGCTTCTGGTCAGGCCGCTCACCGGCCCTGTTGAGACCTATGTAAGTGGGCTTCGGCCGATTGCAAATGGTGCCGTTTTTCTGCCGCCCCGCTTCTGGATATTTTAGGGAACGCCTGATATGGAACCCGCGTCATTCCCCGATGGAGCAGCCATATGGCCGAGACAGCAGCAAGCCGCACGGGCGCCGTTTCCCGCAAGACCAACGAAACCTCGGTTTCGGTTTCGGTCAATCTCGACGGCACCGGCAAGTCGAAGATTTCGACGGGCGTCGGCTTCTTCGACCATATGCTCGACCAGCTGTCGCGACATTCGCTCATCGACATGGAGATCGAGACACAGGGCGATCTGCATGTCGACGACCATCACGCTGTCGAAGACACCGGGATCGCGATCGGCCAGGCAATTTCGAAAGCGCTCGGCGACCGCCGCGGCATTACCCGCTACGCCTCGATCGACCTTGCCATGGACGAGACGATGACAAAGGCCGCAGTCGATCTTTCCGGCCGCCCTTTCCTCGTCTGGAACGTTTCGTTCAGCGCGCCGAAGATCGGCACGTTCGATACGGAGCTTGTCCGCGAATTCTTCCAGGCGCTCGCGCAGAACGCCGGCATCACCTTGCATGTGCTCAACCATTATGGTGCCAACAACCACCATATCGCAGAGACCTGCTTCAAGGCCGTTGCCCGCGCGCTGCGTACGGCGACAGAGATCGATCCGAGACAGGCGGGCCGTGTTCCCTCGACGAAGGGCACGCTCGTCTGAGCCCCTTAAGGGAGCTTGACGACATTGACTTCCAGCTATCTGTTTCTCACCGCGCCTGACGGAGCGGATACCGGCCACGAGAAGACGCGCGTCATCCGCGACGGCTTCACGTTTCTTGGTTTCTTCTTCCCATGGCTGTGGCTGCTGGCGCATCGCCTCTGGCTGCATACGGCCGCCGCCTTTCTCGCACAGGCTATCGGCGGCGTTCTGATGGAGCGGCAGGGTCTGTGGCCGGCCGGCTTTGCGATCACGCTGGCGGCAAGCCTGATCGTTGCGCTCGAGGGGCAGAATTTCCGAATCCGCAGCCTTGCCGCCAGGGGCTGGAACGAAGATGCCGTCGTTACGGCCGACTCCGTCGATGCGGCCGAAGAGATCTATTTTTCCGGTATCGAGACCATCGAGCAGGACAGCGGCGTGCCGGCACCGGAATGGGAGCGACATCAACGCTCCACCGGCCGCCACGGCAACGCCACCTCGCTTGGTCTCTTTGGTTTTGATGGAGGACGCTGATGCGCGTCGCAATTATCGACTACGGCTCGGGCAATCTGCGCTCGGCAACGAAAGCCTTTGAACGCGCAGCGCGCGAGGCAGGCATCGACGCCCATATCGACCTGACGGACAAGGCGGAAGACGTTGCCGCTGCGGACCGGATCGTGCTTCCCGGCGTCGGCGCCTATGCCGATTGCCGCCGCGGCCTCGATGCCGTGCCCGGCATGGCCGAGGTGCTGATCGAGGCGGTCGAGAAGAAGGCCAAGCCGTTCCTCGGTATCTGCGTCGGCATGCAGCTGATGTCGTCGCGCGGCCTGGAAAAGACGGTCACCAAGGGCTTCGGCTGGATCCCCGGCGACGTCAAGGAAATGACGCCTGACGATGCCTCCCTGAAGATCCCGCAGATCGGCTGGAACACGCTCGATCTCAGGCATCCGCATCCGCTCTTCGACGGTATCCCGACCGGACCGGACGGCTTGCATGCCTATTTCGTGCATTCCTATCATCTGGCGGCAGAAAACGCGTCTGATGTCATCGCGACCACCGGGTATGGTGGTCCGATGACCGCCTTTGTCGGCCGCGACAACATGGTGGGCGCCCAGTTCCATCCGGAGAAGAGTCAGAAGCTTGGCCTCGCCCTGATCACCAATTTCCTGCGCTGGAAGCCGTAAGGCTCGCGCGAAGCAAGGACAGACATCATGATCCTCTTTCCCGCCATCGACCTGAAGGACGGCCAGTGCGTCCGTCTGAAGCTCGGCGATATGGACCAGGCGACGGTCTACAATCCCGACCCTGCCGCACAGGCCAAGGCTTTCGAAGACCAGGGTTTCGAATGGCTGCATGTCGTCGATCTCAACGGCGCCTTTGCCGGTGAAAGCGTCAACGGCGCGGCTGTCGATGCGATCCTGAAGGCAACGAAGAACCCGGTACAGCTCGGCGGCGGTATCCGCACACTCGACCATATCGAGAGCTGGCTGTCGCGCGGTCTGGCGCGCGTCATTCTCGGCACGGTCGCCGTTCGCGATCCGGCACTGGTCATCGAGGCCTGCAGGGCTTTTCCGGGCCGCGTTGCCGTCGGCATCGACGCCAAGGGCGGCAAGGTCGCCGTCGAGGGATGGGCAGAGGCCTCGGAGCTCGGCATTATCGAGCTGGCGAAGAAATTCGAGGGCGCCGGTGTCGCGGCGATCATCTATACCGACATCGACCGCGACGGCATCCTTGCCGGCATTAACTGGGCCTCAACGCTGGAACTAGCTTCTGCTGTCTCCATCCCCGTGATCGCCTCGGGCGGCCTCGCCTCTATCGCCGATATCGAGCGAATGCTGCAGCCGGATGCCCGCAAGCTCGAAGGCGCGATTTCCGGCCGCGCGCTCTATGATGGCCGCATCGATCCTGCGGAAGCGCTTTCGCTGATCAATGCGGCCCGCGCCAAGGAGATTGCACAATGACGCTCAAAGCCCGTGTCATCCCCTGCCTCGACGTCAAGGACGGCCGTGTCGTCAAGGGCGTCAACTTCACCAATCTCATCGATGCCGGTGATCCCGTCGAGGCCGCGAAAGCCTATGACGCTGCCGGTGCCGACGAACTCTGCTTTCTGGACATCACCGCTTCGTCAGACAATCGCGACACGATCTTCGACGTCGTTTCGCGGACCGCCGAGCAGTGCTTCATGCCGCTGACGGTCGGCGGCGGTGTTCGCACCATTGCTGATATCCGCAAGCTGTTGCTCTGCGGCGCCGACAAGGTCTCGATCAATTCGGCCGCCGTCAACAACCCTGATTTCGTGGCGGAAGCCGCCGACAAGTTTGGCGACCAGTGCATTGTCGTCTCGATCGACGCCAAGCGCCGCCGTACGCAGGCCGTCGGCCAGGACAATCTCAGCGCCTGGGAGATCTACACCCATGGTGGCCGCAACGCGACCGGCATCGACGCCGTCGAGTTCGCGCAGAAGATGGTTGCCCGCGGCGCCGGTGAGCTGCTTGTGACCTCGATGGATCGCGACGGTACCAAGATCGGCTACGATCTGGAGCTGACGCGGGCGATTGCCGACAGCGTTCGCGTCCCCGTCATCGCCTCCGGCGGCGTCGGCAGCCTCGACGATCTGGTGGCGGGTGTGAAGGAAGGCCATGCGACGGCCGTTCTCGCCGCGTCGATCTTCCATTTCGGCACCTATTCCGTCGGCGAAGCGAAGCGCTATATGAATTCAAACGGCATTGCGATGCGGCTCGACTGAGTGAAAGCGATAGAATGAGCGGATTTTCCCTTTCCGATCTGGAAAAGATCGTCGATGAGCGGTCGAAGGTTTCACCGGACGAATCCTGGACGGCCAAGCTTGTCCGGGCCGGGCAGCCGAAAGCAGCCAAGAAGCTGGGTGAGGAGGCAATCGAAGCCGTAATGGCGGCGGTGACCGATGACAGGGCCAACCTCACCTACGAGTCAGCCGATGTCCTCTATCACCTATTGGTCGTATTGAAGATTGCAGGCATTCCGTTGCAGGATGTCATGGCCGAACTTGAGCGGCGGACCGCTCAGTCCGGCCTCAAGGAAAAGGCCAGCCGGCAGAGTTCATGAGTATCGTGTCGCAAATCATCGGAGCGCCCGAGGCGCTCGATCACTTCCAGGCGAATGCCTATTCGCCCTATCACTTCTTTTCCTCCGAGGAATGGTCGAAGTTCCGCGCCGATACGCCGCTGACACTGACCAGCGAGGAAGTCACGCGGCTGCGTTCGATGGGCGACCCGATCGACCTCGACGAAGTCAGGCGCATTTATCTCTCGCTATCGCGCCTGCTGTCCTCGCATGTCGAATCCTCGCAGCTGCTCTTCGAACAGCGCAACCGCTTCCTCAATCTTGAGGGCGTGGCCAAGACACCCTTCGTGATAGGCATTGCCGGATCGGTTGCCGTCGGCAAATCGACGACCGCGCGCGTACTGAAAGAGCTGCTGCGCCGCTGGCCGTCGAGCCCGAAGGTTGACCTGATCACCACCGACGGCTTCCTGCATCCGAACGCCGTACTTGAGCGCGAAAACCTGATGCAGCGCAAAGGTTTTCCTGAAAGCTATGATACCGGAGCGATCCTGCGCTTCCTTTCGGCGATCAAGGCGGGACAGGCGGACGTCAAGGCGCCCATCTACTCGCACCTCGTCTATGACGTCATCCCGAACGAATACAAGATCATCGACCGGCCTGACATCCTGATCTTCGAAGGCATCAACGTGCTGCAGTCGCGTGACCTGCCGGCGGATGGCAAGATCGTGCCAATGGTCTCGGATTTCTTCGACTTCTCGATCTATATCGACGCTGAGGAAAAGCAGATCCATAACTGGTACGTGCATCGCTTCATGCGCCTGCGCGAAACCGCCTTCCGCGACCCGAACTCCTACTTCCACCGCTATGCCTCGATCAGCGAAAAGGAAGCGCTTGGGATTGCCGAGGGGCTCTGGGCCAACATCAACCTGAAGAACCTGCGCCAGAACATCCTGCCGACCCGCCCCCGCGCCGATCTGATCCTGCGCAAGGGACCAAACCACCTGATCGAACAGGTGGCTCTCAGGAAGCTTTAGCCGGATTCACGGCGTCACACGCCTTAAAGTGAGGTTGATCCGGCCGCCACTTTTCAGCAGCGTCGAGGTGGCGGGATAGATGCGATCGACACCGTGGAAGCAGAGGCGACCCTCGCCGCCGAGGACGATCACGTCGCCGCTTGCGAGCTTCAGCGACTGGGTGCGGTCGGTCCGCGCGGTTCCCCCGACGCGGAAGAGGCAGGTGTTGCCGAGAGAGATGGAAACGACCGGCGCCCGGAGATCCTGCTCGTCCTTGTCCTGGTGCAGGCCCATCTTGGCGTCGTCGGCGTAGAAATTGATGAGGCAGGCCTGCGGCGGCAGGTGATAGCCGGAAACGTCGTTCCAGAGATCCATGAGTGCGTCCGGGATCGGCGGCCAGGCCTCTCCGGTCAGCGGATGGACCGGCTGATAGCGATAGCCGCGCTCCTTGTCCGTCACCCACCCAAGCTCGCCGCAATTGCTCATGCGCACCGACATCGGTTTGCCGGTGCCGGGCATCACAGGCGTGAACAGAGGCGCGGCGGAGACGATCTCGCGGATCGTCTCGATCATCGTCTCCTGAGCGGGGCGATCGAGATAGCCTGGAAAATGCCTGATTCCGCCGGAGATTTCGAGCATATCAGTCTCCTGCCGGCCGGCCGCGCATCTTCTTGACCTCGGAGCGGCCCGACTTTTCCTTGAGGCGGCGCTCGACGGAGCCTTTTGTCGGCCGGGTCTTCTTTCGCGGTGGCGGCGGTGGTTTGGCGGCTTCGAGAACCAGTTCCTTGAGGCGCTCGCGGGCATCCTCACGATTGCGGTCCTGGCTGCGAAAGCGGCTTGCCTCGATCATCAAGACGCCGTCCTTCGACATGCGTCTTCCGGCGAGCTTGATGGCGTTTGCCTTGACGCGGTCCGGCAGGGACGGCGAGCTCTCCAGGCTGAAGAAAAGTTGGACTGCGGTCGAGACCTTGTTAACGTTCTGCCCGCCGGGGCCACCCGCCAGAACGAACTGTTCCGTCAGCTCCCATCCGGCGATGGTAATCCGGTCGTTGATATAGAGCGCGTCGCTGGCCATTCTCGACCTATCTCACATCATCCGGACTTTTGGAACACGCAAAGAAAAACCCGGCAGTCGCCCGCCGGGTTTCACGTGAATCATCAGCCGTTTAGATTACTCGGCAGCGATCTTCAGGCCCGGTGCCGCGTCACGCACGCCACCGTCGACATGTTCCTCGAACTTGGCGAAGTTGGCGATGAACATGCCGACGAGCTTTTCGGCCTGGCGGTCATAGGCTGCAGCATCGGCCCAGGTCGAGCGCGGATCGAGGATACCGCTGTCGACGTCAGGGACGGACACCGGAACGGCGAAGCCGAAGTTTGCATCGGCGCGGAAGTCGGCCTTGGCGAGTTCGCCCGAGAGAGCCGCAGCCAGCAAAGCGCGTGTCGCCTTGATGGGCATGCGCTTGCCGGTGCCATAGGCGCCACCGGTCCAGCCGGTGTTGACGAGCCAGCATTCGACGCCGTGACGGCCGATCAGCTCCTTCAGCAGATTGCCGTATTCAGCCGGATGACGCGGCATGAAGGGCGCGCCGAAGCAGGTCGAGAAGGTTGCTTCCGGTTCGGTCACGCCCTTTTCGGTACCCGCGACCTTTGCGGTGTAACCGGACAGGAAGTGATACATGGCCTGTTCAGGCGTCAGGCGGGCAATCGGCGGCATGACGCCGAAAGCATCTGCGGTCAGCATGATGATCGTCTTCGGATGCGCGGCAAGGCCGGTCTTCGAGGCATTCGGAATGAAGTCCAGCGGATAGGCGCAGCGGGTATTTTCCGTCAGCGAGCCATCATCGAAATCCGGCTCGCGCTGTTCGTTCAGCACGACGTTTTCGAGAACCGTGCCGAAGCGCTGCGTCGTCGCGTAAATCTCCGGTTCGGCTTCTGCCGAGAGACGGATGGTCTTGGCGTAGCAGCCGCCTTCGAAGTTGAAGATGCCGTTTTCGCCCCAGCCATGCTCGTCATCGCCGATCAGCGTACGAGCCGGATCGGCCGACAGTGTCGTCTTGCCGGTTCCCGACAGGCCGAAGAAGACCGCACTATCGCCATCCGGCCCGGCATTGGCCGAGCAGTGCATCGGCATGACGCCCTTGGCCGGAAGCAGGTAGTTGAGGACGGTGAAGACCGATTTCTTCATTTCACCGGCGTAGGACGTGCCGCCGATCAGCACGAGACCCTTGGTCAGGTCGCAGGCAATGACCGTTTCGCTACGGCAGCCATGGCGGTCCGGATCAGCCTTGAAGCTCGGCAGATCGATGATCGTTAGCTTCGGCACGAAGGTCTTCAGCGCTTCGAGCTCCGGGCGGATCAGCAGATTGCGGATGAACAGCGAGTGCCAGGCAAACTCGGTGACGACACGCGACGGCAGAGCATGACCGGCATCGGCACCGCCGATCAGGTCCTGCACGAAAAGCTCCCTGCCCTTCACGTGAGCCAGCATGTCGGCATGCAGCACGGCGAAGTGCTCCGGCGACATCGGCTTGTTGTTGTCCCACCAGATCTGCGCTTCGGTATCGGCATCGCGAACGACAAACTTGTCGCGCGGCGAACGGCCGGTGTGCTGGCCGGTCAATGCGCGCAGCGCGCCCTGGGCGGTGAGTTCGGCTTCTCCACGGCGAATCGACTCCTCATAGAGGGAGGCGGCGGTAAAGTTATAGCGAACGCTTGCAGCGCCCTCCAAACCGATCGTCGCCAACGCTACCGCCGGGTTATGAACTCCGAACGTTTCCATCGCTCTTCCCTTTGCTCAGGCATACAGCCGTTAAAACTGACGCGAACCTAAGATGGGGAATTTTAAAAAGCAAGAGAGTGTAATTCGAAAAGTGTAATGATATCATATATTTAATCGATTTAAATAAGAATCGGTATTTTTAAATCGTTTGAACTGAGTGGTTTGGTTCAGTATGTCGCACCACCTTTGATTGCGGCCGCAATATTCGAACAATCCGCCCCTTTATCTTTGCCACAATTTGTTCCACCTTTATCCTCCATAAGCGCATCCGGCTGGAGAGGCCGCCTGGGGACATCAAAAATTCCGGGAGATGCGCATAAATGACGGAGACGAACACCATGCCGACAATCGCGCTCGTTGACGACGACCGCAACATCCTGACGTCAGTGTCGATCGCACTGGAAGCCGAGGGATATAAGGTCGAGACATATACGGACGGCGCTTCGGCGCTCGATGGTCTCATCGCCCGTCCGCCGCAGCTCGCCATCTTCGACATCAAGATGCCGCGGATGGACGGGATGGAGCTTCTGCGCCGCCTGCGCCAGAAGTCCGACATGCCGGTCATCTTCCTGACGTCCAAGGATGAGGAGATCGATGAGCTCTTCGGCCTCAAGATGGGCGCCGACGATTTCATCACCAAGCCGTTCTCGCAGCGCCTGCTGGTCGAGCGCGTTCGCGCCGTGCTGCGCCGCGCCTCGAGCCGTGAAGCGGCCGCCGCCGCAGGCACAAGCGGTACCGCGCCGAAGCCCGGTGCAGCCCAGCCTGCCCGCTCGCTGGAGCGCGGACAGCTGGTCATGGACCAGGAGCGCCACACCTGCACCTGGAAAGCCGAACCGGTGACGCTGACCGTCACCGAATTCCTGATCCTGCATTCGCTTGCGCAGCGCCCGGGCGTCGTCAAGAGCCGCGATGCACTGATGGATGCCGCCTATGACGAGCAGGTCTATGTCGACGACCGCACCATTGACAGCCACATCAAGCGGCTGCGCAAGAAATTCAAGATGGTCGACAACAATTTTGATATGATTGAAACGCTCTACGGAGTGGGTTACCGCTTCCGCGAAGCAGCCTGACGCGTTACCGCGGGGCACATGAGTATTGTTGAGGGCTCGCTGGCCGCATATCCGGCCGCGCCCTCCGAAAGGGCCTGTCGTTGGCACAGTTGGTGCAGGAAAGGGATCTGGACGATGCGGATGGCGTAACCGGCCGCCGCGTCCGGGGAAGGCGCTGGTCGCATCCCTTCACCATCATCCGCCGGATCTTCGGCAACGCTGTTTTTTCGAGCCTGACGCGCCGCATCCTGTTCTTCAATCTGGCGGCGCTGCTCGTCCTCGTCGGCGGCATTCTCTACCTGAATCAGTTCCGCGAGGGGCTGATCGACGCGCGTGTCGAAAGCCTTTTGACGCAGGGTGAAATCATTGCCGGTGCGGTCTCCGCTTCGGCATCGGTCGATACCAATTCCATCACCATCGATCCCCAGAAGCTGCTGGAACTGCAGGCCGGCCAAAGCATCACCCCGGTTCCGAACGACGAGGATCTGGAATTTCCGATCGATCCGGAAAAGGTGGCGCCCGTTCTTCGCCGGCTGATTTCGCCGACGCGCACCCGCGCCCGCATCTTCGACGCCGACGCCAATCTGCTGCTCGATTCCCGCCATCTCTATTCCCGCGGACAGGTGCTCCGTTTCGATCTTCCGCCAGTCGAGGAAGAGAAGCAGACATGGGGCGAATGGTTCACCACCCTGTTCAACAAGGCGCTGCAGCCCGGCAATCTGCCGGTGTACAAGGAAGCGCCGGGTGGCGACGGCTCGATCTATCCTGAAGTGATGAATGCGCTGACCGGCGTGCGCGGCGCTGTGGTGCGCACCACCGAGAAGGGCGAGCTGATCGTCTCGGTCGCCGTGCCGGTGCAGCGTTTCCGCGCGGTTCTCGGCGTGCTTCTGCTTTCGACCCAGGCCGGCGATATCGACAACATCGTTCACGCGGAACGTCTGGCGATCATGCGTGTCTTCGGTGTCGCGACACTCGTCAACGTTCTGCTGTCGCTGGTTCTATCCTCGACAATCGCAAATCCGCTCCGCCGCCTGTCGGCAGCCGCGATCCGCGTCCGGCGCGGCGCCAAGGAGCGCGAGGAGATCCCCGACTTCTCCGCCCGCCAGGACGAAATCGGCAATCTTTCGATTGCACTGCGTGAAATGACAACCGCACTCTACGACCGCATCGATGCGATCGAGAGCTTTGCCGCCGATGTCAGCCACGAGTTGAAGAACCCGCTGACGTCGCTCCGAAGCGCGGTCGAGACGCTGCCGCTGGCAAAATCCGACGATTCCAAGAAACGGCTGATGGATGTGATCCAGCATGACGTTCGCCGCCTGGATCGCCTGATCAGCGATATCTCCGACGCATCGCGTCTTGATGCCGAACTGGCGCGCGTCGATGCCCGCTCGGTCGATCTGGAAAAATTCCTGACCGATCTCGTCGACGTCTCCCGGCAGATTCGCAGCAAGAACAAGGATGTGCATATCGAGCTGGTGATCGAGCGGAAGCCGGGGGTAAAGACCCGCTTTGTCGTCAATGGCCACGACCTGCGCATCGGCCAGATCGTTACCAACCTGATCGAGAATGCCCGCTCCTTCGTTCCCCAGGAAGGCGGCCGGATTATCGTTCGCCTGGTGCGGACCCGCTCACGCTGCCTCGTCTATATCGAAGACAATGGTCCCGGCATCCTGGCTGAAAATATCGACCGGATCTTCGAGCGCTTCTATACCGATCGGCCTGAATCCGAAGGCTTTGGACAGAATTCCGGTCTCGGCCTGTCGATCAGCCGCCAGATTGCCGAGGCCCATGGCGGCTCGCTGCGCGCCGAAAACATTATCGATGCGGAAAGTGCCGAGATTCTTGGCGCCCGCTTCATTCTCGCCCTGCCCGCGGCTGCCAATAGCTGATGCGCGCGCCGGTCAACGTTCACGCGACGGCGATCAGGATCAACGGCACCGGACTGCTGTTTTCGGGTCCCTCCGGCTGGGGCAAGTCGATGCTCGCCTTCACCTGTGTGACCGAGGCGAAACGGATCGGCCTCGACGCCGTCCTCGTTGCCGACGATCAGGTGTTTCTCGATAAACGAGACGGGCAGATCATCGCCCGGCGGCCGGATTCCATCGCCGGGCTGATCGAACTTCGAGGCACCGGCATCGTGGCGCTGGACAGCATTGCCGAGGCCGCCATGCATTTCGCCATCCTGCCCGGCAGCGCCTCCGGCGAAAATCGCCTGCCGCCCGAAAACGAGCAGATGGAGGTCGCCAGCGGCTTTCTTCTCCCGGTCATCCGGCTGCTTGGCGATACCCGGCTGCCGCTCGCGGTTCTGATGGCGAAAGCCCCGGAAATCGGTCGATAATGCCTCATAATCCGGCAGAATTGCCTGCGATCTCCGCATTTTTGTCTTGCACTTCGGCTTTTGATCGCCAAGATGTGCCCCCACCGGTGGACGCGATTGTTGCATTGCGATATTGGGGCCGCCGTTGATATGCCATTGGGAGCAGTTAAATCATGATCGGACTTGTGCTTGTCACTCATGGCAAGCTGGCTGAAGAGTTTCGTCATGCTGTCGAGCATGTCGTCGGTCCTCAGAAATTCATCGAGACGGTCTGCATCGGCCCCGAAGACGATATGGATCAGCGGCGGCAGGATATTCTTCAAGCTGTCGCCGGCGCCGATGATGGTCATGGTGTGGTGATCCTCACCGATATGTTCGGCGGTACGCCTTCCAACCTTGCCATCTCGGTGATGAGCAGCGGCCATACCGAAGTGATTGCCGGTATGAACCTGCCGATGCTGATCAAGCTCGCTGGCGTCAGAGGCGAGAACAACATGGAAAAGGCCTTGGCCGAAGCTTCGGAAGCCGGCCGGAAATACATCAACGTCGCGAGCCGCGTTCTCAGCGGAAAATAACGGGCCTTCATGACCACGACGCAGCTCTCCCGGGAACTCCTCATCATCAACAAGCGCGGTCTTCATGCACGCGCCTCGGCGAAATTCGTCCAGATGGTCGATACGTTCGACGCTGCGATCACCGTGTCCAAAGATGGCATGATCGTCGGCGGCACGTCGATCATGGGCCTGATGATGCTTGCCGCGAGCCCCGGCTCGACCGTGCTGGTCACCGCCAGCGGCAACCAGGCGATCGAAGCCCTCGATGCCCTAGATCAGCTGATCCAGAACAAGTTCGGCGAAGAGATCTGATCCGCGCCGTCATATAACCATATAAAGACTTCTTTATATCTTTATTGCCATGGTCCCTGAAGCCTGATAAACGGCTGGCATGGCCGTGCATAAGGCACGTGTTGGCGCTGCGCGATATTTGCGGCGCAGGTTTGATTTTGAGATGCTTTTCAGCTGGAGACCTCAATGAGCACTGAAAAAGATTATGTCGTCGCCGATATCGGTCTTGCAGATTTCGGTCGTAAGGAAATTACGATCGCCGAAACCGAAATGCCGGGCCTGATGTCCAGCCGCGAGGAATTCGGCCAGTCGAAGCCGCTGAAGGGCGCGCGCATCACCGGCTCCCTGCACATGACGATCCAGACCGCTGTCCTCATCGAGACGCTGACGGCACTGGGCGCGGAAGTCCGCTGGGCCTCGTGCAACATCTTCTCGACGCAGGATCACGCTGCTGCTGCTATCGCCGCTGCCGGCATCCCGGTCTTTGCGATCAAGGGTGAATCCCTCGAAGACTACTGGACCTACACCGACAAGATCTTCCAGTGGGCTGATGGTGGCTTCTCCAACATGATCCTCGACGATGGCGGCGACGCAACCATGTACATCCTGCTCGGCGCGCGCGCCGAAGCCGGTGAAGACGTGCTGTCGAACCCGCATTCCGAGGAAGAAGAGATCCTCTTCGCGCAGATCAAGAAGCGCCTTGCCGCATCGCCGGGCTGGTTCACCAAGCAGCGCGACGCGATCAAGGGCGTCACCGAAGAGACCACCACCGGCGTCAACCGTCTCTATCAGCTGCATGCCAAGGGCCTGCTGCCGTTCCCGGCGATCAACGTCAACGATAGCGTCACCAAGTCGAAGTTCGACAATAAGTACGGCTGCAAGGAATCGCTGGTTGACGGCATCCGCCGCGGTACCGACGTGATGATGGCCGGCAAGGTTGCCGTCGTCTGCGGTTACGGCGACGTCGGCAAGGGTTCTGCCGCTTCGCTTTCCGGCGCCGGCGCCCGCGTCAAGGTCACCGAAGCCGATCCGATCTGCGCCCTGCAGGCCGCCATGGATGGCTACGAAGTCGTTCTGCTCGAAGACGTCGTCTCTTCGGCCGATATCTTCATCACCACGACCGGCAACAAGGATGTCATCCGCATCGACCATATGCGGGCGATGAAGGACATGGCGATCGTCGGCAACATCGGCCACTTCGACAACGAAATCGAAGTTGCGGCGCTGCGTAATCTCAAGTGGACTAACGTCAAGCCGCAGGTCGACCTGATCGAGTTCCCGAAGGGCAACCGCATCATCCTGCTGTCGGAAGGACGTTTGCTGAACCTCGGCAACGCCACCGGTCATCCGTCCTTCGTGATGTCGGCCTCCTTCACCAACCAGACGCTGGCGCAGATCGAGCTTTTCACCAAGCCCGACCAGTATTCCAACCAGGTCTACATCCTGCCGAAGCACCTCGACGAGAAGGTCGCCCGCCTGCATCTCGGCAAGCTCGGCGTGAAGCTGACCCAGCTTTCTGAAGAACAGGCCGCCTATATCGGCGTGAAGCCGCAGGGCCCGTTCAAGGCTGACCACTACAGATACTAATCGCATCGCCAGTATCCACAACATCTTGATGGGTGCCGCATTGACATTTGCGGCGCCCTTATTTTTTGCCTCCTACCTTCCCGCTGAATCCCATCCGAAGTATTGTTTTAGAACTCGATTCGTGGCCCGGACTCGTCCGTTTGCCCGAAAATGGGATGTCTTGTCGTGATGCGGCACATTAAAGGACGGAGACAGACCGGGAATGCCGGACGTAGAGAAAAGCCTGCCAGCACAGGTGGATGACGGCGCTCGGCCCGATATCCGCCAGGTAGCGGCAGCACAACACAATACACCTGCGGCGGCCGGGCGGGCCGTGAAGCAGGGAAAAAGCTCGCTGACGCGGCTGGCGAAGATTTGTGCCGGCGGCACGGCGATCGCAGCGCTTGCGCGTCCGGTTCTGGCTCAGGTCGAATCCGAGGCTGCTGCATCGGCACACCTCTTCACCTCATCTCAGGTCGTCGGCGTTTCCGTCGTCATCGGGGTCATCTCCGCGGCTCTGCTTTCCACCCTCTGGCTGGTGCGCCAGCGCGGCAACCTGGAAACCGAGAGCCGCGACATCCGCACGGCGCTTTCGGACGCGCAGCAGCGCATCTCACAGTATCAGGCACTGATCGCCGACAAGAACCGCCGCATCGTCGTCTGGGACGGCAGCGAGCGCCCGGAACTGCTGGGACAGCTGCCTGCCGAAACAGGTGCGCCACAAGACAACGAATTCCTGGCATTCGGCCTGTGGCTGAAGCCCCGTTCCGCGTCCGAGCTTGACCATGCAATCGACCGCCTGCGCGAAGCAGGCCAGAGCTTCGATATGGTGGTCGAAACCAATCGCGATGAAATTCTCGAGGCGCAGGGCCGTGTTTCCGGCGGCCGCGCCTTTGTCCGCTTTGTCGCGCTCAACAATCTACGCGCCGAACTCGCCGAACTGAAGATCGAGCGCGAACGGCTGATGTCGTCGATCTCGGCCTTCCAGAGCCTGCTCGATGCCATCGACCTGCCGGCCTGGCAGCGGGATGTCGAGGGCCGCCTGACCTGGGTCAACCAGGCTTACGGCGATGCCGTCGAGGCGAAGTCGCCGCAGCAGGCAATCAACGAGAGCCGTGAATTCCTGACGACGATCGCCCGCGAGCGCATCCGCGCCACGGCAACGCCCGAATCGCCTTTTCACGACAAGATTTCGACCGTCGTCAGCGGCAACCGGACATTCTTCGATGTCGTCGATGTCAAGGTTCCCACCGGCTCGGCGGGCATCGCCATCGACGTCTCGGATGCCGAGGCGGTTCGCGCCGAGCTCGAACGGACGCTGAAAAGCCATGCCGAGACCCTCGATCATCTCGCAACACCGGTTGCGATCTTCGACGGCGAGCAGCGGCTGCAATTCTATAATCAGGCCTTCGTGACCCTCTGGGAGCTCGATATCGCCTTCCTCGAGCGCAAGCCTGACAATGCCGAGCTTCTAGAGCGCCTGCGGGCGGCCAAGAAACTGCCGGATCAGTTGAACTGGAAGAGCTGGAAGGAAACAGCGCTTTCCGTCTACCAGGCTCTCGATACGAAATCCGACCTCTGGCATCTGCCGAACGGCCAGACGCTGCGCGTCTTCGCCACGGCGCATCCACAAGGCGGCGCTACCTGGGTATTCGAGAACCTCACCGAGCAGGTCGATCTCGAAACGCGCTACAACACGCTGGTGAAGGTTCAGGGCGAGACGATCGACCACCTTTCGGAAGGTGTCGCGGTGTTCGGTCCTGATGGGCGGATCCGTCTGTCCAATCCTGCTTTCCGCGTCCTCTGGGGCATCACCGAGGCCGAAGCGAAGCCGGGCACCCATATCCGCGCCGTCGGCGAAGCATGTGCTCCGTCGTATGACAAGCCGGATGGCTGGAAGACCTTTGCCGAGCTCATCACCAGCTTCGACGACGAACGCCGTTCGAGCCAGGGCACGCTGGAACTGTTCTCCGGCCTCGTGCTCGACTACGCGGTGATACCGCTGCCGAATGCACAGACGATGTTGACCTTCGTCAACATGACGGATTCGGTGCGCGCCGAGCGCGCCCTGACCGAGAAGAACGAAGCGCTGCGCAAGGCCGACGAGCTGAAGAACGATTTCGTCCAGCACGTTTCCTACGAGCTCCGTTCGCCGCTGACCAACATCATCGGTTTCACCGATCTGCTGCGCACGCCGGGCGTCGGTCCGCTGAACGATAGGCAGGCCGAATATATCGACCATATCGCGACATCGTCGTCTGTCCTTCTAACTCTGGTCAACGACATCCTCGATCTTGCGACCGTCGATGCAGGCATTATGCGGCTGAACTATTCCGAGATCGATCTCAGCGACCTCCTGGATGACGTCTCGATGCAGATCGCCGACCGGCTGCAGGAAAGCGGCGTAACGCTGGAGATCACATCGCCGTCGCAACTCGGCACCATCGTTGCCGATTCACAGCGCTTGAAGCAGATCCTACTGAAATTGCTATCGAATGCCGCCAATTTTTCGCCCGAGGGCGCGGCGATTGCGCTCGAATGCCATCGCGAAGGCACCGATTTCGTATTTTCTGTCGCCGATCGTGGCCCGGGCATCTCGCAGGAGATGATCGCTACTGTCTTCGATCGCTTCGCCACCGGCGCAAAAAGTGGTAAACGCGGTGGTGCCGGTCTCGGTCTTTCGATCGTCGACAGCTTCGTCAGCCTGCACAACGGCAAGGTAACGATCGACAGCAAGCCGGGCCGCGGCACCACGGTCGTTTGCCGGATTCCATCCGTCAACCTGCCGCGTGCCATCGCAGCCGCCGAATGACGGCCGACGCTGGCGCGATCTCCCTGTTTCTGAAAGACGAGGCGGCAACCGGCCGTCTCGGCGAGGATCTGGCGCTCGCCGTTAAGCCGGGCGACTGCCTGACGCTGTCGGGTGATCTCGGCGCGGGAAAATCGTCTCTGGCCCGCGCTCTGATCCGCGCCATTGCCGACGATCCGGCGTTGGAAGTGCCGAGCCCGACATTCACGCTCGTCCAAGCCTATGATCTTAGAATTCCGGTTGCGCACTTCGATCTCTACCGGCTTGCCGATGGCTCCGAGCTTGAAGAACTTGGTTTCGACGAGGCGCTGCAATCGGGTATTTGCCTCGTCGAGTGGCCCGAGATGGCCGCAGACGAGATGCCTGGAGATCGGATTGAACTGACCCTGACGCACGAGGGTGCCGGGCGCCGCCTGACCATCAAGGCGCCGCGGAAGAAAGCCGAGCGTATCCAGCGCGTCCTGGCCATCCGGACATTTCTCGCCGGTCTCGGCTATGAAGAAGCCGGACGGCGCTTCCTGACGGGCGATGCATCGTTGCGCGCCTATGAGGCAGTCTATCCCGCGACAGGCGAGCGGAAGATCCTGATGGATTGGCCGCCGCTGCCGGAAGGACCCGCAGTCCTTGACGGCAAGCCCTACCCGAAGGTCGCCCATCTTGCAGAGAACGCCTATCCCTTCGTTGCCATCGCCGATGCTCTGCGGCAGCGCGGCTTCGCAACGCCTGAAATCTATGGCGTCGACTATGACCAGGGCATATTGCTGATTGAGGATCTCGGAACCGAAGGCGTTCTTGATACCGGCGGAAAGCCGATCGTCGAGCGTTATCGCGAAAGCGTCGCCTGCCTCGCGCATCTGCATGGCATGCAGATCCCGCAGGATATCCCCGTTACAAAGGATCACATTCACCACATCCCGGATTTCGACCGGACAGCGATGAAGATGGAAGTCCGCCTGGTGCTCGACTGGCATCTGCCGTGGAAGCGCGGCGGCCAGGCAGCCCCGGATGCAGAGCGGGACACGTATCTCGCGATCTGGGACCATCTCATCGACCAGCTGGCCGATGCCGAAAAGAACCTGCTGCTGCGCGATTTCCATTCGCCGAACATCATCTGGCGCGGCGACCGGCAGGGGATCCAGAAGATCGGCCTGATCGATTTCCAGGACGCGATGATCGGCCCGACGTCCTACGATCTGGCATCGATCGCCCAGGACGCGCGGGTCACCATCGAGCCACCGCTCTTCCGGGAGCTGATGGACGACTATCTGTCGATCCGCCGGGCCCAAGGCGGCTTCGATGAAACATCCTTCCTGAAGAGCTGGGCGATCACGTCTGCGCAGCGCAATTGCAAACTTGCCGGGCTCTGGGTCCGGCTGCTGCAGCGCGACGGCAAACCCGGCTATCTCAAGCATATGCCACGCACACTCGCCTATCTCCAGGTCGCTCTTGAGCATGAAGCGCTCGCCCCCTTGCGCGAATGGTGCGCAAGGGCTGGAATAGGCATCAGCGAATCATAAGTTCCGGACCACGATGACAATCAAACAAGCCATGGTATTGGCGGCGGGTCTCGGTACCCGCATGCGCCCGATCACCGATACGATGCCGAAGCCGTTGGTGAAGATTGGCGGTAAGCCGATGATCGACTATACGCTGGACTCGCTGAAGCAGGCCGGCGTCGAACGCGCTGCGGTCAACGTCCACCATTTCGCCGACCAGATGGAAGCGCATCTTAAGTCGTATCACGGGCTCGATATCCTGATTTCCGACGAGCGCGACGGCCTGCTGAACAATGGCGGCGGCATCGTCAAGGGCCTGACGCTGCTCGACCGGGAGACGATCTTCGTGATGAACGCCGATCTCTTCTGGATCGGTGAACAGCCGGGTGCGCCCAGCAATCTCGATCGATTAGCCGGATTCTTCGATGCCGGCAGCATGGACATGGCGATGCTTTGCGTGTGCATCGAGAACACGACCGGCCATAATGGCACCAATGATTTCAGCATGGCAGCAGATGGCCGCCTGACACGCTACCGGGACGACCAGTCGAACCCCGTCGTCTATGCCGGCGCCTTTGCGATGCGGCCCGAATTTCTCGACGATGCGCCGCGCGACCCCTTCAACATCAACAGTTACTTCGACAAAGCGATCGGCCGCGGTAGGCTCTACGGAATGATGATGGACGGGCACTGGCTGACTGTTGGCACGCCCGAAGCCGTCGATGAAGCAGAGGAAACGATCCGGCAATTCCGGACGTTTGCTTAGGCGATGAGCGAGCGTCATCAGCCGCGCATCCTGACGATCCCGGCAGGAGCGCCGTTTCTGAAAGTGCTCGCGCAAACGCTTTGCGAAGGCCGGCTGACGCCGCTTTTCCGGCACGATCCCGACGATCCACTATCGCTTTCGAAAGTCACGATCTATTTGCCGACCAGGCGCGCAGCCCGCGTGCTCCGGTCCGAATTCGTCGATCTGCTCGGCGGCCGCTCGGCCATTCTGCCGGTCATCCGGCCGCTCGGTGAGACGGATGACGACAGCGGCTATTTCGAGGAGGCGCTGCCTGCGACCCTCGACCTTGCGCAGCCACTTTCCAACACTGCCCGCCTGCTGGAGCTTGCAAGGCTCATCCTTGCCTGGCGCAACAGGCTGCCGGATATCGTCCGCCGCATCCACGCCGAGTCGCCTCTCGCAGCCCCGGCAAGCCCGGCCGATGCGATCTGGCTGGCGCGCAATCTGGCCGAGCTGATCGACTCGATCGAGACTGAGGGCCGGGAATGGGCGGAGCTTGCCAATCTCGACGCCTCCGATCATGCACTCTGGTGGCAGCTGACCGCCGAATTTCTGCAGATTGCCAGCGCTTTCTGGCCGGAACGGCTGGCCGAACTCGGGCGCTCATCCCCTGCCCGGCACCGCAACGCAATCCTGCGGGCGGAAGCGAACCGTCTTGCAACGTCCCGGCCGGTAGGCCCGATCATCATTGCCGGCTCGACGGGCTCCGTGCCTGCGACCGCCGATCTGATTGCCGCCGTTGCCGATCTTCCCGAGGGCGTCATCGTGCTGCCGGGCCTCGATCTGTCGATGCCGGATGAGCATTGGCGGATGGTGGCGCCTGACCCACAGCCGGGCCGAACCGCCAATCCTGCGAGCCGCAGCCACTCTCAATATGGTCTGTCGCATCTGCTGAAGCACCTGAAACTTACACGCAATGATGTCGCCCCGCTGATCGACGCCGAGCCTGACCTGCAACGGCGTGCGGAGGTACTGTCGCGGGCGCTTGCACCGGCGGAGGCGACAAGCGGCTGGGGGGAGTGGAAGAACGAGCTTCCCGCGGACGCGTTGGCGGCGGGCTTTGCCGACGTGGCGCTGATCGAGGCAGCCAACGAGCGGGAGGAGGCAACGGCAATCGCCATCGCCTTGCGCCTTGCCCTGGAAGAGCCGGGCCGCAACGGCGAAAGCCAGGCAGCGGTGATTACGCCCGATCGCAATCTCGCACGCCGCGTCATGTCCGAACTCGCCCGGTTCGGCATTATCGCCGACGATTCGGCCGGTACGCCGCTTTCTGCGATGCCGCAGGGCACTTTCCTGCAGCTGGTTCTGGAAGCGACGCTACGGCCCGGCGATCCGGTGGCACTGGTGGCGCTCCTCAAGCATCCGCTCACGCATTTCAGCCTTGAGAAGACCATTTTGACAAGTGCCGTCGAAGCGCTCGAGCTTCTCGCGCTGCGCGGCGGTGTTGCCGAGGTCGATATCAGCACGCTACCGGCCCTGCTGGAGCGTCAGCTTGCTGAACAGCAGGCCGATCGCTACGCGCCGAACTGGCGGAAGTCGCTGCCATCGGATGCGATCGATCAGGCCCGGGATCTGGCACAGCGGATCGCAGCGGCGACCGAGCCGCTGGCATCGGCAATGGTCAAGCGTGGACCTGACGGGCGCAGCCTGACAGTGAACCTGCAGCTCTCCGAATGGGCCTCAAGGACCGGCCGCGTGCTCGAGGCCGTGGCTCGCGATCACCGCGGCGACCTTGCCGGTCTCTGGAGCGGAGAAGCCGGCGATGCGCTCACAACGCTGCTCGGCGAGGTAATCGACACCAACGGGCAGATCGAGGCGGACGGTCCGCAGTGGATCGACATCATGACGGCCCTGTCGGCTGGACAGGCCGCCAAACCTCGCGCGCTCAGCCATCCCCGGGTTTTCATCTTCGGTACGCTGGAAGCCCGTCTTCAGGCTGTCGACACGCTGGTGCTCGGTGGTCTGAACGAAGGTTCCTGGCCGGGGCAGACGGCCAACAACCCCTTCATTTCGCGGATGATGAAAACGGAGATCGGCCTTGAGCCACCGGAGCGGCGTATCGGGCAGCTGGCCCACGATTTCGAGATGGCGAGCGGCACTCGGAAGCTGATCTATACGCGCGCACTCCGCCAGGGCTCGACGCCGACGGTTGCCTCGCGCTGGCTGCAGCGTCTACTGGCTTTGGGCGGCACCGCTTTCGAAGCCGCGCTGAAGGACCGTGGCGAAAAATTCGTGCACTGGGTCAATCTTCTGGATGACGGCAAGACCCAGGCGCCGGCGCAGCGCCCCTCGCCGGTTCCACCCTCCGAACTGCAGCCGAAATCCTATTCCTTCAGCGAAGTCGGCCGCCTCCGGCGCGATCCCTATGCGATCTACGCACGGCGCATTCTGCGGCTTGACCCTGTCGAACCGTTTAACCGCGATCCCGGTGCCGCAGAACGCGGCACGCTCTATCACGCGATCATCGACCGCTTCGTGCGCGAAGGGCACATCGCCGGAACGCCTGACGGCGAAAGGGCGATGGAGGCTATCCTGAACGATCTTTTCGACAGCGAAGAACTGCCCGCCCATATCGACGCGGTCTGGCGGCCGCGCTTTCGCGAGGTGGCCCGCAGCTTCCTGACGTGGGAAGCCGAGCGGCGGCCGGGCATCCGCAAGACAGTGACCGAAGTTCGCGGCAGCGTCGAGCTGGAGACGATCAACATCCGGCTAACCGGCGTCGCCGACCGGATCGATATTACCGGGCCGAAATCTGCCGATATCATCGATTACAAGACCGGCTACAATCCTTCGCCTGCGCAAGCGCGCGCCTTGCTCGACCCACAGCTGGCTCTCGAAGCTGCCGCGCTGAGCGCCGGTGCCTTCCGCGATGCCGGCAGCCTCATTCCGCAGGATCTGCTTTACGTCCGGTTGCGGCCCGGCAGCCGCTTCCGGGCCGATACCGTCAACAACGAGAATTCGACACGCAGCGACAAGGCGAAGTCGGCGCTCGATCTTGCCGAGGAATCGATCGATCAACTCGTCAAGTTTGTCTCCCTGCTGCAATCCGGCGAGCGAGGCTTCACATCGCGGCTTATCCCGGCACAACAGTTCGAGTTCGGCGGCGACTACGATCATCTGGCACGGGTCTCGGAATGGTCGACGGCAGAAGACGAGGAGTCCAGCGGCGATGAATGACATTACCGCTCTCCCCGATAGCGACGATCCGGGCGTCTGGATCGGCTGGACGACCATTCAGCAGGCGATCGCCTCCGATCCCTTACGCTCGGCATGGGTGTCGGCCAATGCCGGATCCGGGAAGACGCACGTCCTGACGCAACGCGTGATCCGGCTGCTTTTGGCCGGTGCCCGGCCTTCGGCGATCCTCTGCCTGACCTACACCAAGGCCGCGGCCTCCGAAATGTCGAACCGCGTCTTCGCGCGGCTTGCCGAATGGGCGGTTCTGCCGGATCAGGAATTGAGCAAGCGCATCGCGCTGATCGAGGGAGAAACACCCGATCGCGTCAAGCTCGCCGAAGCACGGCGGCTCTTTGCCAAGGCGCTGGAGACGCCCGGCGGATTGAAGATCCAGACGATCCACGCCTTCTGCGAGGCGCTGCTGCATCAGTTTCCGCTGGAGGCGAATGTCGCCGGTCACTTCTCGGTTCTCGACGACCGGGCAGCGGCGACCCTTCTCGCGGATGCGCGCCGTTCGCTGCTGACGGCGACGGGACCGGAAGACGATCAGACGCTTGCCGAAGCGTTCTCATACGTTCTCAACCTCGGCGACGAAAGCGGGCTGGAAGCGCTGCTCGAAGAGATCGTCGCCAATCGCAACGCCATCCGCCGCTTCACGCAGGCCGCCGAAGCGAATGGCGGGATCGCCGCGGCACTGCGCAAGAACCTGAAGCTTTCCGATACGGAGAGCGAAGCCAGCATCGACGAGCAATACTGGCCGCTACCGGAGCTTTCCGGGCTAACGCTCGATCTCTACATGACGCTGGCGGCACAGAAAGGCGGCGCCAAGGCGCAGGAGGTTGCCTACGGTCTTCGCCAGACCTCGAACGAGCGAAGCGCGTCGAAGCGGGCCGAACTTCTGGAGAAGATCTTCCTGAAGGTGGACGGGCAGCCGAAAACGGATTCGCAATTCACCGTGAAGGCGATGCTGGCCGATGCGCCAGAACTGACAGCGGCGATCGTGGCTGCCCGCGATCACGTCGTCGCCTGCCGTGACCGCCTGAAAATCATGCGGATGTATACCGCGACGCATGCGGCGCTCGTGCTCGCCGAGCGCCTGAACCGTGACTATGATTCCCTGAAAAAGCAGCGCAGCCACCTCGATTTCGAGGACCTGATCACGCGCACGGCCGATCTGCTAACGAAAAGCGGCATCGGCCCATGGATCCACTACAAGCTTGATCAGGGCATCGACCACATTCTCGTCGATGAGGCCCAGGATACCAGCCCGATCCAATGGAGCGTCATCCAGTCGCTGGCGGAGGATTTCTTCTCGGGCGAGAGCGCCCGGCCGGTGATCCGGACGTTATTTGCCGTCGGTGATGAAAAGCAATCCATCTATTCCTTCCAGGGCGCCCGGCCGGAGCGCTTTTCGGAAGAAAGCAAACGGACGCAGCGGAAGGTGCAGGCCAGCGGCCAGCAATTCACGCCGGTGCGCCTGCCGCTGTCGTTCCGTTCGACGTCCGACGTTCTCGCCGCCGTCGACCATGTCTTCACACCACCTGAAAATGCGCGTGGGCTGAGCGCCGAGGGCGAGCCGGTCATCCACCGGTCAAGCCGGATCGGCCATCCAGGCGCAGTCGATCTCTGGGCAATGGTAGCGCCCGAAGTCGCCGTCAAGGAAGAGGACTGGACGGCACCTTTCGATGCCACGCCCGAGAGCGCACCGCCGGCGATCCTCGCGCGACGCATGGCGCATACGATCGAGGCGCTGGTCGGACGCGAAACGATCGTCGAGAAGGGCAAGGAACGGCTGATCGAGGCCGGCGATATTCTGGTGCTGGTTCGAAAGCGTGACAGTTTCGTCAACGCGCTGACGCGGGCGCTGAAACGGCGAAACAATATTCCGGTCGCCGGTGCCGACCGCCTAAAGCTGACGAGCCACATTGCCGTGCAGGATCTGCTGGCGCTCGGGCGCTTCCTGCTTCTGCCGCAGGACGATCTTTCGCTCGCAGCGGTGCTGAAAAGCCCGCTCTTCGATCTCACGGAAGACGATATCTTTGCACTGGCGGCGCTTCGAGGCGAACATCTGAGCGTTTGGAGCCATCTACAGCGCTTCGCCGCCGACGGCCACGAGCGCTTCGTGGCGGCGGCGAAACGGCTTGAGCTTTTCCTGGAGCAATCACGAAGCCTGTCCGTGCATGACTTCTACGCCCGTGTACTTGGCGTCCACGGTGGCCGCAGCCAGTTCTTGGCGCGGCTCGGCACCGAAGTCAGCGATATTCTTGACGAATTCCTGACCTTCACGCTCGATCACGAGAATTCCGGCCTTCCCGGGCTGCAATCGTTCATCTCGACGCTCGAACTCGAGGCACCCGAGGTGAAGCGCGAGCAGGACAAAGGGCGAAACGAAGTGCGCATCATGACGGTGCATGCCTCGAAGGGCCTGGAGGCGCCGATCGTCTTTCTGGTCGATAGCGGCGGCAAGGCGTTTACTCATACGCATATGCCGAAACTGAGGTTGCTCGAGACAGCGAACGAGGATCCGATGCCGGTCTGGGTGCCGGTCGGCGATCTCGCCAATTCGCGCACGCAGACCGACGCCGCCCGCATCCAGACGCTAGCGGAAGAGGAATACCGCCGACTGCTCTATGTGGCGATGACGCGCGCGGCCGACCGGCTGATCGTTTGCGGCTATCGCGGCGTGCGCGCCAATACCGATACGTGGCATGCGATGATTTCCACCGCGATGAGCGAAAGCCATCCGCAGGTGAACGCTGTCGAATTCGAAGGACCGGACGGCAGCTGGCCAGGCGTGACCTGGCGGGTTCCGCAGGTGGAGCGCAGCTTCGAGCGGGCAGAACAGGTGGCGGAAAAGCGCGAAAAGGACGTCCTGCCAGCTGGTATACTCAAGCCTCTGCCACCGCAGAGAGCGCTGCCGCGACCGCTCAGCCCCTCGGGCGCGGGCACCGTCATCGATGAGGAAGCCGACGACCTTCTGGTGACCTCGCCTTTGTTCAGCACCCCGGAGCGGTCCGACAGGTCGCTGGAAAAAGGCCGGCTGATCCACCGCATGCTGCAGATGCTGCCTGACATCCTGCCTCAGGAGCGCCAGCTTGCCGCCGAGCGCTATGCCGGGCGCGCGGCGCGCTTCTGGCCGGACGCGGAGCGGCGCCGGCTTGTCGATTCGGTTCTGAAACTATTGGGTGAAGACAGCCTGCAGCCGGTCTTTGCAGCCCATGCGCAACCTGAAGTCTCGATCATGGGCACGCTGGACCTCGACGGAAAGCACTATGCCGTATCGGGCCGGGTCGACCGTCTCGCGGTACTGACAGACCGGGTCGTTATCCTCGATTACAAGACCAATCGTGTTCCGCCGGAGACCGAGGAGAGCGTTCCCTTTGCACATAAGGCGCAGCTCGCGATCTACCGGGAAATCCTGAAACCGCTTTATCCCGGCACGGAAATCGAGTGCGTGCTCGTCTATACTGAAAACGCGACGGTTCACCGCCTCACCGAGCGGACCCTTGAATTGGCGCTTGCGGCACTCAAGACAAAGTGAAATACCGGACATTGAAATTATGACACCGCACCATCACATGTGGTTCAACGATAATTCCCCTGAAGGAGCAGCCTATGGCTACCGTGAAAGTCGATATCAATAACTTCCAGTCGGAAGTTCTGGAATCTGCAGAACCTGTTGTTGTGGATTTTTGGGCTGAATGGTGCGGCCCGTGCAAGATGATTGCCCCGAGCCTCGAAGAAATCGCGACCGAACTGGCAGGCAAGGTCAAGGTTGCCAAGCTCAACATCGATGAAAACCCGGAACTGGCTGCTCAGTTCGGCGTTCGCTCGATCCCGACGCTGGCGATCTTCAAGGCTGGCGAAGTTGCCGACATCAAGGTTGGCGCGGCTCCGAAGACGGCTCTTTCGAGCTGGATTTCCAGCGCGGCCTAAAACGCTTTCGCATTCAACGAAAAAGCCCGGCTTCGACCGGGCTTTTTTCATTTCGGTGGCGTGCCGTTCTCCGAGAGAACGTCGCCGACCAGATAGAGCGAGCCGCCCATCAGGATGCGTGGCGGCGGCTTGGCCGGATCGAGGATTTCCTTGATCGCATCGAGCGCGTCTCCAACGTTCGACATCGGCTCGGCCACCAGACCGGCGTCATAGGCTGCATTGGCCAGAATGACCGGGTCGATCATCGCATCACTTCCACGGATCGGAACGCAGAAGACTTTCTCCGCCAGTCCGGCAAACGCCTTGAAATAACCGACGGGATCCTTCGTGTTGATCATGCCGGTGATCAGATAGAGCGGTCTTGGCAGCTTTTCCTCGAAGTTCGCCATCGCCTCGGCGATCACCTCGCCGGCGCCGGGATTGTGTCCGCCATCAACCCAGATCTCCGCACCGGCAGGTGCGTGCGACATCAGCCGCCCCTCGGTCAGCCGCTGCAGACGCCCGGGCCATTCCACTCCCTGAAGCGCCTTCTCCATCATCGCTTCGGTGACGACGAAACCGGCGGCCTTGACAGCGCGGATGGCAGCAGCGGCATTGGCATACTGATGGCGGCCGGGAAGGCGCGGTAGCGGCAGATCGGCCAAGCCGAATTCATCCTGATAGACGAGACGGCCATATTCCTCGTGAGCCATGAAATCCTGGCCATAGACGGCGGTCGGGCAATGCAGCCGCTCGGCGGTCGACATCAGCACCTCAAGCGCTGCGTCATAAGGCTGCTGGCCAATGACGACAGGATGCTTCGCCTTCATGATGCCTGCCTTTTCGGCGGCGATCAGCTCGACCCGGTCACCGAGATAGGGCTGATGATCCAGGGAAATCGGCATGATGACCGAAACGGCCGGATCGGAGATGACATTCGTCGCGTCGAAGCGGCCGCCAAGGCCGACTTCGATAACTGCCGCGTCGGCAGGCTGTTCGGAAAACAGCAGGAAGGTGACCGCCGTCAGGATTTCGAAAACGGTGATCTTCTGGCCGCCATTGGCTTCGGCAACGCGGCGTACGGCATCGGCGAAAGCCGCGTCTTCAACCAGCTCTCCGCGTCCGCCCTTGACGCCGATGCGGTAGCGCTCGTGCCAATTCACCAGATGAGGCGAAGTGTGGACATGAACGCTGTAGCCACCAGCTTCGAGGAGCGCCCGGCAGAAGGCAGTGACAGAACCCTTGCCGTTGGTTCCGGCGACATGAATTACCGGCGGCAGCTTATCCTGCGGATTTCCGAGAACTTCCAGCAGGCGGGTGATCCGCTCCAGCGACAGATCGAAGCCCTTGGGATGCAATCCCAAAAGCTTGTCTATTTCCTGTGCTGCCTCGCTCACGACGGTCTGACCTCTGGGTATCATTCGGCCCTCCGCTCAGGCAGGTTCTGGATCGATCAGGCGCTCGCTGTTAGCGCGACCGCACTGCCGTTGGTAACGACGGTGTTTGCCGGCTTCTTCGTCAGGATCTTCAGGACCCGCGCCAGCGTATCGGGGATATCGTGACGCTTGATCACCATATCGACCATGCCGTGTTCCAGCAGATACTCCGACGTCTGGAAGCCTTCCGGCAGCTTCTCGCGGATCGTCTGCTCGATGACGCGCTTGCCGGCAAAGCAGATTTCCGCTCCCGGCTCCGCCAGATGAAGATCGCCGAGCATGGCGTAGGACGCGGTTACGCCGCCCGTCGTCGGGTTCGTCAGAACGACGATATAGGGCTGGCCAGCTTCCTTGAGCATGTCGACGGCAACGGTGGTGCGTGGCAGCTGCATCAGCGAGAGAATGCCTTCCTGCATGCGGGCGCCGCCCGAGGCCGGGAACATTACCAGCGGGCATTTCTCGGCAATGGCGCGTTCGAATGCCTTGACGATCGCCTCACCGGCAGCGATGCCGAGCGAGCCGCCCATGAAGTTGAATTCGTGCACGACGGCCACGAGCTTCAGGCCGCGAACCTTGCCGACGCCGGCGACGATCGTGTCTTCCTGCTCAGTCTTCAGACGGCTATCGCGCAAACGGTCGGTGTATTTCTTGGAATCGCGGAACTTCAACGGGTCCTGAGCCACCTTCGGCTGCACCAACGCTTCGTATTCGCCATTATCGAACAGATCGAGCAGACGGGCCTTGGCCGGCATCTTCATGTGATAGCCGGAGGCCGGGATGACCCACTTGTTGTCTTCCAGATCCTTGTGGAAGACCATCTCGCCCGTTTCCGGGCACTTGATCCAGAGATTTTCAGGAACTTCGCGGCGGCCCAGCATGGAATTGATCCGCGGGCGTACGTAGTTGGTGATCCAGTTCAAGTCGAAAACTCCTGATTGACGACAGCCAATGTGGGGACACTATTCGGCAGCAACAAGGCGCGCCGAACGCGTTCCCGATGAAAGACCGCGGACCAGCGTGGCGACGGCCTGAACCGTATCAGCTGTCGCTTTTCCGTCCTTGGTCAAGCTTGTGGCCACCTGATTGACGATGGCAGTACCGACGACAACGCCGTCAGCCGAAGCGCCGATGACCTTTGCATGGTCGGCGGTCTTAACGCCGAAGCCAACGCAAACAGGCAGATCGGTGTGCTCCTTGATGCGCTTGACGGCACCCGAGACCAGCGACGTATCCGGCAAAGCCGAACCGGTGATGCCGTTCATCGAAACATAATAGACAAAGCCGGAGGTGTTCTTCAGAACGGCTGGCAGGCGCTTTTCATCGGTGGTCGGCGTTGCCAGGCGGATGAAGTTGATGCCCTTGCGGATCGCCGGGATGCACAGTTCGTCATCCATCTCCGGCGGCAGATCGACGACGATCAGACCGTCGATGCCGGATGCCAGCGCATCGTCGAGAAACTTTTCGACGCCGTAGATGTAGATCGGGTTGTAGTAGCCCATCATGACGATCGGCGTCGCATCATCGGACTTGCGGAAGTCCGCAGCCAGCTGCAGCGTCTTCTTGAGCGTCTGGCCGCCCTTCAGGGCGCGCTGACCGGCCAGCTGGATTGCCGGACCGTCGGCCATCGGATCCGAAAACGGCATGCCGAGCTCGATAATATCGGAACCAGCTTCCGGCAGCGCCTTCATGATGCCGAGCGACGTGTCGTAATCCGGGTCGCCGCCCATGAAATAGGTGACCAGCGCCGGGCGGCCCTCGGCCTTCAGATCGGCAAAGCGTTTGTCCATACGTGCGGTCATGACTTAAGCATCCATTCCGAGAATCTTGGCGACGGTGAAGATGTCCTTATCGCCGCGGCCGGAGAGGTTCATCAGGATGATCTCGTCCTTGCCCATCTTCGGCGCGCGCTTGATGACTTCGGCCAACGCATGCGACGGTTCCAGCGCCGGAATGATGCCCTCAAGGCGCGTCAGCGTCTGGAAGGCATCGAGCGCTTCGTGGTCCATGATCGGCACATATTCGACACGGCCGATGTCGTTCAGGTAGGAATGCTCCGGGCCGATGCCGGGATAATCGAGGCCGGCCGAAATCGAATGGCCTTCCTTGATCTGGCCGTCGCCATCCTGCAGCAGGTAGGTGCGGTTGCCGTGAAGAACGCCCGGCGAACCGGCGGTGATCGAGGCGCAATGCTCGTCACCCTGCAAACCCTTGCCGCCCGCTTCGACGCCGACGATCTTGACGCCTTCATCATCGAGGAACGGATGGAAGATGCCGATGGCGTTCGAGCCGCCACCGACGGCGGCAACGACGAGATCCGGCAGACGTCCCTCGGCTTCCAGCATCTGCTGCTTGGCTTCAGTGCCGATCACCGCCTGGAAATCCCGAACCATCTCCGGATAGGGATGTGGGCCGGCGGCGGTGCCGATCAGGTAATAGGTGTCGTCGACATTGGTGACCCAGTCGCGCAGCGCCTCGTTCATGGCGTCCTTCAGCGTGCCGTGTCCAGCCGTGACCGGCTTCACTTCGGCACCCAGGAGCTTCATGCGGAAAACGTTCGGCGCCTGGCGCTCGACATCGGTGGCGCCCATATAGACGACGCAGGGAAGGCCGAAACGGGCGGCAACGGTTGCCGAAGCAACGCCATGCTGGCCGGCACCGGTTTCAGCGATGATGCGGGTCTTGCCCATGCGCTTCGCGAGCAGGATCTGGCCGATGCAATTGTTGATCTTGTGGGAACCTGTGTGGTTCAGCTCTTCGCGCTTGAAGTAGATCTTCGCGCCGCCGAGCTCGGCCGTCAGCCGTTCCGCAAAATACAGCGGGCTCGGGCGGCCGATATAGTGGGCGCCGAGGTTTTTCAGTTCCGCCTGGAATTCCGGATCGTCCTTCGCCTTGTCCCACTCGGCCTGCAGGTCGAGAATGAGGGGCATGAGCGTCTCGGCGACAAAACGGCCGCCATAGATGCCAAAACGGCCATCTTCATCAGGGCCGGAACGGAAGGAATTCGGTTTAGGCGTCTCGTTCACTCTTAACTCCCTGAAGCGGTTTCAGGCTGATACGCCTTCTCGACCGCATCGAAAAATTCATCGATCATCGCGACGCTTTTCGCGCCCGGTGCACTCTCGACACCGGAGGAAACGTCGATGCCCGGCGCTTTGGTGATGATCAGCGCGTCGGCAATGTTGTCCTTGTTCAGTCCACCGGAAAGCATGTAATCGACGCTTCCGTCAAGCCAGTCGAGCAGGCTCCAATCGAACGAAACCCCGTTTCCGCCGGGCAATTCGGAGCCTTTCGGCGGCTTCGCATCAAAGAGGAAGCGATCAGCGATACCGATATAGGCCTCGACCCGCTTCAAATCGTCGGAGGTGCGCACCGAGAAGGCCTTCATGACAGGAAGACCGTAAACGGCCTTTATGGTCAAAACGCGTTCCGGGCTTTCATCGCCATGAAGCTGGATAATATCGGGGCGCAAAAGTGCAACGATTTCATCGAGATCGTCGTTTGTTGGGTTAACCGTGACGGCCACGATCTTGGCCTTGCCGCGCACGGCATCGGCCAGCTTTCCGGCGACGTCAGGCTCGATATAGCGCGGGCTCTTTTCGAAGAAGATGAAGCCGATATGGGTCGCGCCGCGCTTAAGCGCGCGATCGATCGTCTCGGCCGTCTTCAGACCACAGATTTTGATGTCCGGTTTCATGGCAGCGAAGTGACACGAAAAGGCAAAAGAGTCGAGCCAATTTGCGATGGAGGCTTAATTTCGCGCGGTTTCCGCTCAGTCGAAACTGATGGCGTGAAGCAGGCTTCCGTGGCGCTTCAGCCAGCCCTTGGCATCGTCCATATCGGGGCAGAGCTTCTCGCACAAAGCCCAGAAGCGCGGACCGTGGTTCATCTCCTTGAGATGGGCGACTTCATGGGCGGCGAGATAATCGATCACGGAAGGCGGCGCCATGACGATGCGCCAGGAAAAGCTCAGATTTCCCTCGGAAGAGCAGGATCCCCAGCGGCTGCGCGTATCCTTCATCGAGATCGACTTGATCGGCGCCTTGATAGACCGGGCGTGGAAATGCGCCAGGCGTTCGAGATCGGCGCGGGCTTCCTTCTTCAGGAAGGTGGCGACCCGCCGGCCGAGATGCTCGGGCATTCCGCTGACCCTCAGGATATGGTCGCCATCGACGATGACCGCTTCCGTTAAGCCGCGCAGGCTGCCGGTAAGCCTGATGCGGTGGCGGATGCCACGAAGGAGGATCTCGCCGCCATCCTGAAGCCCGGTGTCCTGTGAAAACTTGGCGAGCTTCGTCAGCAGCCATCCCTGGTGGCGGTCGAGGAAGGCGTTGACCTCGCGCTGGGCAAGTCCGCGCGGCACCGTCATTTTCAGCGCCCGGCCACCGGGTTCGATCCGCAGCGTGATCCGCGTGGCGCGATCATGCTGCTTGATCGTCAGCGGCATCAAACGGCCGGCGACATCAAGCGTCCGCGTCTCCGGCGGAGCAGGCTTTCTGACGGACGGGCGCCGCGGCTTGGAAAGAAGCGGAAACATGGTGCTTTTCTATACGATTCGGGCAATTCCAGACAAAGAAAAACCGGCATCGGTGATGCCGGTTCGCTCGTTCTTCACCAGAGCCTTCAAGGCGTCTGGTATTCGGCGACCGGGCCGTTGTCGTCGCGCTTGGCGTTCTTGCGATCGCGCATGAAGCGGTCGAATTCGTCCTGGTCCTTGGCGCGGCGAAGCTCGCGCATGTAGTTGTCGAACTCTTCGCGCATCTCGTCGAGCTTGCGGCGCTCTTCCTCGATGCGGTCGATCTCGGCTTTCCGCCAGTCATCGAAGGCGACGTTGCCTGTCGAGAAATGCGGGCGGTGGCGGCCATGCGTCGAACGGCGGCAGCTGGCAAAGAAGCCATCGGCAGCGTTGTTGGCATCGCGCTTGAAGCCGCGAAGGCGTTCGCCGAAGATGATATAGGCAAGCATGGCCAGGCCGAGAGGCCAGAAGACCACGAAGCCCAGCACCATCAGGGCAATGGTAGCCGGAGTCCAATCCGGGCGAAGCAATGCTGACTGGTTCATCGTGCGGTATCCTCGCTTTCTGCATCCGGCAGAATACCGAATGCTGGAAATCGATGTGGTTACCGCTCCCCGGCCCTTCAAGACGATTGCCCGCGAAATCGGACAATGCCTTGAATGACAAGGATTAAATCAGCGATAGCTAACTAGCCGGATTTGCCGCCCTTGATGACGCGTTTGACCGCAGGTTTCGAGGAGCGCGCATGCTCCCTGACGAAATTGACGATCCGCGGGGCGATCTCCTTGCGAAAACGCGAGCCATTGAACACGCCGTAATGGCCGACATCCGGCTGCAAATAATGCATGCGCATGCTGTCCGGAATGTTCGTACAGATCGTCTGCGCGGCATGCGTCTGCCCGACGCCCGATATGTCGTCATTTTCGCCTTCTACGGTGAGCAAGGCAACGTTGCGGATCGCCTTGGGATCGACAAGCTTGCCGCGATGCACCAGTTCACCCTTCGGCAGCGCGTGCTTGATGAAAACCTGATCGACGGTCTGCAGGTAGAATTCCGCCGTCAGATCCATGACCGCCAGATATTCGTCATAGAAATCGCGGTGCTTTTCCGGCTCACCGTCGTTCTTCACCAGATGCATGAAGAACTCCTTGTGCGCCACGAGGTGGCGGTCAAGGTTCATCGACATGAAGCCGGAGAGCTGCAGGAAGCCCGGGTAGACGGGACGCATGAAACCCGGCTGCGGCCACGGAACATTCATGATCACGTTGTCGGCAAACCATTCCAGCGGCTTGTCTTTCGCAAGCTTGTTGACGGCCGTTGGGTTGATGCGCGTATCGATCGGGCCGCCCATCAGCGTCATCGACGCCGGAGAGAGCGGATCATTTGCTTCTTCCATGACGGCAGCGGCCGCAAGGACCGGTACAGAGGGCTGACAGACGGCGACAACATGGGTGTCGGGGCCCAGGAAATGCAGCATCTCGATGACGTAATCGACATAGTCGTCGAAATCGAAGGTGCCGTCGGTCATCGGCACCATGCGGGCATCGATCCAATCAGTGATGTAAACATCAGCGCTTGGCAGAAGAGCTTCGACTGTGCCGCGCAGCAGCGTCGCATAGTGGCCTGACATCGGCGCGACGATCAGGATTCGCGGATCGCGATGATTGGCGGGCAGATTGCGCGAGAAGTGCAGCAGATTGCAGAACGGCTTCGACCAGACGATCTCTTCGCGGACCTTGATCTTCTTGCCATCGACAACGGTTTCGGGGAGGCCGAATTCCGGCTTGCCATAGCGGCGCGTGGTGCGCTCGAACATTTCGAGACTGGCAGCGATCGTGCGGCCGAACGGGGTCTGGGACCAGGGATTGAGCGGATTGGCATAGGCCATCCGCATCACATCGGCGGCAGCGCGAAACGGCGCCATTGCAGCGTGATTCAGTTCGTAGAGCTGATAAAACATGAGATGCGCCACCTTTCTTTACCGGAAAAGACGGCGCCTTGGGGGCTGGCACACATTTCTTTCCATTATCTCTGCTGGCACTTCAACGCAGATTAACAGGCTTTTGTTGCATAGCAACATAGGTGTGAGCACCGCAAAAGAAATGCCGGGGCATCGCATCCCCGGCATCATCATGCTCTTCAATTGTTAAGAGACAGGCTCGGTCAGATATCAGCGACGAAAGTCTGCTTCTGGGTGCCGAGACCTTCGATGCCGAGCTCCACCACATCGCCGGGCTTGAGATAGCGCGGCGGCTTCTGGCCCATGCCGACGCCAGGCGGCGTGCCCGTCGAAATCACATCGCCGGGATGCAGCGACATGAACTGGCTGAGATAGGAAACGAGAAAGGCGACACCATAGACCATGGTCTTCGACGAGCCGTCCTGCATCTTCTCGCCATTGACGGTCAGCCACATGCCGAGATTCTGCGGATCGGGAATCTCATCCTTGGTGACGAGCCAGGGGCCGATCGGGCCGAAGGTGTCGCAGGACTTGCCCTTGGTCCACTGGCCGGAGCGCTCGGTCTGGAAGGCGCGTTCGGAGACGTCGTCGGAAACGCAATAACCGGCAACATAATCAAGCGCTTCGGCTTCCGAGACGTATTTCGCGGTCTTGCCGATGACGACGCCGAGCTCGACTTCCCAGTCGGTCTTTTCCGAGCCGCGCGGAATGACGACATCGTCATTGGGACCGACAATGGCGGAGGTCGCCTTCATGAAGATGATCGGCTCGGGAGGCACTGTGGCGCCGGTTTCTGCGGCATGGTCGGAGAAATTCAGGCCGATGCAGATGAACTTGCCGGTGCCGGCGACGCAAGCGCCGATACGGCCCGGCGCGATTTCCGGCAAACTTTTCGGGTCGAGCGCCGCGATCTTCTTCAGCCCTTCGGGAGAAATCGCCGCACCACCAATATCGGAAACATGGGCGGAAAGATCACGGATTTTGCCGTCTGCATCAAGAATCGCCGGCTTCTCGCTACCCGCTTCGCCTACACGCATCAGTTTCATGGGACGTCCTCCTCATCGAAAAGAATTCGCAAAGAGCTATGGACCAGTTGTCCAACCATGTCATTACGGGTTTTCCCCGAAGCGGTACGAGGCTTTAAAAAATCTCCAACAAATCTGGGCCTGCCGGCACAATCCCGGTTGGGTTGAGTTTCTCGATCGAATAATAGCCACGCTTGATGTGATCGATATTGACGGTGGCAGCGATGCCCGGCCAATCCAGCATACGGCGGCAGAATGCCTTGAGATTGGGATAGTCTGCGACACGGCGCAGGTTGCACTTGAAGAGGCCGTGGTAAGCGGGATCGAAACGCACCAGGGTCACGAAGAGGCGGATGTCGGCCTCGGTCGGATGATCGGCAAAGAGGAAGGCCCGTCCCTGCAATTGCGGCTCGACCCAATCGAGGCAGGCAAAGACATCGGCGAAAGCTTCTTCATAGGCGATCTGTGTCGTCGCAAATCCGGCGCGATAGACGCCGTTGTTCAGCCGCGAATAGATATGGTCGTTGAAGGCATCGATCTCCGGACGCTTGTTATCCGGATAAAGGTCGATCGCATTGTTCGCGAGATCGCCGAATCCGCTATTCAGCATGCGCAGGATATCAGCCGATTCGTTGTTGACGATCGTCTGCTTCTGCTTGTCCCAAAGTACAGGGACGGTTGCCCGGCCGGTGAAATCTGGGTCAACTTTCGTATAGATCTCATGCATATAGGTGGCGCTGTTGACGGCGTCTCTGGTCGCTCCCGGATAATCACCAAAGCGCCAGCCCTGCTTCGAGAGCGCCGGCTCGACGATGGAAACACTGATGACGTCGTCGAGGCCCTTCAAAGTCCGTCCGATCAATGTGCGGGATGCCCAGGGGCAGATATAGGCGACATAGAGATGGTAGCGGCCGGCCTCGGCCTTGAAACCCGCCTCGCCTGTCGGACCTGCCGATCCATCCGGTGTGACCCAATTGCGGAAGCTGGATGTCTGGCGCACAAAGCCGCCTTTGGCATCTGTCGCCTGTACCGGCTGCCAATCCTCGGTCCATTTTCCATTCACCAGCATCACCGGCTCCTTCGTCATCGCGCGAAGCGAATAGATACCGCGTGTTCGCATGGCTGGGAGGCCCTGTTTTTGGAAACAGACTGTCATGCGATCGCGAAACCGGCGCTTGCCAAGTGAGGGGGCCGGGAAATATGACCATAGGCAGAATGGACCGGAGCCCCCCATGACCACAAGCAATAGCCGCGAATCCCAATTTCCCATCGAAGCCATGTTTCTCGACCGCTGGTCGCCGCGCGCTTTCACCGGCGAAACCATCAGCGAAGAGCAGCTCCTTACGATCCTCGACGCCGCGCATTGGGCGCCCTCCTCTGCCAACCAGCAGCCCTGGCGCTTCATCTATGCGCTGAAGGGTTCCGAGCATTTCGAAACCGCGCTTGGATTGCTTGCTGAAGCCAACCAGGAATGGGCCAAGAACGCCTCAGCCCTGCTTTTCGTCGTTTCGCGCGGCTTCAGCGGTGATTTTTCAGAGGGCAAGAAAAGCTACACGCATTCCTTCGACGCCGGTGCCGCATGGGGCCATTTTGCCATGCAGGCACGCTTCTCCGGCTTCTATGCCCACGGCATGGGCGGCATCAAGCACGACGAGATCATGACGACGTTTGCTATCCCCGAAGGCTACCGCGTCGAAGCCGGCATCGCGCTTGGCCGCCTTGCGGACAAAAGCGTGCTTTCGGAGCGTAACCAGGCACGCGAGTTTCCAAGCCAGCGCAAGCCGCTGGCAGAAGTTACCTTCAACGGCAAATTTGTCGCCAACTAAACCAAAACAAAAAAGGCCGCGCAGCTCTCGCTGCGCGGCCTTTTTCTTTGATATCAATTAGATATCGAGGTTTGCGACGCTGAGCGCATTTTCCTGGATGAACTCGCGGCGCGGCTCGACTTCATCGCCCATCAGACGGGCAAACAATCCATCGGCATCGGTCGCATCGTTAACCTTGACCTGCAGCAGCGAGCGGACGTTCGGATCGAGCGTCGTTTCCCAGAGCTGCTCGGCATTCATTTCGCCAAGACCCTTGTAGCGCTGCATCGTCAGCCCCTTGCGGCCGCTGGCAAAGATCGTCTCGAGAAGAGCGCGAGGCCCGGCAAGTTCGACTTCACCGTCGCGGCGCGAAAGCTTTGGCGGGACGTCATAGATTTCCTTGAGGCGTGCCGACAGCTGGTCGATAAGGCGGGCATCCTGCGAGCCGATCAGCGCCATGTCGAGCACGACGACTTCCTTGACGCCGCGGACCATACGCTCGAGACGAAGACCGCCTTCGCTCGTCAGTCCGCCTTCCCAGCCGCGTTCGGTTTCTTCGGCGATGATATCGAGACGCCTTGCGACTTCGGCAGCCAGCCCTTCGGCACGGCTGCGATCGCTGACGGCCTCGGCATTCAATGCGCCGGCGATCGCTGCCTGTTCGACAACGGCGCGATTGTAGCGCGAATGAAGATTATCGAGCAGCGTGCGCAGGCGCAAAGCGTCCTGAATGACTTCGCGCACGTCCTGGCCGACGCGCACCTCACCGCTTGCAAGCTTCAGCGCAGCGTCTTCGAGACCCTGGCCGATCAGGTAGTCTTCCAGTGCACTCTCGTTCTTGACGTACTGGACCGACTTGCCGCGCGCGACCTTATAGAGCGGCGGCTGGGCGATATAGAGATGGCCGCGCTCGATCAGCTCAGGCATCTGGCGGAAGAAGAAGGTGAGCAGCAATGTACGGATATGGGCGCCGTCGACGTCAGCGTCCGTCATGATGATGATCTTGTGGTAGCGCAGCTTCTCGACGTTGAACTCATCCTTGCCGATGCCGGTGCCGAGTGCGGTGATCAGCGTACCGATTTCCGCCGAGGATAGCATCTTGTCGAAACGGGCACGCTCGACGTTCAGGATCTTGCCGCGCAGCGGCAGGATAGCCTGATTCTCGCGCGAACGGCCCTGTTTTGCCGAACCGCCTGCCGAATCACCCTCGACGAGGAAGACTTCGGATTTCGACGGATCACGCTCGGAGCAGTCAGCGAGTTTGCCGGGCAGCGATGCGATATCGAGCGCGCCCTTGCGGCGCGTCAGTTCGCGTGCCTTGCGGGCCGCTTCGCGGGCGGCAGCGGCTTCCACCACCTTGCCGACCAGGATTTTGGCGTCCGCGGGATGCTCTTCGAGCCAGGTGCTCAGCGCTTCGCTGACAAGGTTTTCGACGACGGGACGAACTTCCGAGGAAACCAGCTTGTCCTTCGTCTGCGATGAGAATTTCGGATCGGGAACCTTGACCGACAGAACCGCCGTCAGGCCTTCGCGGCAGTCATCACCGGTCAGCGAGACCTTTTCCTTCTTCGTGATTCCCGAGCTATCCGCATAGGAGGTTATCTGGCGGGTCAGGGCAGCGCGGAAGCCGGCCATGTGGGTGCCGCCATCACGCTGCGGAATGTTGTTGGTAAAGCACAGCACGTTCTCGTGATAGCTATCGTTCCACCACATGGCGACTTCGACGGTAATCCCGTCCTTCTCGCTGCGAATGGCAACGGGCTTATCGACCAGCGGCTTCTTGGCGCGATCGAGATAGGCAACGAATGCTTCGAGGCCGCCATCATAGAGAAGCTCTTCCTGGCGGATATCGGAATGGCGCTTGTCGGTGAGCAGGATGCGAACGCCGGAATTCAGGAAGGCGAGCTCCCGGAGACGGTGTTCCAGCGTGCCATAATCGAATTCCGTCATGGTGAAGGTCTCACCACTCGGCATGAAGCTGACTTCAGTACCGGTTTCGCTGGCATCGCCGATCACCTTCAGCGGCGCATCGGCAACGCCATGGGTGAAGCTCATTTCATGCAGCTTGCCCTGACGGCGGATGCGCAGCTTGAGCCAGACAGAGAGCGCGTTGACGACCGAAACGCCGACGCCATGCAGGCCGCCCGAGACCTTGTAGGAATTCTGGTCGAACTTACCGCCGGCATGCAACTGGGTCATGATCACTTCGGCTGCAGAGATGCCCTCGCCGGTGTGAATGTCTGTCGGGATGCCGCGTCCATTGTCGGTGACGGTGACGGAGCCATCGGCATTGAGCGTCACGGTGACGATGTCGGCATGCCCGGCCAGCGCCTCGTCGATCGCGTTGTCGACGACTTCGTAGACCATGTGGTGAAGGCCGGAACCATCGTCGGTGTCGCCGATATACATGCCCGGGCGCTTGCGCACCGCATCGAGGCCCTTCAGGACCTTGATGGAATCTGCGCCATACTCGGTGCTAACGCCGTTTTCCGTCGCGGGTGTATCGGTCATACTGTCTTTGAATTTCCCTGTTGTAACGGCCTGGATGACCTTGCGAATCACCGGCGTTTCTTATTCCGGAATATAGGGTTTTTGCGCGCCAATCCCAATGCCGGAGCCCTGAAATCCGGCATTAAGCAGGGGATTATGACGGTTTTCCGTCCGCTTTTCCGCCTTTTTCCAACACCGCGTTGAGCTCCGCCAGGACGGGCGCGTCAAGGCTGCGGATCCGACCCGCCAAACGGTTTGCAAAGGCCGTATATTCGGGCGGCAAACCTGACGTATCGATGACGACACGCGGGTCGGAAGAGCGCGCCAGAAGGAAGAGTTCTTCTGCTTCATCCCAGATGATGTTGAAATAGCCGGCGATCCGCTGCAGCAGGTCGAAGGTCGGCAGGCCGCGCTTTCCGTGCTCCAGCGCCGACAGATAGGCAGGCGACACATTCAGCGCCGCCGCCATCTGCTTCTGCGAAACGCCCTTGCGGGATCGCAGCTTGCGGACAGCCTCGCCGAAGGGCGTCGTCATGAGCGATCTCCCGCCCGGCGGGCGAGACGGATGTAGAGAGCGCCCTCGCCGCCGTGATGCTGCGCCGCCGACTCGTAGGACGAGATCAGATAGCGGAACTCGGGCTTCGAGAACCATAGCGGCACGGCGCGTTTCAAGGCGCCTTCGCTGCCGAGCGAGCTTCCCTTGCCCGTGATGACCAGCACATGCCGCATGCCGCGCTCATGGGCACGGATCAGAAAGTCGAGAAGGATGACATGGGCTTCGCTTTGCACCAGTCCGTGCAGGTCGATGCGGGCTTCAAGCGCCAGGCGTCCCTTGGCGATCTTACGCTTGACCGGGCGCTCGAGTGGATGGTGCTGACCGGAGGACGGCTTGGCGGCGGGTTGCTGGACCGGAGGCGTTACAGACGCCGTCGCCATGCGCTGCTTTTCGGTCGCTTCGATTTCCGCCTCGGCGGCAGCCAGGAAGGCATCGAGTTCGGTCAGTTCGCCGGTCTTGCCCGCCATCGGGCGGGTGCTGCGGGCCACCCTGCCCCAAAGAATGCGCTCGTCGGTGCTGAGCTTGCGATCCCTAGCCATCAGAGGAAACGCCCCGCGGCTTCATTGGGTATCAGGATGGCGAAATCCGCATCGTTTCTGACCGTTCCCGCCTGTTCACCGGCATCATCTCCAGAGCCAGTGAAGATATCGCCGCGTGCGGGTCCAACGATCGCCGAGCCCGTATCGAGCGCCAGCATCAATCGCGCGAAGCCGCGTCCGCCATCCAGATGGGTAAGGCTTTCCGAGCGGATGAAGAACGGGAAGCCGAATGTGTGGATCAGGCGATCGACTGCAAGCGAACGGCCGGCAAGGAGCGGAACCTTGGCGGCGGCAATCGGGCCGCTTGTTGCCGCGGCTGTCTCCGCCTCGCGGAAGAAGATGTAGGACCTGTTGTGCCAGAGCACCTCGTCGACCTGGTCTGGATGAGCGGCAAGCCATGCGCGGATCGCCTGCATGGAGATCTGGCTGCGATCGATCTCGCCCCGGTCAATGAGAAGCTTACCGATCGCCGAGAAGGGGTGTCCAGCCTTTGCGGCATAGGTGATGCGGCCCATCGTACCATCGGGATACCGCAAGCGAGCCGCACCCTGGACGTGGACGAAGAAGACATCGACCTTCGATTTCGCCCAGGCTATCTCCAAGCCGCGTCCGGAGAGAATGCCCTGATCGATTGCCCGCCGGTCCGGATAAGCGCTGATCGAGCCCTTCGACAACAGGCCGAACGCGTAATAGGGATCAAGCCCAGCTGGCCTGTTCGTATCGTCGAGATCGATCAAATCATCGGGGCGCCGATAGAATGGAAAACGATAGACGTCATCCGGCTTGGCCGAAACGGCGATTTCCGGCTCGTAGAACGCCGTCACGAAGCCCGGCATCCCGTCACTCTTCCTGATCAGAAACGGCCGGCAGTTCTGTTCGAAGAAGCGGCGCGCCTGCATCGCGTTTGAAACGTCGGCATCCCGCGCCTTCTCAAGAAGCGACAGAAGGTCCTCGGCGGTCAGGCCTAGCGAACCGGTGCGATAATGCTTTACGCCGGAGATCTGCCGGCGACATGCTTCCATGACTTCAAAAAGGCTGGAAGGATCATCATCCTTCCAGCCCTTCAATTCATCGAAGCTGATGGGGTGCAGCGTGAAATCTGCCAGACCGTCACTCATGTTCCGATTCGGTTGCCACGAGTTTCCAATTGGGATCGCGCGAACGGGTGTCGCGGGCGAAGGTCCAGATGTCGTTGACTTCGGCAACATCCTCGGCGTTGCCATCGATCAACTTTTCATCCTTGTCGTAGGTCGCCGAAATCAGCTGGCTGGAGATCCGCAAGGTCATTTGCGCTTCGCTGCCCTTGACTTCGGCATTGGTGATTTCCGCCTTGTCGATGCCGACGAAGGTCGATTTCACCTTTTCACCCTTTGCTTCGCGATCGGCGATCGCCGCATCGAAGCCATCGTAGACTTCAGGGGACAGCAGGTTCTTGAGGGTTTTGCGATCACCGTCGGCAAAAGCCATGACGATCATCTCGTAGGCCATCTTGGCGCCATTCAGGAATTCCTTCGGCGTGAACGACGGATCGGCCTTGTTCATGGCGCGCAGCGCTTCGTTGAGCGGCGTGCCTGCCGGAGCGAAGGCATCGATGGCGGCAAAGCGATCTTCTTCCTCGCCATTGCCGTCGCGGCGCGGAAGGGTCACGACCTTTCCGGCATCGGCTGGCTCCTGGCCGGCTGCATCACGGGGCGTGTAGAGATCACGCGGCGGCTTTTCATTTCCGGTGCGACGGCCAAGAACACTGCGGAGCTGGAAAAAAATCAGCACTGCCGCTACCAGGAAAAATAACGTGATGAAGTCGTTTGAACTCATATTGTCCCGCGATTGCAGTTAACATCCCAAATTTCTACTCCCATATAGTCCGCATAGACAGATGATTCAAATAGGAGCCCGCAAGCTTGCGGGTTGAAAACGATGCGATTGACGATGCTTCCCGGTTTCATGCTGCTTTTGCCCCTGGCGGAAATCGCGAGCTTCGTGATTGTCGGCAAGGCAATCGGTGTTCTGGCAACGCTTGGACTGGTGGTTCTTGGCGTGGTCGTCGGCATGTCGATGCTGCGCCGCCACGGCCTCGGCATCCTGCAGCGCATGTCCGCCGAAGGCCGGAACGGCGTTGCTCCGGGCCGCGAACTTTTGAAGCCTGCCATGCTTGTCATTGCCGGGCTGCTGTTCGTCATCCCGGGCTTCATCTCTGATATCATCGCTCTTCTGATCTGCATTCCGGCGGTGCGCGATCTGGCATGGAAATATGTCAGCCGCCGTTTCGTCGTCGTCGGCAGAACCAGTGGCTTTACTGCGTCAGCAGGATCGGGTGGCGATTTTCGTCCCCGCGGCCCTGCCGGAGGCAAGGTGGTCGATCTCGACGAGGACGATTTCACGCGGCAACCCGACCCGAATTCTCCCTGGTCGGGCAAGCGGCTTGGCGACTGAACGCTGAATTTGCTCAGGGTTGTAAGCCTTTCCACGAAATGGTAGATGGCGGCACCATCAAAATGCCCCTTCGAGGAAAATCCAATGGCTGATGAAAACAACGGCGCCGGTGCAGTAAGCCCGAGCCTCACCATTCTCGCTCAGTACACGAAGGATCTCTCCTTCGAAAACCCGGGCGCACCGCGTTCGCTGCAGGCCCGCGACACCGCGCCGGCCATCAATATCAGCGTCAACGTCAACGCCAACCCGCTGTCCGACACTGATTTCGACGTCGTTCTGTCGCTGAACGCGGAAGCCAAGGATGGTGACAAGACGGTATTCCACACCGAGCTGGTCTATGGCGGCGTCTTCCGCATCGCCGGCTTCCCGCAGGAACACATGCTGCCGGTTCTCTTCATTGAGTGCCCGCGCATGCTCTTCCCTTTTGCCCGCCAGATCATTGCCGACGTGACGCGCAACGGCGGCTTCCCGCCACTGATGATCGACCCGATCGATTTCGCGCAGATGTTTGCGCAGCGCGTTGCCGAAGAGCAGACCCGCGCCAAGGTTCAGACGAACTGATCTGATTTGTGCTGACGAAATTCGAAATGCCCGGTCAGAAGCCGGGCATTTTTAGTTTGGACGATCGTATTTCGACCAGATGCCCTTGGTCCCGAGCTTGGCGATCAGCGCGTCATGCGCCGCCGCTTCGGTTTCGCTCAGCCGGCTCGCCAGTGGCCGCGGCCTTTCCAGCACTGCCAAGATGACGTCATCTGCTTCGTCAACGGTGTTTTCAGATCCGGCCGCCGCCGCAACGCCGAGCCCCAGTGCCGTCTGCCGGCCGCCGATCATCTCGATATAGACTTCGGCCAGCAGTTCGGAGTCGAGCAAGGCGCCGTGCTTGGTGCGATGCGAGTTGTCTATGCCATAACGCCGGCAAAGGGCGTCGAGCGAATTCGGTCCCATCGGATGCTTGCGCCGCGCAAGCGAGAGCGTATCGATCACCCGTTCCGGCAGGATCGGCGGCCTGCCGATGCGGGCGAGCTCGGCGTTCACGAAACCCATATCGAAGGTGGCGTTATGAGCGATCCACTTCGCATCGCCGAAAAATTCGATGATCTCCTCGACGACGTCGGCAAAGCCCTTCTTGTCCTTGAGGAATTCGTCGGTGATGCCGTGAACGGCGAGCGCGTCCGGATGGACCTTCTGGTCGCCGGGATTCATGTAGATATGGATCGTCCGGCCCGTCGGGAAATGATTGAAGAGCTCGATACCGCCGATTTCGATGATCCGGTCCAGGCGATTGTCGAGGCCGGTGGTTTCCGTATCGAAGATGATCTCACGCATTCCGGAACTCTCCTTTGGCGATCCTGCTTTGAAGATCGGCAATGATCTCGCTGACCCGCTGCTGCGCCATTTCGATGCCGTGGCCGGTGTCGATCACATAATCGGCGCGCCGGCGCTTTTCGGCATCGGGCATCTGCCGCGAGAGAATCATCTTGAATTTGTCTTCCGTCATGCCCGGACGCGCAAGCACCCTCGCCCTCTGAATCTGTGGACCGCAGCTGACGACAGCAATCACATCGGCGCGATTTTCCGCACCGGTTTCGAACAGCAGGGGAATATCCAGCAATACGATGCTCTGACCCGCAGCTTGCTGATTGGCCAGAAATGCGGCTTCGCGCTGGCGCACGAGCGGATGAACGATCGCTTCCAGCGCCTTGAAGCCATCAGGGCGCAGAGCGAGTTGCCGGGCCAGTTCGGCGCGATCGACCGCGCCTTCCTTCGATGTTCCGGGAAATTCGGCTTCGACCGCGGCTACTGCCTCTCCGGCATACAGGTCGTGCACGACGGCATCAGCATCGTTGACGGGAATACCGGCGGCGGCAAAGAGCTTTGCCGTCGTCGATTTTCCCATTCCGATGGAGCCCGTCAGGCCGATCCGCAACATCAATGCTTTTCCATGTCGGCGACGATGAGCGCACGAAGTTCGGCGTTGACATCGGGCGTTCTGCCGAACCACTTTGCGAAACCCGGTACGGCCTGATGCAAGAGCATGCCGAGCCCATCGACCGTTGCGAAGCCCTGCTGTTCTGCCTGGATGAGCATCGGTGTCCGCAGCGGCACATAGACGATATCGGTCACGACTGCGCCTGAAGCGAGCGGCGAGAAGTCCATTTGAGGTGCTGCCTCACCATCCATGCCGAGCGACGTGGTGTTGATGAAAAGTCCGGCGCCGGACATCACTTCGTTTAGCGCCTCCGGCGCATGGGCTCGAACCTGGGCACCGAAGCGATCGGCCAACTCCTGCGCCCGGCTGAGCGTGCGATTGACGACGTGAATGTTCTTCAACCCGCGATCGCGCACCGCCTGGATGACAGCGCGGCTTGCGCCCCCGGCACCGAAGATGACGGCCGTGCCGGTTTGGTCCCAGCCCGGATGGCGTTCATCGAGATTGGCGGTGAAGCCGCGACCGTCTGTGTTGGTGGCGTGCAACTTGCCACCTTCGATCCAGAGCGTGTTCGATGCTCCCAACTCTTCGGAAAGCGCATCCGGACAGTCGGCAAGTTGATAGGCCAGTTCCTTATGCGGGATCGTGACATTGCCGCCGACAAAACCGGAGCTTCCATCTTTCAGGCTGGCAATGAAGCCGGCGAAATCCGCCGGTGCTACTTCATGGGCGCGGTAGCTGCCCGGCAGGCCGAGCGTCTTCAGCCAGTAGCCATGGATGAGGGGCGAGCGCGAATGCTTGACGGGGAAGCCGGTCACGAAAGCCTTGGGGCCAAATGTTTCACGTGAATCATCCATCGATCGCACCCAGTTCCCTCAGTTTGGCGAGCAGCGGCACCATGGGGAGGCCGATGATCGTGAAATAATCGCCGTCGATTTTCTCGAACAGCTGGATGCCCTCGCCTTCCAGCTGATAGGCGCCAACGCTCGACAGAGCCTTGGTTCCGACGCGCTGAAGATGCCGTTCGATAAATTGCGGCGACAGCTGGCGGACGGTCAAAGACGCGTGCGCGACATAATCCCAAAGTGCAGTGCCGCCGCTGTAGAGAGCAATCGCGCTGTTGAGGCGATGGGTCTTGCCGCTGAGCGCCGCAAGATGGGCCGCGGCTTGTTTCATATCCGCTGGCTTGTGAAACACCCGGTCGCCAAGCGACATCGTCTGATCGGAGCCGATCACCAGGGCATCCGGAAATCGCCGGCTGACCTCCTCCGCCTTGGCCCGCGCAAGCACGAGGGCCACCTCATCCGGAGAGGCGCCATTCTTCTCAAGCGGTGCTTCGATCGCCCGCTCGTCAATGCTGGCGGCGTGGGCGTCGAACGTCAGACCGGCGTTCCGCATCAACGTTCGGCGAAAGGGGCTGGAAGAAGCAAGGATCAGCGTCGATGTCATTGGGTCCCGATCGGTTCACTGGTGATGATGCGCTTAGCGCAGCTTTGGCCGCAGGGCAACGATCGCCGCTGCCGTCTCCTCGATCGAGCGGCGCGTCACGTCGATGATCGGCCAATTATGTTTGGCGCAGAGCGAGCGGGCATATTTCAGCTCCTCCGAAATCGCCGCTCGGTCGATATATTCGCCGCGGTCGAAACCAGCAGTCGCTCCGAGCACGCGGTTTTCCCGTACCTGGGAAATGCGATCGGTCGTCGCGATCAGACAGACGATGAGCGGCTTGGTCGCCGAGAAGATCGCCTCGGGCAGCGGCACGCCGTAAACGATGGGGATGTTGGCAGTCTTGATCCCGCGATTGGCGAGATAGATGCTGGTTGGCGTTTTCGATGTCCGGCTGATGCCGACGATGACGACGTCGGCGTCATTATAATCATCCGGCATCTGACCATCGTCATGGTCCATGGTGAAGTTCAAAGCTTCGATACGCGCGAAATAGCCGGCGTTCATCACATGCTGTGCGCCAACCCGGCGGCGCGAGGGAGCGCCGAGATAGATCTGGAATGCCGCCATGACCGGCTCCAGCACATTCACCGAGGCAACACCCATCTCCGCGCATCGTTCGTCGATCAGGGTCGCAAGTTCGCGGTCGACGATTGTATAAAGGACGATCCCGGGCTCGCCGTCGATTGCGTCAAGGACGGGCAGCAGCTGCCGGCGGTTTCTGATCAGCGGATAAACGTGCTCGATCGCCTGCGACGACTTGAACTGCGCCGATGCCGCCCTGCCCGCCGAGATCAGAGTCTCTCCCGTTGAGTCAGATATCAGATGCAGATGGAAGAAGTTCGTCCGGTTCTCCACGTTATTTTCCGCCACCTGTTGAAAAGACTGGATGACCAAGAGCTACGGGAGCCGGAGGGTCCGAGGCAAGGGAAAACATGCCCAGTTGTCCACAATACGGATTTTTAGGAGATGGCTCGGGCCGGCTTGTGGACTTTGTGGACAGCTGTTCTCTGCCCATCTGATGCTCACAGCTTATCCACAGATTGGGCCAATCAGCGGCTCCTTAGAAGCGATTGGAATCATTTCGTGATTCAAAACCTTCAACAGAAACTGGCGAGGCCGGGAAAATTTGTCCTGCGCCGGCGAGCGACGCGCGACAAATCGTATCTTCAGTGGATGGATTTTAATCCTTGATAGTCACCGACTCTAAGAAATAGAAACCTTTTAAAATATCTTTGTTTTTTTATAGGGAAGAAGCGCTTGAGCGAAACGCGCCGGAAAATTCTGAGAGTTCTCGACGGTGAAACTCTCACGCCTCCGCCAGTCTGGCTTATGAGACAGGCAGGACGGTACCTGCCGGAATACAGACAAACGCGCCAGACCGCCGGAAGTTTCCTCGACCTCTGTTATTCTCCCGAGCATGCCGTCGAAGTGACATTGCAGCCGATCCGGCGCTACGCCTTCGATGCCGCAATCCTGTTCTCGGATATTCTCGTCATTCCCGATGCTATGAAGCGCAACGTTCGCTTTACCGAGGGGCATGGACCGGAGATGGATCCGATCGACGAAGGCGGTATCGCAAATCTTAGCGATGAGGACATCGTTTCCTATTTGCAGCCGGTCATGGAGACCGTCAGACGCCTGCGCGCTGAGCTTCCCACCGAAACGACACTGCTCGGCTTCTGTGGAGCTCCCTGGACGGTTGCGACCTATATGATTGCCGGCAAGGGCACACCAGATCAGGCCCCTGCCCGGCTGTTCGCCTACAAGCATCCGAAAGCCTTCGAGCGTCTGCTGATGCTGTTGGCCGACGTCTCCGCGGATTATCTGGTGGCGCAGATCGATGCTGGTGCCGATGCCGTTCAGATCTTCGACTCCTGGGCTGGTGTTCTCGGAGAGAAGGAATTCGCGGCATACGCGATCCGCCCGGTGGCGCGGATGATTGCCTCGATCCGATCCCAGCGGCCAAAGGCCAAGATCATCGCCTTTGCCAAGGGCGCCGGTTATCAGCTGAAGGATTACCGGCAGAAGACCGGCGCTGATGCGATCGGGCTCGACTGGTCGGTGCCGCTTGCCTTTGCCCAGGAGCTGCAGAAGGATGGTCCCGTCCAGGGTAATCTCGATCCGATGCGCGTCGTTGCCGGCGGTAAAGCTCTGGAGGAAGGGATCGATGAAATTCTCGATAGGCTCGGGAACGGACCGCTGATCTTCAATCTCGGTCATGGCATCACGCCGCAGGCTGACCCTGAGAACGTGCGGCTGCTTGTCGAACGCGTGCGCGGATCGCGAGGCTGAGGATGGAGAAGCAGACCGATGCCCGGCCAGGCGCCTATGCCCGCCGACGCGCTCATTTCGCGCTGATCTTCTTTGCGCTTCTGGCAGTTGGGCTTTTCGCCTGGAACCCGGAGAACCTCTATCTCTGGATCAAGGCGCTGCACATCATCGCAGTGATTTCCTGGATGGCCGGGCTGTTCTACATGCCCCGGCTTTTCATCTATCACACGGATGCGGAGCCGGGCTCCGCGCAGTCCGAGACCTTCAAGGTGATGGAGCGCCGGCTGCTGAAGATCATCATGAACCCGGCAATGATGCTGACCTGGATTTTCGGGCTCTATCTCGCGTGGTCGGTCTATGGTTTCCAGGGCGGCTGGCTCCATGCGAAGATCGGCCTCGTCGTTCTCTTGACGGGCGTGCACGTGTTCTTCAGCCGGGCTGTCCGGGACTTCGCAGCCGACCGGAACAGGCGTTCGGCGCGCTATTGGCGGTTCATGAACGAGGCGCCGACGGCGCTGATGATGCTGATCGTTATCCTCGTCGTGGTGAAGCCTTTTTAGGGGCTGTGGCGGTCTCAGGTTAAATTTGCTTCATTTTAAGCAGCCCCCTTGCGGCGCCTTATCTTAGTCGCTATTTTCCGCGCATCTCATCTTCGTGGCATGTGTTTTGAGTTCAGTCGTCTGCGAGCCTTTCGCGAGACCGAATACGTCCCGACATAGCCTTCCCCCTTTGAAATATAGAGTAATGGTCACTTCATGGCTGAAATGAAGCTTCAGGAACTTAAGAGTAAATCCCCGACCGATCTTCTGGCCTTTGCCGAATCGCTCGAGGTCGAAAATGCAAGTACAATGCGCAAACAGGAATTGATGTTTGCGATCCTGAAGGTTCTTGCCAGCCAGGACGTTGAAATCATCGGCGAAGGCGTCGTCGAAGTTCTGCAGGACGGTTTTGGTTTCTTGCGTTCTGCAAACGCCAACTATTTGCCTGGTCCTGACGATATCTACATTTCCCCCTCGCAGATCCGCCGCTTCTCGCTGAAGACCGGCGATACCGTCGAGGGCCCGATCCGTGGACCGAAGGAAGGCGAGCGTTACTTCGCGCTGCTCAAGGTCAACACGATCAATTTCGACGACCCGGAAAAGATCCGTCACAAGGTTCACTTCGACAACCTGACGCCGCTTTATCCGAACGAGCGCTTCCGTATGGAGCTCGACATCCCGACGTCGAAGGATCTCTCTTCGCGCGTCATCGATCTTGTGGCTCCGCTCGGCAAGGGCCAGCGTGGTCTGATCGTCGCTCCGCCGCGCACCGGTAAGACGGTTCTGCTGCAGAACATCGCGCATTCGATCACCGCAAACCATCCTGAATGCTATCTGATTGTTCTCCTCATCGATGAACGTCCGGAAGAAGTGACGGATATGCAGCGCTCGGTGAAGGGCGAAGTCGTTTCCTCGACTTTCGACGAGCCGGCGGTCCGCCACGTCCAGGTTGCCGAAATGGTCATCGAGAAGGCCAAGCGCCTTGTCGAGCATGGCCGTGACGTCGTCATCCTGCTCGATTCGATCACCCGCCTCGGCCGCGCCTACAACACCGTCGTACCGTCCTCGGGCAAGGTCTTGACCGGTGGTGTCGATGCAAACGCCCTGCAGCGTCCGAAGCGTTTCTTCGGTGCTGCGCGTAACATCGAAGAAGGCGGATCGCTGACGATCATTGCGACTGCGCTGATCGACACCGGCAGCCGTATGGACGAAGTCATCTTCGAAGAATTCAAGGGTACCGGCAACTCGGAAATCGTGCTTGACCGCAAGGTCGCCGATAAGCGCATCTTCCCGGCGATGGATATCCTCAAGTCCGGCACGCGTAAGGAAGACCTGCTGGTGCCGCGCCAGGATCTGCAGAAGATCTTTGTTCTGCGCCGTATCCTTGCACCGATGGGAACCACCGATGCGATCGAGTTCCTGATCGACAAGCTGAAGCAGACGAAGAACAATCCGGATTTCTTCGACTCGATGAACACGTAGTCTTTAGCCGGATTCATCTGGCAAGCCGGTCGCGAATAGCGGCCGGCTTTGTCATTTGTACAGAAAGAGGCGATCTGGGAAATGCCAGGAGAGACGATCTACGCGCTGTCGAGTGGCGGATTGCCGTCCGGTGTTGCGGTCATCCGCATCAGCGGCCCTGCCACATCCGTCATCCTTCAGGACCTGATCGGCAGTGTCCCCGCTCCGAGATTAGCAAGCCTTCGAACGATTCGTGACCGGAACGGTCTATCGATCGATTCGGGTCTCATACTATTCTTCCCCTCTCCGGCCTCTTTCACCGGCGAAGACTGCGCCGAGCTTCAGGTTCACGGCGGCCGGGCCGTTGTGCAGCGTCTCGTATCAAGACTTGGCGAATTCCCGGCGACGCGCATGGCGTTTGAGGGAGAGTTTTCCCGTCGGGCTTTTGAGAATGGAAAGCTGGATCTCGTCGAGGTCGAGGGACTTGCCGATCTTATCGCGGCGGAGACCGAGATGCAGCGCCGTCTGGCCGTTGAGCACAGCTCCGGTCACCTGTCCACTCTATACGATTCGTGGGCGAAACGATTGACGCGGTGCCGTGCATTGATCGAAGCGGAGCTGGATTTCGCTGATGAGGATGATGTGCCAGGCTCGGTCTCCGACCAGGTCTGGGCAGAGGTTGCTGTTCTCAGAGTTGCTGTTGAAACGCATCTCTCGGATGCAGCAGCCGGTGAAATCATCCGGGATGGTTTTAAGGTCGTCATTGCCGGCGCGCCGAACGCTGGGAAATCGTCTTTGATGAATGCGCTGGCGCAGCGCGATCTGGCGATCGTCACGGATGTCGCGGGCACGACCCGGGACGTGCTGCAAGTCGATCTCGATATCGGCGGATATCTTGTGAAGCTCTATGATACGGCGGGTTTGAGAGAGACAGACGAGCTCGTCGAGCGTGAGGGCATTCGCCGCGCCGAGAACATGGTTGCCGAGGCCGATCTGGTGCTGTATCTGCATGACCTATCTGTTGGTGCCGCGGTTTCAACACCTGCTGATCCGCGCGTCTTGACCGTGGGGACGAAGGCAGACCTGGTGCCGGCTAGGAACGAGCTTGATTTTTCAATCTCCGTTCAGACCGGTGCCGGGCTTCAAGAGCTTCGGTCGATGATTGGCCGCCGGATTGAACAGATGGTCCGGCCAGATAGTTTCTCATTGCCGAGCAGGCTCCGCCATAAGGATTCGCTGGCGGAATGTTTGTCGGCGATTGAGCGATCTCTTCGTACGGATGGCCCTGTTGATCTCGATTTGAGGGCTGAAGAGTTGCGGATCGCGGCAAATGCCCTTGGCCGCATCACCGGCCGTGTGGATGTGGAAAACCTGCTTGACGTGATCTTCTCCGAATTCTGCATTGGAAAATGATTCACGTGAAACACCGGACGAACGTCACTTGCGTGAGTTTCACGTGAAACGTCTGAAACAAACTTGGTTTGGCTCATGAAATACGATGTCATTATCATAGGCGGCGGTCATGCCGGAACAGAGGCTGCAAGCGCCGCTGCGCGTCTGGGTGCTAAGACGGCGCTCGTTACCCACCGGCGTGATACGATCGGGGTGATGTCCTGTAACCCCGCGATCGGTGGCCTTGGCAAGGGACACCTTGTTCGAGAGGTTGATGCGCTTGACGGGCTCATGGGCCGGGTCGCCGATGCAGCTGGTATCCAGTTCCGCATGCTCAATCGCAAGAAAGGCCCGGCCGTCCGGGGCCCCCGTACACAGGCCGATCGCAAGCTTTATCGCGAAGCGATGCTGCGGGAAATCGAAGCGATCGACAATCTTGATATCATCGAAGGCGACGCGTTCGACCTGGCGACCGCGGACGGGGCCGTTACCGGTGTCATCATGAAAGATAGCCGGATTCTTTTATGCCGTGCGGTTGTTCTGACGACCGGAACTTTTCTTCGTGGCCTGATCCACATTGGCGATACAAAGATTCCCGCCGGCCGCGTCGGCGAGGATCCTTCGATGGGCCTATCAGGCACGCTTCAGCGTCTTGGCATTTCGCTCGGGCGTTTGAAGACCGGAACGCCAGCTCGTCTGGATAGCCGCACCATCGATTGGGCGAGTGTCGGCCGCCAGGGCGCCGATGACGAGTTGACGCCGTTCTCGTTTATGACCGACAAAATTACCAATACACAAGTCGATTGCGGCGTAACCCGTACGACCGAGGCAACGCATCGGATCATCAGTGAGAACATTAGCAAGTCTGCGATGTATTCCGGGCAGATCGAGGGTGTCGGCCCGCGCTACTGCCCGTCAATTGAAGATAAGATCGTCAAGTTTGGTGAACGCGACGGGCATCAGATTTTTCTCGAGCCTGAAGGCCTCGACGATCATACGGTTTATCCGAATGGGATTTCGACTTCCCTGCCCGCCGATATACAGGATCAGTTTATCCGTACGATCCCAGGTCTAAAGGCCGTGACGATCCTGCAGCCGGGTTATGCCATCGAGTATGACCACGTCGATCCTCGGGAGCTGACACCGTCACTGGAAGTCAAGAAACTATCGGGGCTTTTCTTGGCGGGACAGATCAACGGTACGACGGGTTACGAGGAGGCCGCTGCCCAAGGGTTGGTGGCGGGGCTGAATGCTGCGCGCCTGGCTGGCGGCAGCGATCCGATCTACCTTAGCCGGACCAATTCCTACATTGGCGTGATGATTGATGATCTGACATCGCGCGGTGTTGCAGAGCCTTATCGCATGTTTACATCGCGAGCGGAGTACCGGCTGTCGCTGAGAGCGGACAATGCCGACGTCCGCTTGACGCCTCTTGGACAAAAAATTGGCTGCGTAGCGACGGCGCGATCAGTTCGCTTTGACGCGTATAAGGGCGAGCTCGACGAAGCCCGCAGGCTGCTTCAGTCGTTGGAGACAACACCGAACGAGGCTCGCAAAGCCGGGCTGATGCTGAATCAGGATGGCCAGCGCCGCACGGCCTATGAGCTGCTGTCCTATCCGGATCATGACACTGAGAAGCTCGCTTCGATCTGGCCGGAGCTTCGGTCATTGCCCGCCAACGTGGCCGAGGCGATGGATATCGAGGCGTCATACGCGGTGTATATGAAGCGGCAAGCCGTTGATATTGCGGACATAAAGCGTGACGAAGACCGCACGATACCGGCAGACTTCGACTATTCGGTGCTCTCAGGCCTATCCAATGAGCTGAAGCAGAAACTGAAGCGCGCGCAGCCTTTCAATATCGCTCAGGCGGCGAAAGTCGATGGTATGACGCCGGCGGCGATATCACTCTTGCTTGTCCACCTCCGGCGAGCCGACATGGCGCGCGCTATCTGATACACGCGGAAAGAGTCCTCGAATGAACCTGAACGGTCAAAGTGTTTCACGTGAAACACAGTTTCGCCTTGAGCATTTTCTTCAGCTCTTCCAGAAGTGGGCAAAGACCATCAATCTCGTTGCACCGTCGACCTTGGCCGATGCTTGGGATCGGCATATCGTCGATAGCGCTCAGATCTTTCAATTGAGCTCCGATGCGAAAGTCTGGGTGGATCTCGGAAGTGGCGGCGGCTTTCCTGGTATCATCTCGGCCATCCTCCTCGCGGAACAGAAGGACGGCTGGGTGCATCTCGTGGAGAGTAATAACAAGAAGGCGTCATTCTTGCGGCTTGCGTTACGGGAAACAGGTGCGCGGGGTTCCGTCCATGCCGTGCGGATCGAAGATGTCTACCGCGAGGTCGGCGATTGCGATGCGATTTCCGGCCGCGCGCTTGCCGATCTCGACAAGTTACTGGAGTTTTCGCTGCCCTGGATGCAGAAGAATGAGAAATGTCGGGCTTTCTTCCATAAAGGCCGGGATTACCAGAGCGAGATTGCGAAAGCGCATGGCCGATGGCAATTCGATCTGGTAGAACATACCAGTGTCGTCGAGCGGGATTCCATTATTCTTGAGATTTCCGAACTCCGGCGCTTGGTTTAACGATTTTGGATCATCAAACGATGGCTGGCGAACGCAACCGGATTATCACCATTGCAAACCAAAAGGGTGGCGTCGGCAAGACGACAACGGCGATCAATCTCGCTACCGCCCTCGCCRCGATCGGTGAGCGCGTCCTGATCGTCGATCTGGATCCCCAGGGAAATGCCAGCACCGGACTTGGTATTGATCGGAAGAGCCGGCTGGTCTCGTCCTATGATCTCCTTATCGGCGAAGCCGGAGTTCGCGAAACTGCGCAGCAGACGGCAGTTCCGAACTTGTTCATTGTGCCATCGACCATGGATCTTCTTGGTATCGAGATGGAGATTGCACAGCAATCGGATCGGGTCTTTAAGCTGAAGAAGGCTCTCGCATCCGAGGAAGCTTTTGATTTCTCATATATAATTCTTGATTGCCCGCCGTCGTTCAACCTGTTGACGATGAATGCGATGGCTGCGGCACATTCGGTGCTTGTGCCGCTTCAATGCGAATTCTTTGCGCTTGAAGGTCTCAGCCAGCTATTGGAAACTGTCGATCAGGTTCGCCGCACGGTCAATCCGCGGCTCGACATTCAGGGTATCGTCCTGACAATGTTTGATGCCCGAAACAATCTGGCGCAGCAGGTTGTCAACGACGTCCGGACGCATCTGGGTGATAAGGTATACCACACGTTGATTCCGAGGAATGTTCGCGTTTCTGAGGCGCCATCTTACGGAAAGCCGGCGATCCTCTATGATCTGAAATGTGCCGGCAGTCAGGCTTATCTGCAGCTCGCGTCGGAGGTTATCCAGCGCGAACGCCAACGCCTCGCGGCGTGAATTGTAAAGCGAGTATCAGACGATGAACGACGATGTCTCAAAGCGCCGTCTGGGGCGCGGTCTTGCAGCCCTTATCGGCGAAATGGATCAGCCGTTGCCTGTCGAGGGTGAAAAGCCGAATGTGAGCGCTGACCGGTTGATTCCAATCGAATTTGTCAGCCGCAACCCGCGCAACCCACGGCGTTTCTTCGATGATAGCGAGCTTCACGATCTCGCGAGCTCCATCCGGCAGCATGGCATCGTTCAGCCGATCGTTGTTCGCACATCCACCGAAGGCCGGTTTGAGATTATAGCCGGCGAAAGACGCTGGCGCGCCGCGCAGCTTGCCGGGCTGGTGGAAATCCCGGTGCTGGTGCGCGATGTTGACGATAAGACCGCGCTGGAGATTGCGATCGTTGAGAACGTTCAACGTTCCGATCTCAATGCACTTGAAGAAGCGCTCGGCTATGAGCAGCTGATTGCCGAATACGGATATACACAGAATGATCTTGGCGAGATCATCGGCAAGAGCCGCAGCCATGTGGCAAATTCGTTGCGGCTGTTGAAGCTGCCGGATCCCGTTCGTGACCTTCTTGCCGCAGGCAGCCTGTCCGCCGGTCACGCCCGTGCACTTGTCTCGACATCAGATCCGGCTCTGCTGGCGAAGACGATCGTTGCCAAGGGCATGTCGGTGCGCGATGCAGAACGCCTGGCGCAAAACGACATCAAGGCGCAGTCGGAGCCGAAGAACAGTGGTCCGCGGCTTGATCAGAAGGATTCGGACACGATTGCTCTGGAGCGAACGCTCTCCGACACGCTGGGGCTTGACGTGACGATCAATCACAAGGCATCCGGCGGCCAAATCAAGATTGCCTACAAGTCGCTCGAACAACTGGAAGAAATATGCAGGCTGCTGGAGCGCCGTTGATCAGGCCCTTCGGCCTGATTGCAGTGTTGTAGACAGCAGGGTTTGAAGGGCAATACTGTCTTCCAGGCTTTGCCGTCTGCGTGTCTGCAGAATGGCGGCCTGCAAGCGGCCCGTCTCGCGCGCAATGGCGTCCGCCGACCAGGTCCGCAATGCTTGCTCGATAATCGGTTTGCGGCGGAAATGCAGGTGACGTCCTAGCGTTTGCATCACCTGACCGGGTGGAAGCCGTTTCTCATCCATTTCCGCACGCATGGTGTCGAGCAGCTGAAACTGCTTCAGACATGCCTGAATGACGAGAAAGATCGCGGTCTTTGAAGCTGTGATCTTCTGCATCGCATGCAGGAAAGTCGATGTGTTTCCGCTCAGGATCGCATCGACCGCGTCATCGACGGAGACGGCACTGGCGTCCCCGATGATCTCGTTGACGTGATGTTCTTCCACCGTCTCCATGCCGCGGCAATAGAGCGCCAGCTTGCGGACTTCGTTGCGCGAAGCGATACGATCTCCGCCAATGAGCTCAACGAGTGCCTGCCGGGCCGCCGTGGTGACGCGCAGGCCTTCTGCTGCGAGCTCGTTGTCGATCAGGGCGTTAAGGGCGCGCGCGTCGTCTGCGTAGCAGGGTATCGTCGCAACACTGCGCGCTGTTTCGGCGATTTTGCGAAGCAAGGCACCTTTCTTCAGGTCGCCGGCTTCGATGATGACAGAGGTTCCCTCCAGCGGTTTTTCGGAAAGTTGCTGGAGCGAATCGACAAGATACTTCTCGTTCGCTGCGCCGCGGATCCAGATCAGTTTCTGACCGCCGAAAAGACCGATAGATCCGGCCTCGTCGATCAGGCGGCCGGGGTCCTTCTGCAGGTCGCCAATATCCAGTTTGATCAGCGAAAAGGGATCGTCGAGAGCGACACCCGTTTTGGCGGCAATCTGCGACGCGCGTTCAGACACCAGGCCGCGATCCGGGCCGTAGATGACGAAAAGCCGATAGATCGTGGCGGAGCGTTGAAGGAAACCTTCAAACTCGTGGGACTTGATCTCCGCCACTGCTCTCTCCTCAGCGGCCGAGTGCGGCGGCGATATCGAGACTTACGAATTCTGCGGCCTCACGCGCCGCACGGTTTTCTGCGTCGCGGACAGCACGCTGTTTGGCGAATTCCTGTCCCGGATAGTCGAGCAGGGCCGTGGCGTAACGGTTGCCGGCCTTGATCACCTGCGTGTCCTTGTTTGAACGGAGCGTGTAATCGACGCTGACTGTGACGCGTCCTGCCTGGGACGTATCCGAAGACTTCACCAGCAGGGTATCGGTCACGTTCGAACGAACGTGGATCTCGACTTCATACTCCGGATTCTCCGCCTCGCCGGCGCCGCGGCCGGCGATGAAAATCAGCCGGTTGCGCACTTCCTGTTCGACCCGCGATGTCGCCTCGGAAAAGCCGACCGACGAGAGTTTTCCTGCCACGCCCGATGATTCCGAGTAGAGCGGACGGACCTGGCAGGAGCCAAGCAAAGCTGCCGATGCAATGATGAGGCCGAGTGCGGCACGGCGGCCGAGTTTCGAAGCGAAATCAGACGACAATGTTCACAATCCTTTGTGGAACCACGATAATTTTCTTCGGCGCCTGGCCATTCAAGGCACTGATAACCGCATCGAGAGCCAGAACGGCTTCGGTTACGGCATTCTGATCCGCGTCGCGAGAAATTGTCAATTCGGCGCGCTTCTTGCCGTTGATCTGCACCGGCAAAATCACGTCGTTCTCGGTCGTCAGCGCTTCGTCATAGGCCGGCCACACCGCCTGCGCCAACAGGCCGGTATTGCCAAGTGCCGCCCAGCATTCTTCTGCAAGATGCGGGGTCATCGGCGCAACCAGCTGCACGACGATCTGTGCGGCTTCGCGCACGGCCGATCGATAGGCGGCGTCGCCTTCACCGGCGGCAACCTTGGTCAGTGGCGAGGCAATGGCGTTCACCAGCTCGTAAATGCGGGCGACTGCCTTGTTGAACCACAGCTTGTCATAGTCGTTCTGGACGGCTTTCAGCGTCTTGTGAGCAGCCTGCGAGATCGCCAGCGCTTCGCCTTCCTTAGCCGGAGTCGCTGGTACGGCAGCAAGAATTTCAGCTGCCTCCGAAATCAGCCGCCACAGGCGCTGGGTGAAGCGGTGCGCACCTTCGACACCGGCCTCCGACCAGATCACGTCGCGCTCCGGCGGCGAATCCGACAACACGAAGAAGCGTGCAGTGTCAGCGCCGTAGGAGGCGATGATGTCATCAGGATCGACGACGTTCTTCTTCGACTTGGACATCTTCTCGATAGAGCCGATCGATACCTCGTCGCCGCCCTCAAGAAGGAAGGCGCGGCGGGTGCCATCAACCTCTTCGATCCGGATATCCGCGGGCGCCACCCATTCGCCATGAGAGCCGGTCCCGCGGCGATAGGTTTCATGCACGACCATGCCCTGCGTGAAGAGGCCCTTGAAGGGCTCCTTCACATCAACGTGGCCCGTCTCGCGCATGGCGCGGGTGAAGAAGCGCGAATAGAGCAGATGCAGGATCGCGTGTTCGATGCCGCCGATATACTGATCGACCGGCAGCCAGCGATTGGCTGCTGCGGGATCGGTCGGCTGCTTTTCCCACGGCGCGGTGAAGCGTGTGAAATACCAGCTGGAATCGACGAAGGTGTCCATCGTGTCCGTCTCTCGCCGGGCATCCTTGCCGCAATGCGGGCAGGCGACGTGACGCCAGGTCGGATGACGGTCCAGCGGGTTGCCGGGCTGGTCGAAGGTGACATCGGACGGCAGCTGAACCGGCAGATCCTTCTTCGGCACCGGCACGACGCCGCAGTCTTCACAATGGATGACCGGGATCGGGCAGCCCCAGTAGCGCTGGCGGGAGATCCCCCAGTCGCGAAGGCGGAAATTGACCTTTCGCTCTCCTTGCGCTGCGCCACCGATCTGCGTCGAAGACAGCTTTTCCGCCACGATATCGAAGGCTTCGGTCGTAGACTTGCCGTCGAGGAAGCGGGAGTTAATCATCACGCCGTCGCCGTCATATGCGACATCGCCAACCGTGAAGCTGGAAGCGTCACCGTCCCTGGGCATGACGACGGGCACGACCGAGAGGCTGTACTTGCGCGCAAAATCGAGGTCGCGCTGGTCGCCGGAAGGGCAGCCGAAGATGGCACCGGTGCCGTAGTCCATCAGCACGAAGTTTGCGACGTACACAGGCAATTCCCAGGACGCATCCAGCGGATGCCGGACGCGGATTCCGGTGTCGATGCCCTTCTTTTCTGCAGTCTCCAGTGCTGCGAGAGACGTGCCGGCGCGGCGGCATTCCTCGCAGAAAGCGTCGATATCAGCATTCTTTGCTGCCGCTTCCTTCGCCAGCGGATGGTCGGCGGCAATCGCTAGGAAGGATGCGCCGAAGAGGGTATCCGGGCGCGTGGTATAAACAGTGACCTCGGATTCACCGGCCGGTGCGGTCTCGGGTACGATTTCCCAACGGATCGTCAGGCCTTCCGACCGGCCGATCCAGTTTTTCTGCATCAGACGAACCTTCTCCGGCCACTGATCCAGCGTATCGAGCGCGTCCAGCAGGTCCTGGCTGAAGTCTGTGATCTTGAAGAACCATTGTGTCAGTTCGCGCTGCTCGACGAGCGCACCAGAGCGCCAGCCGCGGCCGTCGATGACCTGTTCGTTTGCCAGAACGGTATTATCGACCGGATCCCAATTGACCTTGGACTGCTTGCGGTAAACCAGACCCTTTTCGAGGAAGTCCACGAAGAGATGCTGCTGATGCTGATAGTATTCGACGTCGCAGGTCGCGAATTCGCGGCTCCAATCCAGCGACAGGCCCATGGCCTTCAGCTGCGCCTTCATCGAACCGATGTTCTGATAGGTCCAGGACGCGGGATGAACGCCACGTTCCATGGCGGCATTTTCGGCAGGCATGCCGAAGGCGTCCCAGCCCATCGGGTGCAGAACGTTGTATCCACGGGCGCGCTTGTAGCGGGCAACCACGTCGCCCATGGCATAATTGCGAACGTGGCCCATGTGGATGCGGCCCGATGGATAGGGAAACATTTCGAGGACGTAGTATTTCTCGCGCGGATCGGCATTATCGGTCTCGAAGACCTTTGCCTCGTTCCATTTTTGCTGCCAGCGAGGCTCGGCGTCGCGCGGATTATAACGTTCGGTAGCCATAGTATTCAAATTTCCGGAAAATCAGGGGAAGTTGGTGGTGACCTTCACCACGAAACCACCGTAGCGTCAAGTTTTGAGGGTACAGCAAGTGTCCGGCAAAGCGCCGGAAAAGGTGTTTTCGGCCGGGTGGGTCTTGGCAATCACGCATGCCGCAGTTAGTGCATTGCCAGTATTCTCGCAGCATCATGTCGGAGATCGGCGATGGAACTTCAAGAGCGCCTGAACGAGGTGCGCTTGCGCATTGCGGAAGCAGCGAAGCAGTCGAAGCGCCCTGAGGGTGCGGTGCAGCTCGTAGCCGTCTCGAAAACCTTCGACGCGGAGGCGATCCGGCCGGCGATTGCGGCCGGCCAACTGGTCTTCGGTGAAAACCGCGTGCAGGAAAGCCAAGGCAAATGGCCGGAGCTGAAGAGCGAAACGGCGGGGATCGAGCTCCACCTGATCGGTCCGTTGCAATCCAACAAGGCTCATGATGCCGTTGCACTGTTCGATGTCATCGAGACTGTCGATCGGGAAAAGATCGCCCGCGCACTCGCCGATGCGATGAAGCGGCAGGGCAAGACGGTTCGCCTCTATGTCCAGGTCAATACCGGGCTTGAGCCGCAAAAAGCCGGGATTGCGCCTGATGACACTGCGGCTTTTGTCGATCTCTGCCGTGGCGAACTTGGGCTCGCCATTGAGGGGTTGATGTGCATTCCGCCGGCAGAAGAAAATCCGGGTCCGCATTTTGCCCTCCTCGCCAAACTTGCAAAGACCTGCGGCCTCGAGAAGTTGTCGATGGGTATGTCCGGCGATTACGAGACGGCCGTCGCTTTCGGGGCAACCAGCGTTCGGGTCGGTTCGGCGATCTTCGGTACGCGATAGAACCGCCTTTCGTCGGGCTTCCTGTTCCTCTCTCCCTCCCCTAGATTGGCGTCATCGCTTGCATATCCTGGGGAGGAGCAGATGCAGAGCCTGTATCACGACGTCTATACCGGCTGGAAAGACGATCCTGAACGCTTCTGGCGGGATGCTGCCCAGGCGATCGACTGGTTCGTTGAGCCGAAGCAGATTTTCGCTCCAGAAGACGAGGTCTATGGCCGCTGGTTTGTGGGCGGTGAGACCAATACCTGCTTCAATTGCCTCGACAGGCACGTAGAGGCAGGCCGGGGCAACGAGACGGCCGTCATTTTCGACAGCGCGATGAACGGCGCCAGGGCGCGCTACACATATGCTCAGGTGCTGGAAGAGGTACAGGCGATTGCCGCGACGCTGCGCGATCTCGGCATCGCCAAGGGTGATCGGGTGATCCTCTATATGCCGATGGTGCCGGAGGCGATCTTTTCGATGCTTGCCTGCGCCCGTCTCGGCGCCGTGCATTCGGTGGTCTTTGGCGGTTTTGCTGCAAACGAACTCGCATCCCGAATCGATGATTGCGGTGCCAAGCTGGTGATTACCGCGAGCTGCGGCCTCGAGCCGGGCCGAGTCGTCGCCTATAAACCGCTCGTCGATCAGGCTCTCGCAGTATGCAAGGCGAAGCCGGAGCATTGCCTGGTGTTGCAACGGCCTGAGCTTACTGCGGAATTGCTGCATGGGCGCGACCTTGATTTCGAGGTGGCGGTCGGTCAACGACGCGGGACTGCAGTTGAATGCACGCCGGTGCTGGCAACTGATCCGCTGTACATTCTCTATACATCGGGAACGACAGGACAGCCGAAGGGCGTCGTTCGCGATAATGGCGGGCACATGGTTGCCTTGCACTGGTCGATGGTGAACATCTACGGGCTGAATCCCGGTGACGTGTTCTGGACGGCATCGGATATCGGCTGGGTCGTCGGGCACTCCTATATCGTTTATGCACCGCTGCTCTCAGGTGTCACGACTGTGATCTACGAGGGTAAACCCGTCGGCACGCCGGATGCAGGCGCTTTCTGGCGGGTCGTCTCGGATTACGATGTCCGCGTCCTCTTCACTGCCCCGACCGCTTTTCGGGCGATTCGCCGGGAAGACCCAGATGGCGAGCTTGCCGGCCGCTATCCGAGATCGAAGTTCCGGGCGCTTTTCCTTGCCGGGGAGCGGGCCGATCCGGAAACTCTGAAATGGGCAGAGCTAACACTCGGTGTGCCGGTCATCGATCACTGGTGGCAAACCGAGACCGGATGGCCGATTGCGGCCAATCCCCTGGGGCTCGGCAAACTGCCGGTGAAGCACGGGTCACCATCTGTGCCGATGCCTGGATATGATGTCCGCGTGCTTGATGACGCGGGGCATCCGGTTGCGGCGGGCACACTCGGCAACATTGCCATCAAGCTGCCACTGCCGCCGGGTTGCCTTCCAACGCTATGGCAGGCGGACTCGAGATTTCGAGTTGCCTATCTCGATGAGTTTCCGGGTCACTACAAGACGGCCGACGCCGGCTATATCGATGAGGACGGCTATCTGTTCATCATGGCCCGGACCGATGACATCATCAATTGCGCCGGGCATCGTCTGTCGACCGGGGCGATGGAAGAGATCTGTGCCAAGCATCCGGATGTCGCGGAATGCGCCGTCGTCGGCATTTCTGATTCGCTGAAGGGTCAGGTGCCCTGCGGGTTTCTTGTGCTGAAGAAAGGTGTGCTGCGCGAATCACCGGAGATCGAATCGGAAATCGTTAAGATGATTCGCGACGAGATAGGTCCGGTTGCTGCCTTCAAGACAGCGATTACTGTCGAAAGGTTACCGAAAACGCGCTCCGGAAAGATCTTACGCGGGACGATGCAGAAGATCGCAGACGGCATACCGTGGAAAATGCCTGCAACAATTGACGATCCGGCCATTCTGGACGAGGTCGCAGAAGCCCTGCGGCGCAAGGGGTTAGGTTCCCCGATTATATAGAAAATTTCCTATTCGGTAACAATCATTGACGAGTTATGACCGTCGTTGACGAGTTGTTAACCATGTTCTCATTAGCTTCCACTCAACGGACACCTGATTGCAGGTGAAGCATGAAGCACCGCCCCAGCCGGCCATTGCCGGAATGCTCCTTCATTTTCAAGAGAAGTGGAAAAAGCGATGTCAAGCATCCTGACAAACACGGCTGCAATGTCAGCCCTTCAGACGCTGCGTAACGTAAACCAGAGTCTCCAGACCACTCAGGCGCATGTCTCCTCCGGTCTGCGTGTCGCCAAGGCCGCTGACAACGCGGCATACTGGTCGATTGCCACGACCATGAAATCCGATAACAAGGCTCTCTCGGCCGTTTCCGACGCGCTGGGTCTTGGCGCGGCAAAGGTCGATACGGCCTATTCCGCCATGGACAGCGCGATCGACGTCGTCAGCGAAATCAAGGCGAAGATCGTCGCCGCGACTGAAAAGGGCGTCGACAAATCGAAGATCCAGGAAGAAATCACCCAGTTGCAGGCGCAGCTGAAGAGCATCTCCGAATCCGCTTCCTTCTCGGGCGAGAACTGGGTTGCCGGCGACGGCACAAAGAGCGTCGTCTCCACCTTCGTTCGCGACGGCTCGAATGGCATTTCGGTCAAGATGACCGATTACGTTCTCGATAGCGGTTCGATGGGCAACGTGCTGTTCGGCACCTCCACCGGCGGCATCATCGATACTTCGACGGGCATCCTCGGCACGTCCAACGGCTCGGTCGGTTCGGTATACGCGATGGACATCAGCAAACTGTCTTCCGACGATATTGCGCTCGCACTGAATAATGTCGAGAACGCACTCAAGGCGATGACCAGCGCCGGCTCGCAGTTGGGTTCGATTTCGACGCGTATTCAGCTGCAGGAGAATTTCGTCTCAACGCTCAGCGACTCGATCGAATCGGGTGTCGGGCGACTTGTCGATGCGAACATGGAAGAGGAATCGTCGAAATTGACGGCGCTGCAAACGCAGCAGCAGCTCGCCATCCAGTCGCTGTCGATCGCCAACTCCGCTTCGCAGAACATCCTCTCGCTCTTCCGCAGCTAAGCCCGGAAAAGCGGCCAACAAAAAACCCGCCGGAGCGATCCGGCGGGTTTTTGCATTTACGAGAAGCGGCGATCAGAAACGATCGTCTTCGTCCTCATCGTTTGTCGTGGACTTCAGCGACTTCAGCTTGGCAAATACGGCATCGGCGTCGATTTCAGGCTCTTCTTCGCGCTCGAAGCTCGGCGTCAGACGCTCAGTTTCCTGGGCAGACTGCAGGGTCGCGCCAAGTTCAGCGGCGGTCGGCAGCGGACGGCCCTTCGATGCCTTTTCGACTTCCATGTCGAGGTCGATCTGGCTGCAGAGGCCGAGCGTGACCGGATCCATCGGCGTCAAGTTCGCTGCATTCCAGTGGGTGCGTTCGCGGATCTGCTCGATCGTCGATTTGGTGGTGCCGACGAGGCGCGAAATCTGGGCGTCCTTCAGTTCCGGATGATTGCGAACCAGCCAGAGAATGGCGTTCGGGCGATCCTGGCGCTTGGAAACCGGCGTATAGCGCGGACCGCGGCGCTTGGATTCCGGCACGCGAACCTTCGGCTCCGAAAGCTTCAGCTTGTGGTTCGGGTTAGCTTCGGCGCGCGCTATTTCGTCGCGGGAAAGCTGGCCGGTCGAGATCGGATCCAGGCCCTTGATGCCTTGTGCGGCTTCACCGTCGGCAATTGCCTTCACTTCCAGCGGGTGAAGCTTGCAGAACTGTGCGATCTGGTCGAAAGACAGCGCCGTGTTGTCAACCAGCCAGATGGCGGTCGCTTTCGGCATAAGCAGTTGTTGAGCCATGGATATAGTCCTTCTGTCGTCCGCGCCGGTGTCGCGGTCCGTGGATTGTCACCACAATTTCCGGGAAAATATGCGCGGTATATAACCGGAGTGACACAGAATTGCAATTGATGTGGATTGAAATGACCTTTGTCTAATTGCCGGGCCGTTTTGACCTGCTATGAATGCCCTGAATTGAGTCCCGGGCGCCGCTTGAAGCGGCGAAACCGGTGCCCGTGTGAGGAGGAGTTTCCATGTCGGAAAAGATCTATCCGGTTAGCAAACCGGTGAAGAGCCATGCCCTGATCGACAAGGCAAAATACGAAAAGTGGTATGAAGAGAGTGTCGAAAACCCCGACAAATTCTGGGGCAAGCATGGCAAACGGATCGACTGGTTCAAGCCCTACACCAAGGTCAAGAACACCTCATTCACCGGCAAGGTTTCGATCAAGTGGTTCGAAGACGGACAGACCAATGTCTCCTATAACTGTATCGACCGCCACCTGAAGACACATGGCAACCAGACTGCCATCATCTTCGAAGGCGACAATCCCTATGTCGACAAGAAGATCACCTATAACGAGCTCTACGAGCGTGTCTGCCGTTTGGCGAATGTGCTGAAGAAGCACGGCGTCAAGAAGGGCGATCGCGTTACCATCTACATGCCGATGATCCCGGAAGCGGCTTACGCGATGCTCGCCTGTTCGCGCATCGGTGCCGTGCATTCGGTCGTCTTCGGCGGCTTCTCGCCGGAAGCGCTGGCCGGCCGCATCGTCGACTGTGAATCGACTTTCGTCATCACCTGTGACGAGGGCGTGCGTGGTGGAAAGCCGGTGCCGCTCAAGGAAAACACCGATACGGCGATCCATATCGCAGCCAAGCAGCACGTCATCGTCGACAAGGTTCTCGTCGTTCGCCGCACCGGCGGCAAGACCGGCTGGGCGCCGGGCCGCGACCTCTGGTACCACCAGGAAGTTGCCACCGTGAAGGCGGAATGCCCGCCGGTGAAGATGAAGGCGGAAGACCCGCTGTTCATCCTCTATACGTCGGGCTCGACGGGCAAGCCGAAGGGCGTGCTGCACACGACGGGCGGCTATCTCGTCTATGCGTCGATGACGCATGAGTATGTCTTCGATTATCACCCCGGCGATATCTACTGGTGCACGGCCGATGTCGGCTGGGTTACCGGCCACTCCTATATCGTCTACGGTCCGCTTGCGAACTGTGCGACGACGCTGATGTTCGAGGGCGTGCCGAATTTCCCGGATCAGGGACGTTTCTGGGAAGTCATCGACAAGCACAAGGTCAACATCTTCTACACGGCGCCGACGGCGATCCGCTCGCTGATGGGCGCCGGCGACGAGTTCGTGACGCGCTCTTCGCGCTCCTCGCTGCGCCTGCTTGGAACCGTAGGCGAGCCGATCAATCCCGAAGCCTGGGAATGGTATTACAATGTGGTCGGCGACAAGCGTTGCCCCGTCATCGATACCTGGTGGCAGACGGAAACCGGCGGTCACATGATCACGCCGCTGCCGGGCGCGATCGACCTCAAGCCGGGTTCGGCAACGGTGCCGTTCTTCGGCGTCAAGCCGCAGCTGGTGGACAATGAAGGCAAGGTTCTCGAAGGTGCGGCTGATGGTAATCTCTGCATCACCGATAGCTGGCCGGGCCAGATGCGCACCGTCTATGGCGACCACGAGCGCTTCATCCAGACCTACTTCTCGACCTACAAGGGCAAGTATTTCACCGGTGACGGCTGCCGCCGTGATGAGGACGGCTACTACTGGATCACCGGACGCGTCGATGACGTGCTGAACGTCTCCGGCCACCGCCTCGGAACGGCGGAGGTGGAATCGGCTCTGGTTTCCCATAATCTCGTTTCGGAAGCAGCGGTTGTCGGCTATCCGCATGCGATCAAGGGCCAGGGCATCTATTGCTACGTCACGCTGATGGCCGGCAATGAGGGTACCGACGAGCTGCGCCAGCAGCTGGTCAAGCATGTCCGCACCGAAATCGGCCCGATCGCCTCGCCGGACAAAATCCAGTTTGCACCCGGCCTGCCAAAAACCCGTTCCGGAAAGATCATGCGCCGCATCCTGCGCAAGATCGCTGAGGATGATTTCGGCGCATTGGGCGATACCTCGACGCTTGCCGATCCTGCCGTCGTCGATGATCTGATCGCCAACCGGCAGAACAAGGCGAGCGCCTGACGCTTCAAAGCCGCTCCGCTCACGCGGGGCGGCTTTTTCAATCGTTGCTGGTACAGGCGATACGCGGCTTATGCTCGCCATCGTAGCCAGTGGCCAAACCGCCTTCCATCATTTCGTGAGTCGGATTCCGCCCATCTTCGAACAAAATATCGGCGACGATCCGGCCGAAATATTTATCGCCGCTGATATTGGTCAGCAGCACATGCGGTGAAGCGGCTGCCATCGCATCCAGCGCAAGACGCGCTTCTTCCGCCGCGCGCCTGACGGCCGGACATTTCGACTTGATTTCAGGGGTGTCGATGCCGCGGATGCGGACATAAACCTCGATCCGCTGTTGCGGCCATGGCGTCGCTTCCATCAGTATCGTATCGCCGTCGATGACCCTGATGATCTCGGCCGCGACAGGACCGGCAACCTTTTCGCCGCCCGCGCCTGAAGCCGGGATCAGGCATAGGCCAAAAATAATCGGGATCAGCTTCCTCATTCAAGGAATAAATTCCGATTTTCTGACGCAGTCAATAGGAATATTTACTTAGAAATCGATGGCGCGGCCGTTGATCTCGTAATCGCCGAAGCGTGCAGGCTCGGCGCCGCCGCGGCCGCCGATCTCTGGCGGCAATTCCAGCGGGGCGGCGTTGCGCCGGCGTTCCTCTGCTTCGGCCAGCGCCCGCTTGGCGGCAGGCGACAATACCTTGCGTGGCGCGGTGCTGTCCGCGGCTTGGCTTTCGGTATTGTCGTTGTCGGCTGACTGCATGGCGCTCTCCTGCCGGAAAACATTGAAAATGGCGGGCGAATAACCAAATCATAGTGCGCTGGGGCGCCGATTGGAACCCTCAATACCGATCATAGGAGACGGAGACCTCGATGAACCTCGTTCGCACTGCCATGTTGCTTGCCTTCATGACGGCCCTGTTCATGTTTGTCGGATTTCTGATCGGCGGCCGTGGCGGCATGATGATCGCCTTCCTGATTGCGGCGGGCATGAACTTTTTCTCCTATTGGAATTCCGGCAACATGGTTCTGTCGGCTTACCGGGCGCAGCAGGTCGATGAGCGTAACGCGCCGGAGTTCTACCGGATCGTCCGGGGTCTGGCGCAGAATGCCGGTCTGCCGATGCCGAAGGTTTATCTCTACGACAATCCGCAGCCGAACGCCTTTGCGACCGGTCGCAATCCCGAGAATGCGGCGGTTGCCGCCTCCACCGGGCTGCTGCAGGCCCTGTCGCCGGAAGAGGTCGCCGGTGTCATGGCGCATGAGCTCGCCCACGTCCAGAACCGCGACACGCTGACGATGACGATCACTGCGACGCTCGCCGGTGCGATCTCGATGCTTGGCAACTTTGCCTTCTTCTTCGGCGGAAATCGCGAGAACAACAACAATCCGCTCGGCTTCATCGGTGTCTTGGCCGCCATGATCGTTGCACCGCTGGCGGCGATGCTGGTGCAGATGGCGATCAGCCGGACGCGCGAATATTCGGCTGACCGGCGCGGCGCGGAGATCTGCGGCAATCCGCTTTGGCTTGCTTCCGCTCTCGGCAAGATTGCCCGCGGTGCGGCGCAGGTTCCGAACTACGATGCCGAGCGCAATCCGGCGACCGCGCATATGTTCATCATCAATCCACTCTCCGGCGAGCGTATGGACAATCTATTCTCGACCCATCCGAACACGGAGAACCGCATTGCGGCACTGCGGGAAATGGCGGCTGGCGGCATCAATATCTCGACGCCACCCGTGCGGACTGCTAATCCGTCGCGGAAATCGCGTTCGGTTCCGGATACCGGTGTTGGCCGCGGTGGTTCGCAACCGCCAAAAGGTCCGTGGTCTTGAATTCAAACGGCAAGAAGCCCTTCAAAAACAGCAGCAGCCATTCGGAACGTGCCCCCGCCAAGCCCGGCCTGCAGGCGCGGTCGGCCGCGGTCAAGATTCTGGCGGCCGTCGTCGACAAGAAGCTGCCGCTCGATGGCGCGCTCGACCATGAGAACGGCAATCCTGCCTACAAGGCGCTCGGTGAAAACGATCGCGCGCTGGTTCGTGCCATTCTGAACAGCGCGCTGAGGCATATGCCGCGGATCGATGCGGCCATCGCTTCGCTTCTCGATACGCCGCTTCCGGAGGGCGCGCGGGCGCTGCATCACGTTCTTGCCGTTGGCGCGGCGCAGATCCTCTATCTTGACGTGCCCGACCATTCGGCGGTCGATCTCGCCGTCGAGCAGGCGAACGGTGATCCCCGCAACCGCCGCTTTGCCAAGCTGGTCAATGCCATTCTCCGCCGTATCGGCCGCGAGAAGGAGGAAATTCTCGCTTCCGTCGCCGATGTCCCGGCAATGCCCGACTGGTTCTTGGCGCGGCTCAGGAAGGCCTATGGCAAGGATGCGGCGCTGGCGATCTCGGAATCGCAGCTGGAACCTGCCGCAATCGATCTGACCGTCAAATCGGATGCTGCGGGTTGGGCGGCGCGGCTGAACGGCGCGGTGCTGCCGACGGGCGGCGTTCGTCTCGCGGCCTTCGATGGCAGCATTCCGTCTCTGGAAGGCTTCGAGGATGGTGAATGGTGGGTGCAGGACGCCGCCGCCAGCATCCCGGCAAAGCTGTTCGGTGATCTGACAGGCAAGCGCGTTGCCGATCTCTGCGCTGCTCCCGGTGGCAAGACGGCCCAGCTTATTCTTGCGGGTGGCGATGTCACCGCGATCGACCAATCGGAGAGCCGGCTGAAGCGTCTGCGCTCCAATCTCGCGCGTCTAGGGCTGCAGGCTGAGACCCTTGCGACCGACTTGACCAAATTTCAGCCGGATGAGGGTTTCGACGCGATCCTGCTTGATGCGCCCTGCTCCTCGACTGGTACGACGCGTCGTCACCCCGATGTGCTTTGGACGAAGGGGGCCGAAGAGATCAGCAAGCTTGCCGGTGTTCAGGAGCGGTTGCTGAGGCACGCGCTGACGCTGTTGAAGCCCAATGGCGTTATCGTGTTTTCGAATTGCTCGCTCGATCCTGCCGAAGGCGAAGACGTTGTTGCGCGCGTGCTTGCCGATATGCCCGGTGTGGCGAGGGTGCCGATCGATCCGGCGGCGTGGCCGGGTCTCGAACAGGCGATCAGCCCGGTTGGCGATTTCAGAACCACGCCGGTGATGCTGCCGATGGCCGGTGGCGTCGCGTCCGGCCTCGACGGCTTCTACGCCGCGATGTTGCGACGTGTTGCCTGATTGCAAGACGGTCTCTTATATTTCATCCTTGTCACAAATTAATGCAGCCTTACCGGTGAAAGCTGCTCTCGTTCACCTATTCTTAATAACGAGGGTCAATAGAAAATAAATATGCAATCCGGCGGGCGTTTTTCGACTTTGTATGTTCGGGAGGCTTGGCGGCGCTTGTCGCGCCGTGCCGCCTTGGTGCGCCTGCGCCTCTTCCGCCATACCATCCAGGCGCCCGAACGCCTGATTGTCGCGCCGACGGATTTGCGGGCAATCGATTCCCACGTTGCCGACGAGATCATGAACGGGCGCTTTCCGCTCGCGAGCCGCCTTCTCGAGACCAACGGCAAGTCGCCCTTCACCTTCACGCTGCCTTCACGCGCCTTCGCCAACCGGCTGCATGGTTTCGGATGGCTGCGCCACATGCGGGCCTACAAGAGCGAGCGCGCGTCGCTGATCGCCCGTTCGATCGTTGATAGCTGGCTGTCGCTGCATTCCGGCCGGATCGAAGGCGTTGCCTGGGAAATCGACGTGACGGCGCAGCGCGTCATCGCCTGGCTCTCGCATTCACCCGTCGTCCTGCAGAATGCCGACCGCGGTTTTTATCGCCGGTTCATGCGTTCGCTGGCTTTTCAGGTGCGTTTCCTACGTAGGATGGCGCCTTATGCGCCGGCGGGTGAGGTTCTGTTCCGGCTGCGGATCGCCCTCGCGATGGCGTCTATCGCCATGCCGACGCGGGCAGGCCCGCTGCGGAAGGCCGCACTGGCGCTCGATAACGAGTTCGATCTGCAGATCCTTCCTGACGGTGGCCACATATCGCGCAATCCGCGCGCCGGTCTTGAGCTGCTGCTAGACCTGCTGCCGCTGCGTCAGACCTATGTCAATCTTGGTCACGATCTGCCGCAGAAGCTGATTTCAGGCATCGATCGGATGTATCCGGCGCTTCGCTTCTTCCGGCATCAGGATGGCGATCTGGCGCTCTTCAATGGTGCAACGTCAACGCTCGCCAACGAGCTGATGTCCGTGCTGCGCTACGATGAGACGGCGGGCCAGCCGTTCAAGGCAATGCCGCATTCCCGGTACCAGCGGCTTGCTGCGGGAAAGACGGTCGTGATCGCCGATACCGGATCGCCGCCAACCGGCGAGCTGTCGCGCACGGCGCATGCCGGATGCCTTTCGTTCGAAATGTCGTCGGGACGATATCGTTTCATTGTCAATTCCGGGTCTCCGAAATTCGCAGGCCGCCGTTACGTGCAGATGGCGCGTACCACCGCCACGCATTCGACGGTGACGCTCAACGATACCTCCTCCAGCCGCTTCTCGACGTCGGAGTTTCTCGGCCACCGGATGACGGAAACCGTAGAGAACGTTACTGTCGAGCGGGCGGAAACCGAGGACGGACGTGACGGGCTGAAGATGAGCCACGATGGCTATCTTCGTGGCTTCGGGGTTCTGCATGAGCGCGAAATCTCGATGAACGCCACAGGCGCGATCGTTGCCGGCCGCGACCGCCTTGTGCTGCCTGACGGGCGCGTCAGCGACGATCCGTTGAAGGCCGCAGTCAGGTTTCATGTCCATCCGGCAATCAATCTGAAACAGAATGATCGCGAGTCCGTTCTGATGACCGCGCCGGATGGCGAAAGCTGGCTCTTCTCGTCGCCGGGCAATGAAGTGCTGATTTCGGAAGATATCTTCTTTGCCGACGCCTCGGGCATCTGCGGCTCCGACCAGATCGAAATCGATTTCGATTTTGCCGAAAAGCCCGAAATTCGCTGGTTTCTGTCCCGTAAGAGCTAGTCGGCATTTACGCGGCGGCAGCGCTCGTGCTAACGCGGCGCCATAATCCTATACGTCCCTCGCCGGATGTCTCCCGAACCCCGAACGGAGAAGGTTCATGGCCGTCATTTCCAAGAAGATCCCCGCCCCCGACAAGGTCAAGGTTAAGACCGCGCTGCTATCCGTCTCCGACAAGACGGGTATCGTGGAGCTTGCCAAGGCGCTGTCGGACAAGGGCGTCCGCCTGCTCTCGACCGGCGGCACGCACAAGGCAATTGCTGCGGCCGGCCTTGCCGTCACCGACGTTTCCGAGGCGACCGGTTTCCCTGAGATCATGGACGGCCGCGTCAAGACGCTCCATCCGACGGTTCATGGCGGCCTGCTCGCCATTCGCGACGATGCCGAGCATCAGGACGCGATGAAAAAGCACGGCATCGAAGGCATCGATATCGCCGTCATCAACCTTTATCCGTTCGAGGAAGTCCGCGCTGCCGGCGGTGACTATCCGACGACGGTCGAGAATATCGACATTGGTGGCCCGGCGATGATCCGCGCTTCGGCAAAGAACCATGCCTATGTGACCATCCTCACCGATCCATCCGATTATGCCGAGCTGCTGCAGCAGCTTGCCGAGGATGCCGGACAGACGAGCTATGCTTTCCGCCAGCGCATGGCCGCAAAGGCCTATGCCCGCACGGCCGCCTATGACGCGATGATCTCGAACTGGTTCGCGGAGRCTCTCTCGATCGATACCCCGCGCCATCGCGTGATCGGCGGCGTGCTGAAGGAAGAGATGCGCTACGGTGAAAACCCGCATCAGAAGGCCGCCTTCTACGTTACCGGCGAACAGCGCCCGGGCGTTTCGACGGCAGCGCTGATCCAGGGCAAGCAGCTCTCCTACAACAACATCAACGATACCGATGCCGCCTATGAGCTCGTTTCCGAGTTCCTGCCGGAGAAGTCTCCCGCCTGCGCCATCATCAAGCATGCCAATCCCTGCGGCGTCGCCACGGGGTCAAGCCTCGTCGAGGCCTACAGCCGGGCGCTTGCCTGCGATTCTGTCTCGGCCTTCGGCGGCATCATCGCGCTGAACCAGACGCTGGATGCCGCGACGGCGGAAGAGATCATCAAGCTCTTCACCGAAGTCATCATCGCGCCTGATGTGACCGAGGAAGCCAAGGCGATCGTCGCCCGCAAGCCGAACCTGCGCCTGCTTTCGGCCGGCGGATTGCCCGATCCGCGCGTTGCCGGCCTCACGGCGAAGACCGTTTCCGGCGGTCTTCTCGTCCAGAGCCGCGACAATGGCATGGTCGAGGACCTCGAGCTCAAGGTGGTCACCAAGCGTGCGCCGACGGCTCAGGAGCTCGAGGACATGAAGTTTGCCTTCAAGGTCGGCAAGCATGTGAAATCGAATGCCGTCGTCTACGCCAAGAACGGCCAGACCGCGGGTATCGGTGCCGGCCAGATGAGCCGCGTCGATTCCGCCCGAATCGCGGCGCTGAAGGCTGAAGAGGCTGCCAAGGCGCTCGGTCTTCCTGTTCCGATGACGCACGGCTCTGCAGTTGCCTCGGAGGCTTTCCTTCCCTTTGCCGATGGCCTGCTGTCGATGATTGCGGCAGGTGCCACCGCGGTGATTCAGCCCGGCGGTTCTATGCGTGACCAGGAGGTCATCGACGCGGCAAACGAGCACAATGTTGCGATGGTGTTTACCGGGATGCGGCACTTCCGCCACTGAGACGGATAACTGAATTGAAAACCCCGGCCTTGCGCCGGGGTTTTTTCGTTCAGGCTTTCTGTTTGTCGGCCGGATATGGCGTGGTGAACAGAAGGATCAGGCCGCCCAGCAGGAAAATTATCAGCGTAGCCATGCCGAGCCGGGCAGAACCGCTGGAATAGGTAACGATCGAGAACAGCAGTGTTGCCATGAAGCTCGTCGCGCGCCCTGAGAGCGCGTAGATCCCGAAATAGCGGCCGGCCTCTTCCAGGCTGACGCTGCGGGCGAGATAGGATCGCGAAGAGGCTTGAACCGGGCCGAAGGCAAGGCCGATCAGAAGGCCGTAGAGAATATAGGCCTTCTCTGCGGCGGTGCCGAAAAATCCGCCTGAGTCGGCGACCGGCAGCTCGATCACGCCGAAGAGCGTATAGCCCGGCCCGGTGGAAATGATGCCGATCGTGGCAAGCAGCAGCATTGTCAGGCTGATGACGATCGTCACTTTCGAGCCGATCCGCTGATCGACGCGCCCGGCTATGATGCAGCCGAAGATCGCGACGACGTTAAGGATGATGCCGTAAAGGCCGATCTCGATGGTGGCCCAACCGAACATACCGGCGGCGAAGGTGCCGCCGAGGATCAGCAGACCGTTGACGCCGTCCTGGTAGATCATCCGCGCGATCAGGAACTTCAGGATGCCCTTGCGGTGCTTGAGCTCGCCGATTGTGTTGCGGAGCTCGGCAAACCCGGTCGTCACCGCACGTCCGAGCGGAACGCCCTTTGGCGCATCGGGCGTGAAAAGAAACATCGGAATGATGAAGATCAGATACCAGACGGCCGAAATCGGTCCGGTGATGCGGGCGTCTTCGCCACTATGGGCATCGAGGCCGAAAAGCGGATCCATCCCCAGCAAGGTCTTGCCGGTTTCCAGGCTACCAGCCAGTAGAGCGACGACTGCGATCAGCACGATCATCCCGCCAAGATAGCCAAGGCCCCAGGCAGTGTTGGACAAGCGGCCGACCTCATCCTTGCTCACCAGCCGCGGCATCATCGAATCGTTGAAGACGATCGAGAACTCAGCGGCGATCGATGCCAGAATCATGAAGATGATCGGATAGATGACGGGCGAGCCGGGAGCCGCGAACCAAAGGCCGAAGAGCGCAGTGATCTTGATGACCGCGAAGAAGGCGATCCAGGGTTTGCGGGCGCCGGATTGGTCGGCGATCGAGCCCAGGATTGGCGACAGGACCGCGATGATCACCGAGGAGATCGTTGCCGTGTTGCTCCACATGGCTTGCGCATGGACCGGATCAGAGGTCAGCCGGGAGACAAAGTAAGGACCGAAGATGAAGGTGGTGACGACCGTGAAGAACGGCTGGGCCGCCCAATCGAAAAACATCCAGCCCCAGATGCCCCTCCCCGGCGCCTTATGCGGCGCCGGAGTTCCGTCTCCCGTCCAGTCAATTCTGCTCACGCATCCGCTCCCATTGTCGCGGCGGACTGTGTCACCTCGTCCGGTCGCGCGCAAGATCGGTCAGAAGGCCCGCGGCGACGGTGATGCGGGCGAGATTCGGCTCGCCGCTATCGCTGAGACTGGAGAGTTCCTCGGTGATGCGATTGATCCTGATGCGATCGACCGCATGCCATGCCTGAACCGGCAGCTTTTCCTTGCCGTGATCCGAGAGTGCGGAGATGACGATGTCGCGGCGGGCGCCGGCGATCTGGTCGATGCTGCGTGCAAGCGCCAGATTTTCATAGTGGTCCGAGGTGACGATGCGCCCGCCCGCAGCAAGCAGCCTGCCGATCCGGAAGGTCTGCGAGACGGCGAAGTAGCTCTCCGCGGCGCGCGCCAGCGGCTCGCCGGTGCGCTCGGCAATCTGCATGATCTCAGGCACGAGCGCAAAGCCTGGCAGCCCGGTAATGTCGGCTGCCAGTTTCTCCGGAAGACCTGCTTCCTGATACTCCGTCTGGCGTGCTTCGAACTCGACAGGGGCCTGCGCCGGGAACGATGGCTTCAGTTTCTTGAGGGCAGCCTGCAGCCGGCTAACCGTTTCGGCGATGTCACCCTTGGCCATGCCCGTTTTCAGCATCAGCCGGGTCAGAACGGTGAAGCTCTGGCTGATTTCGTCGTAGACGCGGTTCTGCGTCTGGCCGGAAATCTTGCCGTCGAGCGCGTCCGTTTCGCTCCAGAGGCGGTTGAGGTCGAAACCGTCGCGGGCGATGATCGCAGCGCGGACGACTTCGGCCGCAGAAGCGGCTGTCGCATCGACCATGCTGACGGCAAAGGCCGGGCCGCCGCGATTGATCGCCTCGTTGGCGAGCACGGTGGCGACGATTTCACGCTTCAGCCGGTGGCTGGTGATGTCGGAGCCGTTGGTCTTCTGCATCTTCGCCGGGAAGTAGTTCGACAGCGTCGAGGCAAAATACGGATCATCGGGCAGATCGCTGATAATCAGGGCGTCGAAGAGAACGATCTTGGCGTAGGATAGCAGAACGCCGATTTCCGGGCGGGTCAGCGGCTTGTTGGCCGCATAACGCTCGGCAAGCGTCGCGTCGTCAGGCAGCGTCTCCACCTTGCGGTTCAGCTGCTTGGCGGATTCGAGCACGGTCATGAAGCGGGCGAGCTCGAGGCCGTTGCCGGTTCCCTTGCGTTCCGTCAACGAGATCGCCAGCGACTGGAGATAGTTGTTGCGCAGAACGAGGCTTGCGACTTCATCGGTCATCGATGACAGCAGCTGGTCGCGCTTCGGGCGCGTCAGGCGGCCGTCATGCATAGCATTTGCGAGCGCGATCTTGATATTGACCTCGACGTCCGAGGTATTGACGCCGGCGGAGTTGTCGATGGCGTCGGAATTGCTGCGGCCACCCTTCATGCCGTAGGCGATGCGGCCCTTCTGGGTGACGCCGAGATTGGCGCCCTCGCCGATGACCTTGGCGCGGACATCGTCGGCAATGATGCGGATCGGGTCGTTGGCGCGGTCGCCGACTTCCGTATCGGTTTCAGCCGCGGCCTTCACGTAGGTACCAATGCCGCCGAACCACAGCAGGTCGACCGGGCTCTTCAGGATGGCCGTCATGATTTCGAACGGTGTCGCGACCGTTTTGTCGATGCCGATTGCGGCGGCGGCCTCTGCGGTCAGCGTCACGGACTTCGCGGCGCGCGAAATGATCATCGCACCCTTGGAGAGCACCGACTTGTCGAAGTCCTGCCAGCTGGAGCGCGCGAGATTGAAGAGCCGCTGGCGTTCGGCCAGCGTCTTGTCCATATCCGGATCGGGATCGATGAAGATATCGCGATGGTCGAAGGCGGCGAGCAGGCGAATTTTCGGCGAGAGCAGCATGCCGTTGCCGAAGACGTCGCCGGACATGTCGCCGACGCCGGCGACGGTGAAGGGCGTTGTCTGGATGTCGATATCCATCTCGCGGAAGTGGCGCTTGACGGTCTCCCAGGCGCCGCGGGCGGTAATGCCCATCTTCTTGTGGTCGTAACCGGCCGAACCGCCCGACGCAAAGGCATCGTCGAGCCAGAAGCCGGCTTCCTGCGCCAGCGCGTTGGCGGTGTCGGAGAAGGTCGCTGTGCCCTTGTCGGCGGCGACGACAAAATAGGGATCGTCGCCGTCGATGCGCACGGTCTTGGCCGGCGGCACGATTTCGGTGCCCGAGATGTTGTCGGTGATCGACAGCAGCGTGCGGATATAGGTCTTGTAGGCTTCGCGCCCCGCGTTGAAGATCTCGTCGCGCGTGCCGCCTGCAGGCAGTTTCTTCGGATAGAAGCCGCCCTTGGCTCCGACGGGGACGATGACCGCGTTCTTGACCTGCTGGGCTTTCACCAGGCCGAGCACTTCGGTGCGGTAGTCTTCGGCACGGTCCGACCATCGGAGACCGCCACGGGCGACCTTGCCGAAGCGCAGATGGACGCCTTCGACCTCGACGCCATAGACGAACACTTCGCGGAAGGGCAACGGCTGCGGCAAGCCGTCGACGAGATGCGGATCGAGCTTGAACGCGAGCATCGCCTTCGGCGAGCCATCCTCGTTGCGCTGGAAATAGTTGGTGCGCAGCGTCGCATCGACGACGTTGATATAGCGGCGCAGGATGCGGTCGTCGTCGAGGCTCGGGACATCGGCCAGCGATGCTTCGATCGACTGATGCAGATCGCCCAGCCTCTTGAGACGCGGCTTTTCGGCCAGCGCCGGGTCCATCGCTTCATGGAAGAGACGGAAGGTGGCGGCGGCGATGTCCGGATATTTGTCGAGCGTCGCGGCAATGTAATCCTGCGAATAGGCGATACCCGCCTGGCGCAGATAGCGCGAGTAAGCGCGCAGCACATTGGTCTCGCGTGCCGAAAGCCCTGCGGAAAGGATCAGACGGTTGAAGCTGTCATTGTCGATGGTGCCGTTGAAGGCGGCGACGAAAGCTTCTTCCAGCGCCGCGCCAAAGCGCGGGAGGTCGATCGCGTTGCCGCTGCGGGCTTCGAGCTCCATGTCGTGCAGGACGACGATGTTGATCGCGCCGTTCGCAGCCGGTACTTCGATGTCGAAGGTGCGCTCGCTGAGGACGTTGAAGCCGAGATTTTCAAGAAGCGGCACACGGCGGGACAACGGCAGCTGCTCGCCGCAGTGGAAGATCTTCAGCGACAGGATGCTGCCGCGCTCGTCGTCGTTGCGGTAGTAGAATTCGATGCGGATCGGCTCGCCGCCGGCGCAAGCGGTGATATCGGCGAGGTCACCAGCCGCTTCGTCAGGCGTGAAAGCCTCCTGGAAGGCATTGCTGACGCCGATTTTCGGCGCCTTCGGCCCTGCCAGCATTTCGAAGCGGTTATCCCAGCGGGCGGTGATCGCCCGGATCGCCTCTTCCAGCTTCGCCTGCGGAATGCGCGGCGTCTTGCCGCCGGAGCGGCCGATGATGAAGTGGACGCGGGCGACGCCGCCTTCGGGGAAGGCCGGGTAATAGGCGGAGACGCGGCCGTCATAAATGGTCTTCAGATAGGTACCGATCTTCTCGCGGACGATCGAGTCATATTCCTCGCGCGGGACGTAGACGATGACGGAGACGAAACGGTCAAAATGGTCGATGCGCGGCAGAACGCGGACACGCGGCCGGTCTGCGAGGTCGTTGATCTGCTCGGCAAAGCTCGACAGCAGCGTCGTATCGATCTGGAAGAGATCGTCGCGCGGGTAAGATTCCAGCGTGTTGTCGAGCATGCGGCCGGAATGGCTCATCGGATCGAAGCCGAAATGCTCTTTCACCTTGGCGATCTTCGATCGCAGCAGTGGGATTTCCGACGCCCAGGATGTGTAGGCTGTCGACGTGAACAGGCCGACGATACGAAGTTCGCCGGTGACGTTGCCATTCTTGTCGAAGCGCTTGACGCCGACGTAATCCATATAGGCGCGGCGATGGACCACCGATTTGACGTTGGCCTTGGTGACGATCAGAAATTCCGGGCCATCAAGGAAGGCTAGGATCTCGGGCGTGGTCGTCACCGCGTCCTTGCCGGTGCGCAGAACCAGAACGTCTGGATTGGAGAGAATGCCGAGGCCGGTACCCTTGTCGCGCTCCACCTTGGCGCCGGCACCCTTGCCCGAATAGACGTATTCGCGCATGCCGAGGAAGGTGAAGTTCTCGTCGCGCAGCGATGTCAGAAAGGCGAGCGCTTCGTCGCGATCGGCTTTCTTGCGGCTGGCGCTATATTCCCGGAGCTCGTCGATGGCGGTGTCGAGTTTCGAGAGCATCGGTTTCCAGTCGGAAACCGCCTGCTGCACCTGTTCGAGAACGGTCTTGATGCGCTTCTGCAGATCGGAGGACTGCGCCGGTGTCAGCGGCGAAAGGTGGATCTGGATGTGGCTGACGCGCGAGGCCGGATCACTTGGCTCGTCGGCGGAATAAAGCCCCGGCTCCTTGCCGTCTTCAAGCACCAGAATCGGATGCACCGCCATGTAGAGGTCGCGATAGGTGCTGGTGACCTCGCCCATGACCGATTCATAGAGAAATGGCATGTTGTGGTCGGTGACCGTCAGAATGGAGACCGGAACGCCTGACGGCTCGACGTCGGCTACTGTCTCGATGCTGACGCGGGGCGTCCTGCCGTTCCAGGCCTTCAACTCGCGCGCCGAATGGATGGCGGAGAGGGCGAGCATTTCGGGCGTATAGAGATCGAGGTCATCCCCGCTGGCGCGGCCGAACAGAACTTCGGGCTGCAGATGCTTGTCGCCGGTGGCGGCAGCAATCTTTTTTGCGCTCTCGATCTGTTTCTCGCGTTTCGGATTGTGTCTGGCAGCCATTTCAGATGTTCCCCGATCTGTTCGATTTGGTGCAAAATATCAGAAGATTTGCCGAAAAAATCTCTAAAAGAGGCCGCTTGATGGCAGCTTTCGTTCGTTCTGGCCCCTGTTTTTGTCAGAATTCGGAAGAATCTCCGCTTATTCGATTCGACTAATATTGTTTGCGGCCGACTTTGGACTGCTGCTTCGCGACCTTTCCACGCAGAGATGAACAATGGTTGACAGGCGTGGCGTAAAAAGTGGATCAACTGCGCATCAGGTTCAGGGCTATCACCATGCCAGAAAATACCACCGCCGGAACGGTCATCGTCATTTCAAGCCATGTCGTGCGTGGTTCGGTCGGCAACCGTGCCGCCGTCTTTGCGCTGGAGACGCTGGGACACCAGGTCTGGGCCCTGCCGACGGTCGTGCTTCCATGGCATCCCGGTCACGGGCGCTCGACGCGGCTGACATTTGCCGAGGCCGATTTCGATGCGGCGATCGACGACCTGATCAGGGCGCCCTGGATCGGCGAAGTGAAGGCAGTGCTGACAGGCTATTTCGGCAATGCCGCACAGGCCAAATCCGTCGCCCGGCTGATCGGCGCACTGCGCCAGGACAATCCCGATCTGCTCTATGTCTGCGATCCGGTGATGGGCGATCTCGGCGGTCTCTATGTTCCGCAGGCGACAGCCGAAGCAATCCGCGATCACCTGATCCCGCTTGCATCTCTGGCAACACCGAACCGCTACGAGCTTGCCTGGATGGCAGGCGCGCCGCTCGATGACAACACGGCGGTGATGGAGGCGGCGCTATCACTCGGTCCGTCGCGAATGCTGGTCACGTCGGCAGTGCCGATGATGACGGGTGGGACCGGCAATCTCTATCTCTCGGGCCGGCATGCGCTGCTGGCCGAGCACAGGCTCATCGATAATCCACCGAACGGGCTCGGCGATCTTCTTGCGGCTCTTTTCCTGTCGCGGCTGCTTTCCGGCATGGATGATGAAAAGGCGCTGCAACTGGCAACGGCCAGTGTCTATGAAGTTTTGGCGCGGGCGGTCAAGCGCGGCAGCGACGAGTTGACGCTGGCGAGTGACGCATCGAGCCTCGCAACGCCGATGGCGATGGTGCAGATGCGCCATTTGCTGCATCCGGCACAGCGGCGCAAGAAATAGCAACGACTCATTTTGCACTGCAGCAGTTGATCTTCTGCGCACCAAGCGTTAATCGAAATCCTATGCAGCGTTTTCCTGGAACACTTCTGGACGGTTATCGCAACTTCATGAGCGGGCGCTACGCAGACGCGCGCGACCGATACAAGACACTTGCGGAAAACGGCCAGAACCCGACGACACTCGTCATTGCCTGTTGCGACTCCCGCGCAGCACCGGAGTTGATCTTCGATGCCGGTCCGGGCGAGCTCTTCGTCATCCGCAACGTCGCCAATCTCGTTCCGCCTTATGAACCCGACGGGCATTTTCACGCCACATCCGCGGCGCTGGAATTCGCCGTGCAGGCGCTGAAGGTGACCGACATCGTGGTGATGGGGCATGGCCGTTGCGGGGGCATTCGAGCTGCCCTCGATCCAAGCGCTGAGCCGCTGTCTCAGGGTGACTTCATTGGCCGCTGGATGTCGCTGGTGAAGGACGCTGCCGAACAGATCGGCAGCAATGATATCATGACCCAGACCGAGCGGCAGACGGCGCTGGAGCGTGTATCAATCCGCAACTCGATCAACAATCTGCGGACTTTCCCCGAGGTCAAAGCCCTCGAGAAGGAAGGCAAGATTGCCTTGCACGGCGCCTGGTTCGATATCTCGACCGGCGAACTGTGGGTCATGGATGCGGAAAGCCGGGATTTTATCCGTCCGGAAGTATAGGCCTTAGCCTATAGGTTTATGGGTTCTTTAAGGAATCCCGTTAAGATTTCATCGACAGGCACCCTCAACCACCGGCTTACGGCGGCCTTCGATGAAATTTGAGACAACCAGCAAGATCATTCTGGCGGCAATCCTGCTGCCGTTCATGTTCATGGTCGCCGAAGGCGTTCTGGTTGTCCGTTCGTCATTTCATCAATATCTGTCGCTTGAGAAGGACTACCGCTTCGCCGACGTGCTGGCGCGCGGCGGCACGATTGCGGCGACAGAAATTTTGGGTGAGATCGTCGCGACGCGACAGTATCTCGCTCATCCAGGCAGCGAAACCGCTGCAGCGATGCAGCAGAGCCGCCAGCAGCTCGACAGCGAACGTCAGAAGTTCAAAGGTAGCCTGCCGCCGGTCGACCAGCTTGACGGAAACCTGGGTGGCGAGCTTTCCAATCTCGCGCTGGCTTATAGCCGCATCGTCTCTATCCGCGCGGCGGTCGATCGCGGGCTCTATGCCGGGAGCGATCCCGTCTATGTCTATTGGCAGGCGGCGATGAAACAGCTCGACGTCGTCGATGCGCTCTCGCCGCTGATCCAGGATCCAGTGCTGCTCGGAAAGTCGAACGAGCTGATGGGCGTGCTGCTCACCTATTATGCCGAGCGGTTGATCACCTCACTCGGCACGCGCTACCTCAACGAACACAATTACAGTCTTCGCTCCAGTGACCTCTTCATGCAGGGCAGAACCATGCAGGCGGCGGGCATGGACCATATGGTGTTTCACAGTTCGTCGCCGCTGGTTGCGGCGATCATGGAATATCTGAAGAGCCCAGCGCAGGTTCGTGCCGATGCCGTGACCGACGCGATATTGACGCGGGAAGCTCGTCCGCATGCTGCCGTTCGCGACGAGTGGTCGCGCGCGCAGGCGGAACGCATCGATTTTCTCAAGGGAAAGATCGGCGAAGCCGCTGCGGATATCCACCGCACTGGAGAGGCGCTCGCCAAGCGTTCGCATCTTCACATGACGCTGGTTCTCGTTCTCTGTGGCGGTCTGCTCGTTCTTGCTGGTGTCGTTGCCACGCTGGCGACCAAGGGGTTGAGGATGATCTCGCGCCTGTCACGCGAGCGCGAGGCGCTGGTTGGCGAACTCAGAAGCGCTGCGCAGACGGATCTCCTGACCGGTCTCTACAATCGCCGTGGATTCGAGGCGGCTGCCGCAGCGCTCTTTGCCCAGGCGGAAAGCGGTTCGCGCTGGATCTCCGTCGTGCTTTTTGATCTCGATCACTTCAAGAAGATCAACGATATTCATGGTCATGATGCGGGTGACATCGTGCTTCGCCATGTCGCGGCAACGGCCAAGCAGCATTTTCGCAGCTTCGACCTGCTGGTCCGGCATGGCGGCGAGGAATTTCTGGCCTTGCTGCCCGATGCGTCGCCGGATGAGGCAGCAGAGATTGCCGAGGGCGTTCGCACTGCCATCGAGGCTGCGATGATCGATCTTCCCGGCGGCGAATGTCTTTCGGTGACGGCGAGCTTCGGCTGCGCCGGCCGGACGCTTGGCGGCGGCACGCACAATTTCGAAGATCTCGTCAAGCGCGCCGATATGGCGCTCTATGCCGCCAAGGCGTCCGGACGTAACCGTGTCGTCTCGGGTCCGCTGGTGCCGCAGGCCACAATGGTCAAAGCCGAGGCCAAATGAAAAAGGCGCCGCAAGCGGCGCCTTCAATTCAATTGCAAATGGGTGGATTACTGGCCGCCGTCGATCTGCTGGCCGATATAGGCGATCGCCTGCTGATAGACGGTTGCCGCGTTCCAGCCCTGGATAGCAACGAAATTCGGTTCGCCCGGCTGATAGCCGGCACCTGCGCGCCAGCCGTGACCCTTCAGGAAGTTTGCTGTCGACGCCAGCGCGTCAGCACGCGAGCCGACCATGTCGACACGGCCATCGCCATCGCCATCGGCACCGAAGCGGACGACATTGCGCGGCAGGAACTGCGTCTGGCCGATCTCGCCATGTGCGGCGCCGCGCGCCTGCGGGCTCAGATAGCCTTCAGAGACGAGCTGCAGGGCAGCATAGAGCTGGTCGGTGAAATAGTCCGAGCGGCGGCAGTCATAGGCCAGCGTCGAAACGGCTGACAGCGTGTGCTGCGTGCCCATATAGCTGCCGAAGCCGGTTTCCATGCCCCAGATCGCGATCAGCGGGCCGGCCGGCACGCCGTAGCGGCGTTCGATCGACGTGAAGAGAGCCTGGTTGGAGCGCTTCATGCCCTTGCCGCGGGAAATGATCGCCGCACCGCCGCGCTTCTGCATGAAGGCGTCGAAGGACAGCTTGAAGCTCTTCTGGCCACGGTCGGCAGCAATCGTCGGACGATTGTAGGCGACGTTGGCGAATGCACGGCTCAGAACCGACTGGCTGACGCCCTGTGCTGCAGCTTCCTGCTTGAATTGCTGCACCCAGGCATCGAAGCCGGCGCCATTATTGCCGCATTGCGCGGCGTTGGCCGCTACCGGAACTGCATGGAAAGCGCCCACCGCCGCGATGGCCGCCACCAAGAATTTTGTCATGCGCATGAGAAACCCCGATCTCGATCTGCAGTCGCTGGAATGCCGGGCAGAATGCCAGCCAAGGGTGATTTTGTCACGATCACCTTTTGGCGAGATTGGCCGCCTGCCGCACGATTGCCGCCTGGCTGGTTCAAAGAAAGCCCCGCAAGTCTGACGACATGCGAGGCTGATAGCAAGCTATGGTTAATATTCGGTATCAGGCGGCCTGCTTGCGCGGCTTGATGAGGCCACGATTGACGAGAAGCTCGGCAATCTGAATGGCGTTCAGAGCGGCGCCCTTGCGCAGGTTGTCAGAAACGACCCACATGTTGAGACCGTTTTCGACCGTCGCATCTTCGCGGATACGCGAGATGAAGGTGGCGTCTTCACCGGCAGATTCGTAAGGCGTGATGTAGCCGCCGTTCTCATGCTTGTCGATGACGAGGCAGCCCGGTGCATCGCGCAGGATGTCGCGGGCCTGATCGGCGGTGATTTCGTTTTCGAATTCGATGTTGACCGATTCCGAATGGCCGATGAAGACAGGCACGCGAACTGCGGTGCAGGTGACCTTGATCTTCGGGTCGAGCATCTTCTTGGTTTCGGCCAGAACCTTCCACTCTTCCTTCGTATAGCCGTCTTCCATGAAGCTATCGATATGTGGAATGACGTTGAAGGCGATGCGCTTGGTGAACTTCTTGTTCTCGATCGGATCGGCAACGAAGACGGCGCGCGTCTGGTTGAAGAGCTCGTCCATGCCATCCTTGCCGGCGCCTGAGACCGACTGGTAGGTGGAGACGACGACGCGCTTGATCTTGGCGAAATCATGCAGCGGCTTCAGCGCGACGACGAGCTGGGCGGTCGAGCAATTCGGATTGGCAATGATGTTGCGCTTGGTGAACTGGGTGATGGCGTCCGGGTTTACTTCCGGCACGATCAGCGGCACGTCCTGATCATAGCGCCAGGCCGAGGAATTATCGATGACGACGCAGCCCTGCTGGCCGATCTTCGGCGACCACTTCTTGGAGACTTCGCCGCCGGCAGACATCAGGCAGATGTCGGTGTCGGAGAAATCGTAGTTCTCGAGATTGAAGACCTTCAGCGTCTTGTCGCCATAGGACACTTCCGTGCCCTGCGAACGCGAGGAGGCAAGTGCTACGACTTCGTCAGCCGGAAAGCCACGCTCGGAGAGGATGTTGAGCATTTCCCGGCCGACATTTCCGGTTGCTCCCGCGACTGCTACTTTGAAACCCATTTTCAGCTCTCTTTCTCTTCTCTCCTCTTGTCCGGTGAGGGGGGGAAAGCGCGAAATCATCGCGGCTTCCTGTCCCCAGCCGAGCCGGGGAGAGAGCGGCAGGCCAGAGACGTCAGACGGTTTTCGTCGTCGTTTTGGCCTTGGTTTTGGAAGAAACCGGAACGGCAATATCCACCCCGGCACTCAGTGCCCGGTCATTGCATGCAGCAATGGCGTGTTCGAAGCGAACCATGGATAATTCCTTTTCCGCCGTTGCTCATAAAACGTTTTCCACAGGAGTCAAGGTTTTTGCGCCTGCGGCCAGAGCCTGGTGCCGGTGCGGCAGATTGTCATACCTGTGTCATCCACATGTCATCCCCCAGGGCTATCTCCGGCCCGTTGTTCATTTACTGCAACGAAAACGGGGGTTTTCCATGCGTATGATTTTTGCCGCTCTGGCGGCCACGACGATTCTTGCCGGTGCCGCGCAGGCGACTACGGTTTATCCGCTTGATCGCGCAACGATTCTTGCCGGTTCGCCATTTGACTTCAAGGTTGAGCTCAGCAAGCAGGTAAAGCCCGAGGACGTGAAGATCACGGTCAACGGTCAGGACTACAAGACGGCTCTCGGGGGCGAGGCCAAGTTTGTAGAGCTTGAAAAGGGTAAGGACGACAAGGCACTCGGTTCCGCCGTCATCCTGCGTGGCCTGACGATCGCCGCACCCGGCGACTACAAGGTCGAAGTGTCGGCCGGCGACGAGAAGAAGTCGGTTACCTGGAATGTCTACGGCACCGGCGACGCGCCGAAGGCCAAGAACGTCATCTTCCTGATAGGCGACGGTCTTTCCGTTGCGCATCGCACGGCAGCCCGCATCATGTCGAAGGGCATGACCGAGGGTAAGGCGAACGGCCGCCTCAACATGGACGATGTGCCGCCGGCAGCTTTCATCGGCACATCGGCAACCAACGCTGTTGCCACCGACTCCGCCAATACCATGTCGGCCTACATGACCGGCCACAAGACAGCCGTCAACGCGATCGGCGTCTACGCAGACCGCACGCCTGACTCGCTTGACGATCCGCGCGTCGAAACGATCGCAGAAGCGGTCCGCCGACAGACCAAGAAATCGATCGGCATTGTCGCAACCGCCGAAATCGAGGACGCCACACCGGCTGCGGTTGTCTCCCACACGCGCAATCGCAGCGACAAGGCCGATATCGTCGGGATGCTTCTCGACGTGAAGCCGGAAGTCGTCCTCGGCGGCGGTTCTGCCTACTTCCTCGGAAAGGACGTTCCGGGCTCCAAGCGCAAGGATGACAAGGACTACATCAAGCTCTTCCAGGACGCCGGCTACAAGCTTGCCATCGACAAGAACGAGCTTGCAGCCAACGCATCGGCTGAAGGCAACCTTCTCGGTCTCTTCCATACCGGCAACATGGACGTCACGCTCGATCGCGAATTTCTGAAAAAGGGCACCGTCGAGAAATTCCCGAACCAGCCGGGTCTCGTCGAGATGGCAACGGTCGCGCTCGATCGCCTGTCCAAGAACCCCGACGGTTTCTTCCTGATGGTCGAGGGTTCGTCGATCGACAAGATGTCCCATCCGCTCGATTGGGACCGCGCCGTCGTCGACACGATCGAATTCGACAAGGTCGTTGGCCTTGCCCGCGAATTCCAGAAGGCCCATCCCGATACGCTGATCGTCGTCACCGGCGACCACACCCATGGCGTTTCGATCATCGGTACTGTCGATGACGAAAAGCCGGGCACGGAGATGCGCGAAAAGGTAGGCACCTATGCCGAAGCGGGTTTCCCGAACTATACCGACGACAACGGCGACGGCTATCCGGACAAGATCGACGTCACGCGCCGCCTCTTCCTCAGTGCCAATAACGGCCCCGACCATTACGAGACGTTCCGTCCGAAGCTCGACGGTCCGTTCGTTCCTGCCGTGCAGAACGAAAAGAAGGAATATGTCGCCAACGAACAGTACAAGGATGTTCCCGGTGCTGTGTTCGTTCAGGGCAACATTCCGAAGAGCGGCGACAGCGGCGTTCATGCCGTCGATGACGTCGTCCTGCAGTCGGATGGTCCGGGCTCCGAAGGCTTCCGCGGTTACATGGAGCAGAGCGATGTCTACAAGGTACTCGCCGACGCTTTTGCGCTCGGTGTCAAACAAACCAACTGACGGAGCGCGGTGAACCGCCTCTTCCGCGTAATCTTCCCGGCCGCCGATCTGCGGCCGGGAACTTGCAAGGAGTTTGATATGCATAGGATCACACGCCGGAGCCTTTTCGGTATGATGATGGCATTGCCGGTGCTGACGTCTGCAAGATGTGTCGAAGCCGCCGACGCAACGCTCGGCTTCGATGAGCTCTATGGGAAATTCGGCGTTCTCGGCCTCGAATTTTCCGAGAAGGTGAAGGCGCTCGCCGGCAGGCAAATCAGCATGCGCGGCTTCATGGCGCCGCCGTTGAAAGCGGAAGCGCAGTTTTTCGTGCTGACGGAAATTCCGATGTCGCTCTGCCCATTCTGCTCGTCTGATGCCGACTGGCCCGACAATATCGCCGTCGTCTATCTCGACGAGAAGCAGACCTTCGTGCAGCCCAGCCAGACGATCGAAGTGCGCGGCATTCTCGAATACGGCTCGTGGACCGATCCCGAAACCGGCTTCGTCAGCCTGCTCCGCCTGCGCCAGGCCGAATATTGGGCGGTCTGATGCTGGCGCTCGAGATCAGCAATCTGTCGGTCACGTTCAGCGGACTCAACGCACCGGCGCTTGAGATCGGCGCGCTGGCGCTGTCTGCCGGCAGCCGGGTTGCGGTGACCGGGGCTTCCGGCTCAGGCAAGAGCACCTTCGTCAACATCATTACCGGGTTGGAACGTGCGGTGCGCGGATCCGTCTGCTGGAACGGTGACGATATCTGCGCTTTGTCCGAGAGCCACCGCGACCGCTTCAGAGCGGGTAACATCGGACTCGTAATGCAGGACTTTCATCTGTTTCCGGGGCTTTCGGCCGTCGAGAACATTTTGTTGCCCGCCCGTCTGTCGCGCGCCGCCGATGCTCAAATGGTGCTGCGTGCGCATGAACTGCTGATGCGGACCGGCCTTTCACGGCCCAATCAGAACATCGAGACGATGTCGCGCGGCGAGATGCAGCGGGTGGCGATCGCGCGTGCGCTTTTGCGCAAGCCGGGCGTCATCGTCGCAGACGAGCCGACCGCCAGCCTTGATGCCGAAACCGGCCGCATCATCGGCGACCTGCTGCTTGATCTGGCGATTGCGGAAGGCAGCACGCTGATCGTCGTGTCGCATGATCCGCATCTGTCAGGCCGCATGGACCGCCGCCTGTTGCTGTCCTCGGGACGCATCGTTGAAGACGCCTTCAGCAACGAGGTAGCGGCATGATCCGGTTCATCGCCGCCGATGTTCGTCGCCTCTGGGCGGGTTCCGTCGTCGTGGTTCTGCTCGTTGCCCTGGCAACAGCGCTCGGCGTTGCGGTCGTCCTGCAGGAGCGGGCGTTGCGGCTCGGCAGTGCGCGGGCGGCCGACAGGTTCGATCTCGTGATCGGCGCTGGCGGCAGCGAGACGCAGCTTGTGCTATCATCCGTCTTCCTGCAGCCCTCGCCCTTGCCGCTGATGCCGGGCCAAATACTTTCCAAGCTGACTGCCGATCCGCGGGTCGCATGGGTTTCGCCGATCGGCTTCGGCGATTCCTTTTCCGGATATCCGATCGCCGGCACCAGCCTGGCCCTGCCCGACAATCTCTCCGGCGGGTTCAGCGAGGGTCGTGGCTTTGCCGCGGAGAACGAAGCCGTTGTCGGCGCAGCGGTCAGCTTGCCGCTCGGATTCGAGATCAAGCCGATGCATGGCTCAGTCGAAACCGGCGGTCATACCCATACCGAAATCGCCTATCGCGTGACCGGCCGCATGAAGCCGACGGGGACCGCCTGGGATCGGGCGATCCTGGTGCCGATCCAGGCTGTCTGGCATATCCATGGCCTTGAATCCGGTGATTCCGCCGATGAAGATCACGATCACGCGGATGACCACGCGCTTGATGATCGCTGGTCCGGCGACTTGCCCGGCCTGCCCGCCGTTCTCGTCAAGCCGAAGTCGATCTCAGATGCCTACAAGCTGCGGCAGGACTATCGCAGCGGCAACACGGTCGCGGTCTTTCCGGGCGAAGTACTGACCAACCTCTACGCAACGCTTGGCGATGCGAAGCGTATTCTGGTCGCGGTGGCATCCGGCGCACAGGGGCTGGTCGCCGCATCGCTGATCCTGGCGACCGTCATCCATATCGGTCAGCGCCGCCGCCAGATCGGAGCGCTCAGGGCGTTCGGCGCGCCGCGCCTGGCCATCTTCGGTATTGTCTGGGGTGAGTTCTTTGCGCTGATCGCGCTCGGCATCGCGGGCGGTTTTGCGCTGGGCTATTGCGCAGCGTCTCTGCTTTCCGGTTTCTTCAGCGCCAGCAGCGGTATTGTCATGCCGGTGGGCTTTGTCCGGGCCGACCTGATGCTGGCCGGGGTGCTGATTGCATTTGGCGCCGTTCTTGCTGCGCTGCCTGCGATTCTGGCCTACCGGCAATCTCCGGCGGAAGCCCTCAGGGCGTGATAATGCAGGCTGCTGCGCGAAGCTGTGCAAACACGTTAGACTAAAGTCATAATCCCAAAGCCGCTCTCTTTATCCGAATTCTTTTCTGCCACACTCTTCGCAGGTGAGCCGCGTCCAGGGGCATACTTTGAGGAGAGTTTGGGACGCGCCTTGCTGCTCATCATTCTGTGGAGGACAGACAATGGCAAATATCGCAAGCGCCGAGAGCGCAAAAGCCCGTCCGATGACTGGCGAGGAAAGGAAGGTCATCTTCGCCTCGTCGCTCGGTACGGTCTTCGAATGGTATGATTTCTATCTCTATGGTGCGCTCGCAACCTATATCGGCGCCACCTATTTCACTCAGTATCCCGAAGCCACGCGCAACATCTTCACGCTTCTTGCCTTCGCCGCAGGCTTCCTGGTCCGTCCGTTCGGCGCCCTGGTCTTCGGCCGCCTCGGCGATCTCGTCGGCCGCAAATACACCTTCCTGGTCACGATCCTGATCATGGGTTTCTCGACCTTCCTCGTCGGTATCCTTCCGGGTGCGGCGACCATCGGCATCGCGGCTCCGATCATCCTGATCGTGCTTCGCCTGCTGCAGGGTCTGGCACTCGGCGGTGAATATGGCGGTGCTGCGACCTATGTCGCGGAACACGCGCCGAATGGCCGACGCGGCTACTTCACATCCTGGATCCAGACGACGGCAACGCTCGGCCTTTTCCTGTCGCTGATCGTCATTATCGGTGTGCAGCAGATACTCGGCACGACGGCATTTGCGGCCTGGGGCTGGCGCATTCCGTTCCTGGTTTCCATTCTGCTGCTCGGCGTCTCGGTCTGGATTCGTCTGAAAATGAACGAATCCCCGGCCTTCCAGAAGATGAAGGCGGAGGGCAAGGGTTCGAAGGCGCCGCTGACGGAAGCCTTCGGCACCTGGAAGAATGCCAAGATCGCTATCATCGCGCTGCTCGGCGCAACGATGGGTCAGGCGGTCGTCTGGTACGGCGGCCAGTTCTATTCGCTGTTCTTCCTGCAGAACGTTCTGAAGGTGGATCTGCAGTCGGCCAATATCATGGTGGCGATCGCGCTGATCCTGGCGACACCGTTCTTCGTCGTCTTCGGCTCGCTGTCGGACAAGATCGGCCGCAAGCCGATCATCATGGCGGGTCTGCTTATCGCCGCCATCACCTACCAGCCGCTGTTCAAGGCGATGACCTATATGGCCAACCCGGCCCTCTATGAGGCACAGGCTTCGATCCGCGCAACGGTGACTGCCGATCCGGCAGACTGCAAATTCCAGTTCAACCCGACCGGTACGTCGAAGTTCACCAGCTCCTGCGATGTGGCAACGGCGTTCCTGACCAAGAACTCCGTGCCTTACGACGTGGTGCCTGGCCCTGCCGGACAGCCGGCAACGGTCAAGATCAGCGATGCCACCATCACCAGCTTCGACGTCATCGCCGCTGGCGACAAGGCCAAGGGCATGACCGCAGCCTTCGAGAAGAGCACCAACATTGCGCTTCACGATGCCGGTTACCCGCTGAACCGCGGCGCCGCCAAGGTTCCGGATTCCAAGCTCGATGCCTTTATCGCGGCTAACCCGGAGCTCAACCTGAACGCCGAGACGATCCGCGCCGGCGAGAAGGAAACCATGCCTGCCGACAAGCTGGTCGCTGGCAAGCTGCTGACGGCTGAGGAAGCGAACGGCGTCACCGACATGGCGGTCTATACGGTCGCTGGTGGTGGCACCTTCGCCATGGTGGCTGATCCGGCACGCGTCAACTGGATCGGCACGATCGCCGTACTCTTCGTTCTCGTGCTCTACGTGACGATGGTCTATGGCCCGATCGCAGCGCTCCTGGTCGAGCTCTTCCCGACCCGTATCCGCTACACCGGCATGTCGCTGCCCTACCATATCGGCAACGGCTGGTTCGGCGGTCTGCTTCCGGCAACGGCCTTCGCGATGAGCGCGGCTGCCGGCGATATCTACTACGGTCTCTGGTATCCGATCGTCTTCGCAGGCATCACGCTGGTCATCGGCCTGCTGTTCCTGCCGGAAACCAAGAACCGCGATATCCACGCCGACTAAGATCGCATGGATTGAGATGATAGAACCCGGCGCTCACAAGGCGCCGGGTTTTTTATGCGCGCAGCAGCCGTTTCGGAGCGGGCCAGCCGTCAGCGAGCTTGAAGAGGACGCCGTAGCGCGAAAAGACGATGGCGATCATCAACGAGAACCAGCCGCCCAGCGCCAGTCCGGCAATTACGTCGCTCGGATAGTGAGCGCTGACCATGACGCGAGTCATGCCGAGCCAGAGCGCACAGGCGAGGAAAACGACGCGGTATCGGGGAAAGAGAAGCGATAGCGCGGCGAAGAAGGCACCGATCGTCGTCGCATGTCCCGAAGGGAAGCTTTCGAAGGCTGCGTGTCCGGAGAAGGGCGAGAAGGAAAAGATCCCGTAGTCGTCGAAATGCTGCGGACGGGCGCGGCCGATCACCCGCTTGAGGATGTTGGCGAGGATGCCGGAGAGCGCGATGGAGATCAGCAGATAGGCGCCGATCCAGCACATCTGTAGCGCTTGAATGCGGGTGCGCAGCGATCTGACGACCCGCAGTGCTGCGAGGCCTTCGAAGAGCAGGAAGGTGCTGGTGATGATGATCCAGCCGGAGGTGCCGAAATCTGTGAGGATACGGCCGAGGCGGCGCATGGCGGGCGGCACGTGCCCGGCGCCGACAGGACCATCCAGCACCAGCATGGAGAGCAGAACGGCATTGAAAGTGATGAACAGGCAGGTCTGCCAGCGCAGTTGTGGCATCCGGCAGGTGCTGCGCCGCCAGCGCCTGTCGAGCGAAGAAAGTATCGCCTGCATCCAATTCGATCCGTTCAAAAATCAATATCGAGAACAGTGCGACGGTAGCATCGGGTGGCGACAGTTTTTTTACGAAGACGGTCAGATCAGACGGCTGAGCCGCGGTATTGGCCAGCCTTCACGGCCGACTGAGAAGACGAAGCCGAAACGCGCGAAAGCAATCGACAGCGCGAAGGCAAGCCATGCGCCGAGCGCCAATCCGGCCGCGACGTCGCTTGGATAATGGACACCGATGATGACGCGTGTCGCGCCGAGCCAGAGGCCGATACCGATGAACACCAGCCGGAAGCGCGGAAAGAGCAGCGCCAGAGACATGAACAGCGCACCGATATTGGCCGAATGCCCGGACGGAAAGCTCTGGTGCAGAAAATCCCAGCTGAAGGGCGTGAAGCTGAAGATGCCTTCCTGCTCGTAAAGCAGCGGCCGGGCGCGGCCGATCAGGAATTTCAGCGGGTTGGCGATTGCGCTGGCCAGGATGACGGAAAGGCCGACATAGGCGGCCATCTGGCCGAAATAGGCCATGCGGAATCGCCTGCGCACCTTCCAGAGGCGGCGCCGGACCACGTAGCCGGTGACCAGGATCGTCAGCAGACCGGCAAGGATCCAGGCGAGCCTGCCGATATCGGTGACGTCGCCGGCAAACGAGACGAGTGGCGGCGAAAGGCTCTTTACCGCTTGGCCCAGCGGCCGGTCGAAGACGAAGAAGGCGATGGCGACGGCATTGATGGCGAAGAGCGCGAAGGCCTTCCAGGGAACCCGCCGATGGATCGTGCGCCGCGCCTCGTAGCGCTTCTTCAGATAGGCCCTGCAGCCTGGCTTCGGTCCGGCGGTGTCGCTCATTCTGTCCCTTCGTCGTTGGCACGGGGGAGATAGGGAGACGAGGCGCCGGCTTCAATGAAAAAGCCCTCCGCGCGGCTGCGCGAAGGGCCTTGAAAAGCGTTTCACGTGAAATATCAGGCCGAGAGCGCCTTGAATTCCGCAAGGATTGCCGCTCCCATCTCGATGGTGCCGACCTGCTTGCAGCCTTCGGCCATGATGTCGCCGGTGCGGATGCCCTTGTCGAGAACGTTGGCGATCGCCTTTTCGAGATTGTCGGCTTCGGTGACCATGTTGAAGGAATAACGCAGGCACATGGCGAAGGAGGCGATCATGGCGATCGGGTTGGCAATGCCCTTGCCGGCAATGTCAGGTGCCGAGCCATGGACCGGCTCATAGAGCGCCTTGCGCTTGCCGGTCTTGCCATCGGGCGCGCCGAGCGAAGCCGATGGCAGCATGCCGAGCGAGCCTGTCAGCATGGCGGCCACGTCAGAGAGCATGTCGCCGAACAGGTTATCGGTGACGATGACGTCGAACTGCTTCGGTGCGCGGACGAGCTGCATGCCGCCGGCGTCTGCCAGCATATGGTCGAGCTGAACGTCGGAGTATTTTTCCTTGTGCGTTGCCGTCACCACCTGGTTCCAGAGCACGCCAGACTTCATTACGTTGCGCTTTTCCATCGAGCAGACGCGGTTCTGTCGCGTGCGGGCCATTTCGAAGGCGACGCCGGCGATGCGTTCGATCTCGTAGGTGTCGTAGACCTGCGTGTCGATGCCGCGCTTCTGGCCGTTGCCGAGATCGATGATCTCCTTCGGTTCGCCGAAATAGACGCCGCCTGTCAGCTCGCGGATGATGAGGATATCGAGACCTTCGACCAGTTCCGGCTTCAGCGAGGAGGCGGAAGCGAGTGCCGGATAGCAGATCGCCGGGCGAAGGTTTGCGAAGAGCTCCAGATCCTTGCGTAGGCGCAGCAGGCCGGCTTCCGGACGAACTTCGTAAGGTACGGCATCCCATTTCGGGCCGCCGACGGCGCCGAAGAGAACGGCATCGGCGGCGAGCGCCTTCTGCATGTCGGCTTCCGAGATCGCCTGGCCATGTGCGTCATAGGCCGAGCCGCCGACGAGGCCTTCGTCGGTCACGAAACCTGATTTCATCTCCTCGTTCATGTAGGCGATGATCTTGCGGACTTCGCCCATGGCTTCAGGACCAATGCCGTCGCCCGGCAGCAGGAAGAGATTGCGCGTTGTCATGAAACCCTCCGAAGGAAAAACAAGCTGCGGCTTCTTAGACCCCGGAAATCGGCATTTCAAGCAAGGGAGAGGCCGAATCGGTACGCTTTGCCGCGCTATCGGCCGGTAGCGAAGTGTTGACCCCTGCCCGTCTCCGCGCCAAGAAGACCGTCAGGTTTCAAGAAATGGAATTCACAATGTCCCCGTCCCCATTGCATCTCAACACCCCTCTCCTGCGCAGCGCTGCCGATTACAGCGCCAGCGGCAAGCCGCTATGGCTGAAGCTCGATGCCTTGCAACCATCCGGAAGCTTCAAGATGCGCGGCGTCAGCAGGCTCTGCCAACATGAGGTGGAGAATGGGGCAAAGGAAATCTTCTGCGCATCGGGCGGCAATGCCGGGATCGCGGCGGCCTTTGCCGGGCGGGCGCTCGGCGTGCCCGTGACCATTGTCGTGCCGGAGACGACATCCGCCGACGTTCGGCAGTTGATCGAGGCGGCCGGGGCTTCCGTTCTGGTTCACGGCTCCGTCTTCGATGAGGCGAACGCCTATGCGATCAAACTCTCCGAAGCCCGGAATGCCGCCTATGTTCATCCCTTCGACCATCCGCTGCTCTGGGAAGGGCATGGAACGCTGATCGATGAAGCTGTGGCTTCAGGCACAAAATTCGACTGCGTCGTCGTCAGCGTCGGCGGCGGCGGCCTGCTTGCCGGTATCGTTGCCGGGTTGAAGCGCAATGGTCTTGATAATGTGCCTGTGATTGCCGTCGAGACCGAAGGGGCTGCCTCCTTCCATGAGGCGTTGAAGGCGAAGGAGCGCATCACCCTGCCTGCCATCACCTCAATTGCCAATTCGCTCGGTGCGCGGCAGGTGGCGCAGCATGTCTTCGATCTGCCCAGCCATCATCCGATCGAAAGCGTGACGGTGACTGACGCGCAAGCGGTGGCTGCCTGCCTGAAATTTGCGGATGCGCACCGCATTCTCGTCGAGCCCGCCTGCGGGGCTGCACTTGCGGTCGCCGATGTGCATGCCGGTCTGCTGTCGCGCTTCGAAAATCCGCTGATTGAAGTCTGCGGTGGTGTCGGCGTTTCGCTCGACAAGCTCAAGGTCTGGAAAGAGCGGTTTCTCTAATCAAAATGAAAAAAGCCGGGCGAGAGCCCGGCTTTTTTGTCCGTCGTTTCCGATGCCTCAGGCAGCCCAGGGGCGCGAAGCGCTGTTCTGCTTTTCGAAGCTGTCGATCGCCTTGCTCTTTTCCATCGTCAGGCCGATATCGTCGAGGCCGTTCAGCAGGCAGTGGCGCTTGAACGCGTCGAGATCGAACTTGATCGAGCCGCCATCCGGGCCGGTGATCTCGAGATTTTCCAGATCGACGGTCAGAATGGCGTTCGAGCCGCGCGACGCGTCGTCCATCAGCTTGTCGAGATCTTCCTGGCTGACCTTGATCGGCAGGATGCCGTTCTTGAAGCAGTTGTTGTAGAAAATGTCGGCGAAGCTGGTGGAAATGACGCAGCGGATGCCGAAGTCGAGCAGCGCCCACGGGGCGTGTTCGCGCGAAGAGCCGCAGCCGAAATTATCGCCGGCAACCAGGATCTTAGCATCGCGGTAAGCGGCCTTGTTCAGCACAAAATCGGCATTTTCCGAGCCGTCTTCGTTGTAGCGGGCTTCGGCGAAGAGGCCGGTACCGAGGCCGGTGCGCTTGATGGTCTTCAGATAATCCTTCGGGATGATCATGTCCGTGTCGATGTTGACGACGGGCAAGGGCGCGGCAACGCCGGTGAGCTTCACGAATTTATCCATGACCTAGGCTCCAAATTCAGCGGATGTACTTTCGTTGATCAGCATCTAGTCCAGTTTTTTGCCGAAATGAAGGAGAATCTTTCCAAAGTGGCGGCTGCGCGGCGTTTCGCGCAGCCTGCCGCATCGCATGGGCGGCTATTTCGATGCCTCGTTCAGACCCCAGATGACGCCGAAGGGATCGCGCAACTGGCCGTAGCGGTCGCCCCAGAACATCAGTTCGATCGGCATGACGACTTCGGCGCCTGCGGCCACGGCGCGGTTCCACCAGGCATCGATATCGTCAATGACAAGCTGGATGGCGAAGCCTTCATGACCTTTGAAGGGATGGCCATATTCGGGATAGGCATCCGACAGCATCAGCGAGCTGCCATTGATGTAGAGATGCACATGCATCGTCCGGCCCTTTTCGTCGGCCGGAACGACATAGGCCTCTTCGGCGCCGAATGCCTTCTTGTAAAATTCCGCAGCCTTGAGGGCGCCATCAACAGTCAGATAGGGTAGCAGGCCATTCTTGACCGGCGGCATCTTGGCGGGTGCGTTTTCCGTAGTGCTCATTCTTTCCTCCGTCTCTTGATTTTGAAGGTCGGCATCGTGCCGTCCGTCTCAAGGACGTAGAAATCAAATGCGCGCCGACAGCGCCGCGAAGAATTTTTCGTGAAGGGCTTATGCTGGCTCTGAGATCAGAGATCGATGATCGTGCCGCGGCCATCGTTCCAGATACGCATTTCGCGCTGCTGGGTTTGGGCCTTGGCGCGCACCGGAGCCGGTTTCATCTTCAGCGACATTGCGCGGCCAACCATCAGCACGGTCAGGATGCCGCCGACGGCGAGCGTGACCGAGAAGGTGAACAGCGCCAGCGCCACGAATACAGTGACGCCTGCCAGCATGAGGAAGATGGAACGGATATTCTGCATAATTCTAGACCTCTCTTCGAAAGGAATGTGGTCCTTGATTTCCCTCCTTGCAAGGCAAGCATGGCTTTTTGTTGTCTTGTCAGCCTTCACAAAGCTTGGCACACATTCGTGATGAGCCGAAATTCCCCTGCCCGTTCCTTCACTCTCCGTCGTTCGTTGCTGAGCGTTCCCGCGATCAATGCCCGCGCGCTGGAGAAGACCCATGTGCTGGATTGCGATGCCGTGATCTTCGATCTGGAGGATTCGGTTGCACCGGAAAAGAAGGATGAGGCGCGGCAAAACCTGAAAGCTTTCTTTGCTGGCCCGGCGCTCGAGGGAAAAGAGAGGATCATCCGCATCAATGCTCTCTCTTCCGGCTTCGGCCCTGCCGATATGGAGCTGGTGCGCGCCCTGGAGCCGGATGCGGTGCTTCTGCCGAAGGTCAGCGAGCCGCAGGATGTAATGGCGATCAGCGACATGCTTGGCGATGCCGACGCGCCTGATACGCTCCGGATCTGGGCGATGATCGAGACGCCGCGGGGTATTCTGAACAGCGCGGCGATCGCCGAATTCGGGCGCACCGCTGGCTCGAGGCTCGATTGCTTCGTCGTCGGCCTCAACGACCTGCGCAAGGAAACCGGCGTGTTGCCGCAGCCGGGTCGGACCTATCTGGTGCCTTGGCTGATGCAGGTGATCCTCGCCGTTAGGGCTTATGGCCTCGATGCGATCGACAGCGTTTTCAACGATTTCAAGGATGCGGATGCCTTCGAGGCCGAATGCGCGCAGGCACGCGCCATGGGCTTCGACGGCAAGATGCTGATCCATCCGGCGCAGATTGATGCCGCCAACCGGCATTTTGCACCCGGCGAGGCGGCGATCCGCGAAGCCCGGGAGATCATTGCTGCCTTTGCCGATCCTGCGACCGATGGCCTCAACGTCATCAATTCAAACGGCAGGATGATCGAGCGCCTGCATCTTGTCCAGGCCGAAAGTCTGGTTCATAAATCCCGCCTCATTGCTGAACGGAAATCATGACATGAAGCTTTACCGCCTTCTGACCGGCCAGGACGATGCCGCCTTCTGCCATCGCGTCACCGATGCCCTCAACAAGGGCTGGTCGCTGCAGGGCTCTCCCTCGGTCACCTTCAACGCCGAGACCAAGCAGGTCATCGCCGCCCAGGCGATCGTCAAGGACGTCGAAGGCAAGGACTACCACCCGGATATGAAGCTCTCCGAGCAGTAATATCTATCGGTCGGCTGCTTCTTCGGCGCTTTCTTCAATCCGCTCCATGTCGTCATCGCTGAGACCGAAGTGGTGGCCGATTTCGTGGATGAGGACATGGGTGATGATGTCGCCGAGCGTTTCGTCGTTCTCGGCCCAGTAATCGAGGATCGGACGGCGGTAGAGGCGGATGCGGTTCGGCAGTTCGCCGGTTTCCATCGTGAACCGTTCCGAAATGCCCCGGCCCTCGAAAAGGCCGAGCAGATCGAAAGGCGTTTCCAGCGCCATATCCTCGAAAACGTCATCATCGGGAAAATCTTCGATCTCGATCGTCAGATTGGCGGTCAGAGAACGAAACTCGTCCGGCAGGTGGCTGTAGGCCTCCATCGCCAGCGATTCAAATGAGCTGAGCGTCGGTGCATGGCGATCACGCCAATCCTCGCTCTGGTCTATGCGGGCCATCAAAAACCCCTTTCTTTGCCGCCCATATAGAACCTTTGCGAAGGATTTTCGAGTGTGGAATCAACGGCAGGAATAAATTCACATCAAATGGCTGTTGACTCTTTTTGACAGCTCTGGAATCTATAAGAACATAACAGGAACAATTCTGACTTGGAGTGAACGTCATGGCACAGACGGCCGTGACGCGCGAGCGGCTTTTTGCGCTCCGCGAAACCATTGCGAAGCTTGAGGGCAAACCGGTTCCGGCGCTTGCGGCAGCGGAGCAGGAAGCTGTGGCTGCTGGAGATGCGCCACGAAAGAAGGGGAAGGCACCACAATTTTCCTTCGGCGTTCCGCAGCTGGACGTGGCCCTCGAAGGCGGCTTGCCGCTCGATGCCTTGATTGAAATCCGCACCCGGATGTTTCGTGATGCGGGCGTTAGCAGCGGCTTTGCTCTGGCGCTTGCGGCAGCGCTGCAGCACAAGGCCGAGGAAAAAAATCCCGTTCTCTGGATCGCCGACAAGGTCGGATCGATCGAGGCCGGTATGCCCTATGCGGTGGGGCTCAAGGATTTCGGATTGCGGCCGGAGCTCTTTCTGCATGCAAGTCCGCGCAAGCTGGAGGATGCGCTCTGGCTTGCGGAGGCGGCTCTGGAAAGTGGCGCTTTCATCACGACGATCCTGGAAATTCGCGGCAATCCGAAATCCTTCGGCCTTGCCGAGAGCCGGCGGTTTCATCTCAGGGCGAAATCGGCTGGCCGCTCTCTCCTGCTGCTGCGGCAATCAGGAGAGGAAGAGGCAAGCAGCGCCCATGTCCGCTTTCTTGCCAAACCTGCGCCTGCGCGGGAACGGCCTCTCCCGGATGGTTCGATGCTGGGCGGCAGCATCGGCAGTCCGGTTTTTCATCTCACCCTGGAGAAGAGCCGCAATCCGGCCCCCCTCTCCCTCTTCCTGGAGTGGAACCCCCATGACCGCCAGTTTCTCCCCGTCGAACAATCAGCCGTCACTCGCTTTCCAGGCGAGCTCGCAGCGCATTCTGGCGCTGCATTTTCCGCATCTCTCCACGGACAGGATCGCCCGCAAGAGATGGGGTCTCTCGTGGCGTTCGAAAGGGCATCCTGACGCGGCGCCGATCGTCTGCTCGGGCCGGTCCGACAATACGATGCGGCTGACGGCGCTGGACGAAAAGGCGGAAAAACTCGGCCTCAGGAAAGGGCTTGGCGTTGCCGAAGCCCGCGCCATTCACCCGGTCATCGACGTCATCGAGGAGGATGCTGCTGCCGACCGGCGCTTGCTGGATGCGATCGCCGACTGGTGCGACCGCTACACGCCGCTGGTCGCCCTCGACGGCAAGGACGGGCTGTTTCTCGATATTACAGGATGCTCTCATCTTTTCGGCGGCGAAAGGGCGATGCTGAAGGATATCCTCTTGCGGCTCCATCAGATGGGCCTGGATGTGGGTGGTGCGATTTCCTCGTCGCCCGGGCTATCCTGGGCCGTCAGCCGTTTTGGCGAAGGCGGGGTGATTGCCGAGGATGAGGCGGGTGCTGTTCTCGAACCTCTGCCGGTCACCGCGCTCCGCCTCGATGCGCCTGTCGTTGCAGCCCTTCAGAAACTCGGCCTCCGCTATATCGGCGATCTCATGCAGGCGCCACGCGCGCCGCTCACCCGCCGCTTCGGCGCACTTGTTCTTTTGCGGCTTGATCAGGCGCTGGGCCTGGATGAGGAGCCCGTTTCTCCCCGCCTGCCTATTGCCAGCCTTTCGGCGGAGCGGCGGCTTGCCGAGGCGATTACGGCCGAAGAGGACATTCTTCTTCTTGCAGGTCAGGTTGCGCATGCGTTGCAGCCTTCGCTTGAGACGCAAGGCATCGGCGGAAGGGTCTTCGAACTGGTGTTGTTCCGGGTGGATGGCTGCGTCTTTCGAATTTCTGCCGGTACCTCCCGGCCGTTGCGTGATCCGCAGCGCATTGCCAGCCTGTTCTGCGAGCGGCTGACGGCAATTCATGATGATCTCGATGCCGGCTATGGTTTCGAGATCCTGCGGATCAATGTTCTCAGGCATGAAAACTTCCAAAACGAACAGGATGATTTCGAGGGAGAACGGCAGACGGCGATCTCGCTTGCCGGGTTCGTGGACAAGGTTTCGGCCCGTCTTGGCGAGGAATGCCTGATCCGTTTTGAACAGCGTGAAAGTCACGTTCCGGAACGTGCAGTCTTTGCCGTTCCGGCGATCGAGACCTTGAACAAATCGCCCCGGGAGCCGGCCGCTCCGATGGCAAGGGGCGATAGACCCGTTCGCCTGCTTGCCATGCCCGAACCGATGGAGGCTTTTGCTGCCGAGGTGCCTGACGGAGCTCCGGCGTATTTTCGCTGGCGGCGTATCCGGCACCGCATCCTGAAAAGCGAAGGGCCGGAGCGGATCGCCATGGAATGGTGGATCGATGGTGTGGATGCCAAGGAGCGTGATTATTTCAGCGTCGAGGACGAGCAAGGCTATCGCTTCTGGATCTATCGCGAAGGTCACTACGGACCGGATATGCCGCAATGGTTCATGCATGGAGTTTTCGCATGACACCGGCCTTTTTCGAAATCGGCGCCAGAACGAACTTTTCCTTCCTGGAAGGGGCTTCCAGGCCCGAGGAGATCGTCACTCAGGCGGCCATTCTCGGCCTTTCCGGTATTGGGATCGCTGACCGGAATTCGGTCGCGGGCGTTGTGCGCGCCTATGCCCAGACGAAGGTTTTTCGCGGCAAATATGAGCGGAAGCTGGCCGGCAAGCTGGAAAAGGATGAGAAGGCGGAAGACATTCTGGAGCCCGTTCCTTTCCAGCCAGGTGCGCGTCTGGTCTTTTGCGATCAGACGCCTGAGATCCTGGCCTATCCCAAAAACCGGCAGGGCTGGGCGCATCTCTGCCGGCTTCTGAGCGCTGGAAACCTGAAGGAAGGCGCTGTCAAGGGAACGTGTCTGCTGGAAGAAGCGGATCTGATGGAATGGGGCGACTGCATGATGCTGGCGGCCGTTCCTTCCTCCGCCATTCTGAATGCCTCTGCCTGCAGAGGTCAGTTTTCGGATTGCCTCGGGCGCCTGAAAGACCGGTTTGGTACAAACCTGTTTCTGGCGCTGACCCCTGCCTACAACGGCCATGATGCGCTGACGTTCGCGACCTTCTCGAATGTCGCGGCGGAAAACCGCGTCCCTTTGATCGCAACCAATCAGGCCCTCTATCACGACAGAACCCGCAGACCCCTGTCCGATGTCGTGACGGCCATTCGCGAGCACGTGGCGATCCCCAAGGCTGGCTTTCTTCTCGCTCCGAACGCCGAACGTTATCTCAAAGACAACAGGGAAATGTCGCGGCTCTTCAGAAACTATCCCGAGGCGATCGAGAATACCGGCAGGTTCTTTGCCGGGCTGGAATTTTCCCTGGACGAGATCAGCCATAATTATCCGACAGAAAATGCGCCTGGGGAAACGGCATATGAGACGCTGGACCGGCTGACGCGGGCGGGCGCGATCAAGCGGTATCATCCAGAAGCGGTGCCGGAAAAAATCCAGGACCAGATCGACTACGAGCTCGATCTGGTCAGACAGAAAGACTATGCGGCCTACTTTCTGACGGTTCACAGGATCGTTCATTACGCACGCTACGAGAAGAATATCCTCTGCCAGGGACGAGGCTCGGCGGCCAATTCGGTCATCTGCTATTGTCTGGAGATCACGGAAGTCGATCCAGCCAAGAGCATCCTGCTCTTCGACCGGTTCATTTCCATGGATCGCGATGAGCCACCGGATATCGATGTCGACTTCGAGCATGACAGGCGCGAAGAGGTCATCCAGTTCATCTACGAGGCCTATGGACGAAACCACGCCGGGTTGACGGCGGGGGTGACCACCTACCGGACGCGCTCGGCAGGGCGCGAAGTGGCGAAGGCTTTCGGGCTTTCCGAAGACGTGCAGTCTGCAATTGGTAGCCTGGTCTGGGGATGGTCGGACGATAGCCTATCCGAGCGCGAGGCGAAGGCTGCCGGTCTCGACATGTTCGATCCGATGACCCGGAATGTGCTGCAATATGCCTCCGAGCTTCTGTCCTTTCCGCGGCACCTGACCCAGCATGTCGGCGGCTTCGTCATCACGCGTGACCGGCTCGACGAAATCGTGCCGATCATGAAAACGGCGATGCCCGGCCGCTACATGATCGAGTGGGACAAGGATGACCTGGACAATGTCCGGATACTGAAAGTGGATGTCCTGGCACTCGGCATGCTGACCTGCATGCGAAAGGCTTTCACGCTTCTTGAGGATCACTATGAGGTCAGGAAGACCCTTGCCGATCTCGGCAACAGGGAACATGGCGATGAGGGCAGGCCCGTCTATGAGATGATGTGCCGGGCCGATACGCTCGGTGTCTTCCAGATCGAGAGCCGGGCGCAGATGAGCATGCTGCCGCGGCTGAAGCCGGACCGGTTCTATGATCTCGTCATCGAAGTGGCGATCGTCCGGCCGGGGCCGATCCAAGGCAATATGGTGCATCCCTATCTCAAGCGGCGCGAGCAGTTCAAAAGCGGCGTCAAGATCAAGTATCCTAGCGAAGAACTGAAACCGGTGCTGGAGAGGACACTCGGCGTTCCACTGTTTCAGGAACAGGCGATGCAGATCGCCATTACCGCGGCGGGCTTCAAACCGGCTGAAGCCGACAAGCTGCGGCGAGCCATGGCGACGTTCAAAAGGACCGGCACGATCGGAGGGTTCGAGAGCCGGTTCATCGATGGAATGGTTGCCAAGAAATATCCCAAGGAATTTGCAGAGCAGTGCTTCAACCAGATCAAGGGTTTTGGGGAGTACGGCTTCCCCGAAAGCCATGCGGCCTCCTTTGCCCTGCTCGTTTACGCCTCCTCGTGGATGAAGGCTTACTATCCTGACGTCTTTTGCGCGGCGATGCTGAACTCGCAGCCGATGGGTTTCTATGCACCGGCGCAGCTGGTGCGCGATGCGCGAGAGCATGGTGTCGAGATCCGCGAAGCCGATATCAATCGCTCGGATTGGGATTGTCTCTTGGAGGCGGCGGTTTTTGATCGGCGGCGGATCGATTTTCGTCATGCCGCGATGCGCAGCGTCATTCGATCCAAGCGGGCCGTGCGCCTTGGATTCCGGCAGATAAAAGGCCTTTCTGAAGATGCGATGCGGAGACTGGTGGCGCAGCGTGACGGGGGCTATCGTTCGATCCACGATCTCTGGCGGCGATCGGGCCTGAAGAAAACCGATATCGAGCGGCTTGCCGATGCCGATGCCTTCGGGTCCATCGGACTTTCGCGCCGGGAGGCACTCTGGGCTGTTCGGGCTCTGGATGCGCAGAGCGCAGCGGAGAGGTTGCCGCTGTTCGAGCGCGCTGCTGAAGATGATCTTCAGATCGAGCCGGAGACAAACCTGCCTGAAATGCTGCCTGGAGAGCAGGTCATCGAAGATTACCGCTATCTGTCCCTGTCGCTGAAGGCGCATCCCGTCTCGTTCCTGCGCGAGGAATTCAGCAAGGCTGGCATCTGGCGCAATGTCGACCTGCTGCAGGTCGAGAATTGCAGGCGGGTGACGATTGCCGGCCTCGTCCTTGTCCGTCAGCGTCCGGGCTCTGCCAAGGGCGTCGTCTTCATGACGCTGGAGGATGAGACAGGGGTGGCCAATGCCATCGTCTGGCCAGCGATTTTCGAGAAGTATCGTGCCATCGTCATGGGTGCGCGTCTGGTAAAGATCCGCGGGAAGCTTCAGAGCCAGAGCGGTGTGATCCATACCGTGGTCGAGCATATCGAGGACATGACGCCGGCTCTCGGTATTCTGCAGCAGGAAGCGCGGCGTTTCGGCGCCAGCGACCGATCGGATGAAGCGTTACGTCCCACTGTCGATCAGCGGCAGAAGAGGATCATGACCAATCTCGAAAGGGCGGCCTTGGAAAAACGCATGCTCGACCGGACGCGGGAGCCAGCCACCGGAGAAACTGCAAAAGTGATGCCGCGAGGGCGCAATTTCCATTGAAGCCGGAAAATCCTGTAAGAACAAATCGATATGCCGGAGCGCTGCCTTTTGCTCACGCCGATGTGACATTTTGGGTCTTCGACGACGGTTTATGGGTGTCGATTTTTTCTTGACAGCCACCATCTTCTTTAGCAGAAAACACGATAATGAATGTCATGTTTGGAATGATGACGTGCTCGTCTGCAGCTGCAATTACATAACCGACAAAGAAATCCGGGAGGTTATCAACAGCCTTCTCGATGAGGACTGTTGGCAGCTGATCGTGCCTGCGAAAGTCTATCACGCCATGGAGAAACGCGGCCGCTGCTGCGGTTGCTTCCCCAATGTCGTCGATATCATCATCCAGACCACCGAGGACTATCACGCCCGTCGCCACTCGACGGAAGACGAAATATTTGATTTCATGTCCCGCCTGAAGAATTTCCATGAAGAAAACAGGAGAGCGGACATTGAAAGGCGACAAAAAAGTCATCGAGCGGCTTAACGAGGCACTGTTCCTCGAACTCGGTGCAGTCAACCAGTATTGGGTTCACTACCGCCTTCTCGAAGATTGGGGCTACACCAAGCTTGCCAAGAAGGAACGTGCTGAATCCATCGAAGAGATGCATCATGCGGACCGTCTCGTTGCCCGCATCATCTTCCTTGAAGGCCATCCCAACCTCCAGACGCTGGCGCCGCTTCGCATCGGCCAGAACGTCAAGGAAGTGCTGGAAGCTGATCTTGCCGGCGAATATGACGCCCGCACGGCCTACAAGAAATCCCGCGACATCTGTCATGACGCCGGCGACTACGTCTCCATGAAGCTGTTCGAAGAGCTGCTGATGGACGAGGAAGGCCATATCGACTTCCTCGAGACGCAGCTCGAACTGCTCGGAAAGATCGGCGAAGCCAAGTATGGCCAGCTGAATGCCGATTCCGCCAACGACGCGGAAGGCCACTGACCTCAGCAATGGCCGCGAGGGCGGCTATCGGATAATGACCAGCCCCGCCAGCTTCTGGCGGGGTTTGCTACTTCTCGGCCGTGATACTCATAGGCTTTGCTGGAGCTGCAACGGGTTTCCATCAGATTGTCGACGCCCTTTATGTTTCCGCGCTGCCGCGATCGTGGCGATGAGCGGGGTGTGTCGCACCGCTGCCGGCACAGGCGAATCCTCCTGAGAAGCATTGCGCGGCCTGTGTTCCCTATTCCGCGACCAATCCTGCCAGATGCGAGAATTCGGCTATGACCCGTTCGTAGCCTTGCGCTTGAAGGCCCGATCAGTTCCGGCAGGCCGGTCATCGGCTTTCATTCCCCGGATCGAATTCTGGCTCATCGGCGCCCGGCGGCGGGTTGGTGGCGATTTCGCTGTCGTCACCTCTGAGGCGGAAGGCAAACCGCGCTGCATCGGCCGCGAAACTTGCCTTTTCAGACCGTGTCGATAAGGCGCAGCGGCAGGTCGTTCCAAGCCTTCCTCGGCGCCGTTGCGATCCTCGTAATGAGCGCGGTGGATTGCACCCTGCCCAGCACAAGCGAATTCACCTGAAAGGCATTGCGCGGCATGAACTGCTTATTCCGCGGCCTTCAATCCTGCGAGATGCGAGAATTCCGCTACGACCTGTTCATAGACCTTGCGCTTGAAGGTCACGATCAGATCCGGCAGGTCGGCCATCGGCTTCCATTCCCAGGCATCGAATTCCGGCTCATGGCCGCCCGGCGGCGAGTTGATGGCGATCTCGCTGTCGTCGCCTTCGAAGCGGAAGGCAAACCAGCGTTGTGTCTGGCCGCGGAACTTGCCCTTCAGGCCGATGCCGATCAGGTGCGACGGCAGGTCGTAATTGATCCAATCCTTCGCCTCGCCGAGCAGGGAGACAGTCTTCATGCCAGTTTCCTCATAGAGCTCGCGGTAGGCAGCCTCCAGCGGGTCCTCGCCCTTGTCGATGCCGCCCTGCGGCATCTGCCAGAGCTGCGCCGAGCCGTCATATTCTGAATTGCCGATCGGAATGCGCCGCCCTGCCCAAACCAACCCCTCGCGATTGAGGATCATCACGCCCACGCAGGGGCGGTAGGGCAGTTCGTCTGCGGTGATCGGCGCCTTGGTCATCAGGTTTCCTCAGGGCTTTTTCGGGTCGTTTGCCAGCGCGGCGACACCGACGATCTCGATGCCGCGCATGGCGGCTTCTTCGCTCCACTTGGAGATGGCGTCAATGCTCTCGTCGAAGGCAGAGGCAACGCCGATCGCCTGGCCATTGCGCTTGGCGATGCGTTCGAGTTCGTCGAGTTTCTGCATGATGGCGTTGACATCGAGCTGGCCGTCAAGCTGTAGATCGGCAAATGCATAGGGGAGTTCAGTTCCCCTGGCGACGGCTTCGGTCTTCGATTGTGCCGAGGAGCCGTCATCGAGAAACAGCAGGCCGCGCTTGCCTATATCACGCATCACGGGCTCCATCGCATCCGGATTGGAGAGGAAGCGGCCGCCCTGATAATTCATGATGCCGGTGTAATTGGTGATCTCGCCCATGGCGCGGTGCAGGTTTTCGACGTTTTTGGCGGGCGATTTCGATGTCAGCAGCGTTTCCGGACCCGGATCGTTTGCCGGGTAATCAAATGGTTCTAGCGGCACCTGCATGAGGATTTCGTGCCCGCCTCGCCGTGCGTCCTGCATCCAGCGCTGCAGGCTGTTGCCGCTGGCTGCGAAGGCGAAGGTGATTTCCTCGGGGAGTTCCTTGATGGCGCGCTGCGTGCCCGTCTGGCTGAGACCGAGGCCGCTGACGACAATGGCAATCCGAGTGCCGCGGGCGCCGGACCAGGGCCGCGCATATTGATCCATCGGCCTCCGGCCATCCGGCCCGACAATAGGCAGACGGCCGAAGGGCGAGTCTTCCAGAAGGCTGTCATTCGGCATGGCGGCCATGCGCGGATCCTGACCGACCTGGGTCGCGTCGATCAGAGCCGGGCCGTCGCCGTCACGCGGGCGTGGGCTGTATTTGGTGACGACAGAGCCGTCACCCGTCACCATTTTCTCGACATTGGCGCCGGAGTGCGGATCGGAGCGTGTCATGCCGTTGGCAGCCGATTGATCCGGTGTCGCTGGTGTCGGGACCGCATCTGTGGCGGGTGAAGCGGCTTGCGTTTCGGGCGCCGGTTTCGGCTGTTGCAGACCGTCATCGCGCATTGCCGTATAGAGGGAAAAGCCGCCGATGCCGATCAGGCAAAGGCTGGCGATGATCCGGCCGATCCGCAGGATACCTGGCCGCTTCGGGCCAGGTTTACGGTTCTGGCCGAGTGGTGCATGCAAATCCGTTCCCAATTTCCTCGCCCGCCCCAAAACCGGGAAACAGTCAGAATCATCAGGCCGGATGTTACTCCGGCCTGATGCATTTTCTCAATTACTTTGCGGAAACCGCCTTGTCCGGGTTCGGCGGGAAGGCCGGATCGGTCTTCTTGCCGCGCAGCAGATCAAGTGCGTAGTTCAGCTGGACGTCGTCCTTCGGATCCGGCGGCACATAGGCGACCGAGCCCGAGCCTTCATCCGTCTCGCTCTGGCCCTTGATGTGGCCGCGCAGGCTGGATTCGCCCTCGGTTACCATCTTGCCCTTCAGATCATCAGGAAGCGGCTCTTCGACCTTGATATCAGGCGTGATGCCGGTGCCCTGGATCGAGCGGCCCGATGGCGTATAGTAGAGCGCCGTTGTCAGGCGCAGCGCGCCGTTTTCGCCCAGCGGGATGATCGTCTGGACGGATCCCTTGCCGAAGGAACGGGTGCCAAGGATGGTCGCGCGGCGCAGATCCTGCAGGGCGCCGGCTACGATTTCCGAAGCCGAGGCCGAACCGCCATTGATCAGCACGACAACCGGCTTGCCATCCGTCAGGTCGCCCGGGCCGGCATTGAAGCGGCGGGTTTCATCCGGATTGCGGCCGCGGGTGGACACCACCTCGCCGCGCTGCAGCAGGGCGTCCGATACCTTGATCGCCTGATCGAGCAGACCGCCCGGGTTAAGACGCAGGTCGAGGACATAACCCTTGAGCTTGTCGGCAGGAACGGTTTCCTTGATCTTGGTGATCGCCTTCTCGAGATCCGGATAGGTCTTCTCGGTGAAGGAGATGATGCGCAGATAGCCAACATCATCCTCCACGCGGGACTTCACGGCCTGGACGGCAACGACATCGCGAACGATCGTCAGTTCGATCGGCTTGTCGGCGCCCTTGCGGATCAGTGTCAGCTTGATCGGGGTGTTGATGGCGCCGCGCATCTTTTCGACGGCGTCCTCGAGCTTGAGGCCTCGAACGGACTGGCCATCGATCTCGGAAATATAGTCACCGGCGAGAACACCGGCCTTGGCAGCAGGCGTGTCGTCGATCGGCGTGATGACCTTGACGAGTTCGTCTTCCATCGTCACTTCGATGCCGAGGCCGCCGAACTCACCCTTCGTCTGGGTGCTCATATCCTCGGCGTCCTTGGCATTCATGTAGCTGGAATGCGGGTCGAGCGAGGAGAGCATGCCGTTGATGGCATTTTCGATCAGCTTGTCTTCAGCCGGCGGCGTCACGTATTGGGCGCGGACACGTTCGAAGACATCGCCGAAGACCGATAGCTCCTTGTAGGTGGAAGCACCGGCCGCCTCGGCAGGCACGCCGGCCGAATAAATGACGCTCATCGCGGTCGCACCCATCAATGCGCCGACCAGAACAAGAGAAGCCCTACGAATCATTGCGTGCCTTTCCAGTGTCTTTGGCGGTCCACCACGGCCGGGAATCGACCGGTTTACCGTCCTTTCGAAATTCAATGTAAAGCGTTGGCCGGTCTGTTTCCAGCGCCAATGCTGTCGCGCTTGCCACTCTTTTCGCGCCCATTGCCGCAAGCGGCTCACCGGCAAAAACGAACTTGCCCTGGCGGGCGCTGATCGTATCCATGCCGGATAGAACGAGGTGGTATCCGTCGCCTGTATCGAGAATGATCATCTGGCCGTAGCTGCGGAAAGCGCCGGCAAAAACCACCAGTCCGTCGGCAGGTGCGGTGACCACCGAGTCCGGATTGGTCGCCAGCGTCATGCCCATCGCCTCGTGGCCGGTGCCGTCGGCATCGCCAAACTGACGCAGAATATCGCCCGCTACGGGCAGCTCCAATTTCGCTTTCAATTCTCCGAACGGATATGCGGGCGCAATGCGGTTTTTATCGGGCACTCCGCTGTCCGCCAGGGCCTTCGCCTGGGCCCGCTGCTCGTCGGTCAGGAGCTTGCGATTTTCCTCTTCGCGCCGTGCCGCTTGGGCAGCTTCGCGCACGGAAGAGATTTCCGATTCCATCGAGGCGACGAGGCCTTCCAGCGTCGTCGCCTTTCCTGCCAACTCCTCCGAGCGCTTCTTTTCGGCGTCGAGTTCGGCAGCGCTGCTGCGGCTGTGCTTGTCGTTTTCGGCGAGCAGGAGATCCATACGGCGCTCCTCCTCGATGCTGTTGGTCATCGTCGCCGTCAGACCGGCGCGCTCCTTGGCGCTTGCGGTCTGCAGAGCTGCGAGATTGTTGAGATCGGCCGCCAACCTATCGGTTTCCTTGCGCATTCCCGGCACGACAGCACCGAGCAGGATGGCGCTGCGAACCGAAGCGAGGGCGTCGTCGGGAGTGACCAGCAGCGCCGGTGGCGGGTTGCGGCCCATGCGCTGAAGGGCCGCCAGTACTTCCGCAAGCAGTCCGCGGCGGTCGTGCAGTGAGCGGCGGATGCCATCTTCCTTGACGCCCAGATCGGCGAGCTTCTTCTCGCTGTCGAGGATCTGCTTTTCCAGCGTCTTGCGGCGGGCGGCGGAATCGATCAGTGCCTGACGGATGCTCGAACTGCTCTTGTCGAGATCGGCGATGCTCTTCTCAAGCTCGTTCACTTTATCTGACGAAAGATTGATCGTCTTCGATAGCGCATCGAGCTCTGCGCGAGTCTCATCGCGCTTCCTCGCCAGCTCGGCTGCGGGGTCCGGCGGTGGCGTGACGGCCTGCGGAGACGGTGCTGCGGCAGCGGGGGCGGCGTCCTGCACATTCTGGACGGGCGCGTCCTGTGCCTGCGCCTCGATCAACGAGCCGGAAGGTGGATTTGCCGCAGCAATGCCAGCCGCAAGCAGAGGCAAAATCAGGCTCGTTCGCTTGCGGGCGCTTCTTGTCATGCGTGTTCGGGGCAACTCTCAAAATCGCGCGGAGACTAAGCTGATTTGGCGGCTTTGACCAGAAAGATCGGCATGCCTGATAACACGGCTGCGTGACTCTCAGACGCGGTGATAGGGATGCCCGGAAAGAATGGTAACGGCGCGGTAGAGCTGCTCGGCTATCAGGGTGCGGACGATCTGGTGAGGCCATGTCATCTTGCCGAGACAGAGCGTCATGTCGGCCCTGTCGTAGAGCGCCGGATCCAGCCCGTCGGCGCCGCCGATGGCAATCGTCAGATCGCGTTTGCCATTGTCGCGATAGGTGCCGAGGGTGTTGGCGAAGGCCTCGCTGTCGAGCGCCTTGCCGCGCTCGTCGAGCAGAATGAGGACGCCACCTTCGGGAAGGGTCTTCAAAAGCATCCCCGCCTCCTCGCGCTTGCGCGTTTCGGCATTCGAGGCGCGGCTTTCGGCCACTTCGGCAACACGGGAGAATTCGAGGCCGACCGCCGGGCCCGCCTTGGAAAAACGGTCGAAATAACGGGCCGCAAGATCCTTCTCCGGGCCGGATTTGAGCCGCCCCACGGCAAAAAGACCAATACGCATCTCACCCGCTCCTGTTCAGCATTCCGAAGAACGCAAAACCGGCCTGCTGGCCGGTGTCCAATGTTTCCGGCCTTGCTTGCATGCCGCGTCTCAGGCGCCGGTGAAGGCGTGGCGCCAGTTAGTGCAGCGTTTCCTCGTCCAGGTCCGGCGCAGCCCACATCTTTTCGATGTTGTAGAACTCGCGGATTTCGGGGCGGAAAACGTGCACGATGATATCGCCGGTGTCGATCAGGATCCAATCGCCTGCATCCTGGCCTTCGACACGCGCGGCACCGAAGCCGTCGTCCTTGAGGTCGGAGAGGAGATGGTCTGCAATCGCCATAACATGACGGGTCGATCGCCCTGAGACAACGACCATATGGTCGCCCAGCGCAGATTTCCCAGCAATGTCGATGGTGACGATATCTTCAGCTTTCGAGTCCTCGAGGCTCACGAGGACGGCTTGCAGGGCGCGGGCAGCGGCATCGGCGCCACGTTCCGGGCTCTTCGGGATAACGGCGAGCGTTCTTCCCTTGGCGTGTACTGTTGTCAGTGCTTTCCCTTTCCTGGAATAACAGACATGCACATCAACTGATTTGGTCGTTCCAAATCATAGTTGAGATAGGCATCAAACAATTAATCTTTCAAGACACGGCCGTGGTTTCATGGCGCGAAGACTTGTCTGCGCGATCAACAATTATGACAGGCCGGTATTTCCGGCGGCTGTGTACAGCGGCCAAGGCCACGCGTAAAGTGCGGCGGTTCATTCGGAAAATACTGACTTCATGCCTGATCCCGCGAGACCCAATCTCATTCCAGTGCTGCGCATCAGCTTTCCGCACGAGGACCGGCTCGGGCGCGGCAAGATGGAGCTTCTTGAGCATATTCGCGAGACCGGTTCGATCTCGGCCGCCGGCCGGGCGATGGATATGTCCTACCGGCGCGCGTGGCTGCTGGTCAGCGACATGAACCGGATGTTCAAGCAGCCGGTGGTCGAATCACAACGCGGCGGGCAGAAGGGTGGCGGTGCTGCACTGACGCCGTTCGGAGAAGAGCTGCTCGCCCGTTTCCGCCGAATGGAAGAGACGGTTCGCGCGACGCTGGCGAGCGACCTTGCCTGGCTTGAGGGAAACCGCAGCCCCACCGACGGCGCCACGGAATGATCAGGGCTGCAGCGCAACCGTCTTGATCACGGCAAAGACGGCCTTTCCCGGCGCCAGCGCGAGCTTTTCCACCGATAGCGCCGTGATGCGCGACAGGATGACATCGCCGCCGCAATCAACCTGGACCTCGACCGTGCCATCGTCGGCAGGCGCCAATTCACGGATCGTGCCGTCAATGATGTTGAGGGCGCTCAAGCCCTCGGGCTTCACCGTCGCCAGCATAACGTCGCGAGCCGGGATCAGGATGCGCACCCGTTTGCCCGGCTCGGCCGCGGCGCCTGGTAGCTGCAGCTCGGCTGTCTTCAGCGCCACCGTCGCCAGTTGGTGTTTCGGATCGACGCCTGTCACCGTCCCCTCCAGAAGCGCGCCGGCTTCCCGACGTCCCTCGCTTCTCGATGGCCGGCTCAGAATGTCGGCGGCGCTGCCGATCGCTTCCACCCTGCCGTCGCGCATGACGACGACCTGGTTCGCCAGGCGGGCGACTTCGGCGATCGAGTGGCTGACATAGACGATCGGGATCTGCGTCTCGTCGCGCAAACGCTCGAGGTAAGGCAGGATTTCGGCCTTGCGTGCTTCATCGAGCGCTGCCAGCGGCTCGTCCATCAGAAGCAGGCGCGGGGAAGACAGCAGCGCCCGGCCGATTGCCACACGCTGCCTTTCACCGCCGGAGAGTTTTGCCGGTGCGCGGGTCAGCAGAGGCTCGATCCCCAACATGTCGACGATGCGATCGAAATTATCAGTGCGCCCGGCTTTCGGCGCGAACCAGCGGCCATAGGTGAGGTTGCTGCGGACGCTCAGATGCGGGAAAAGCCGCGCCTCCTGAAAGACATAGCCGAAGCGGCGGCGGTGGCGCGGAACGAAGATGCCCTTGGCGGTATCGGTCAACGGTTCGTCATCGAGAAGCACCCTGCCCTCTTCCGGGCGTGTCAGGCCGGCGATGATACGGATCATCGAGGTCTTGCCGGATCCGGAACGGCCGAAGAGCGCAGTCACGCCGTTCTCGGAGCTGAAGGCGCCGTCGAGCCTGAAGGCGCCGAGGCGGTGGCGGGCGTCAACGGTCAGTGTCATGCCGGATCCACTTTCCGGCCGGCGAGATAGGCCATGTATTCGGATGCCAGTAGCGCCGCCATGGAGATAGCGACGGCTACCAGCGTCAGCCTGAAGGCGCCGGCATCGCCGCCCGGCACCTGCGTGAAGGTGTAGATCGCGGCGGACAGCGTTTGGGTTTCGCCGGGGATGTTCGAGACGAAGGTGATCGTGGCGCCGAACTCGCCCATGGCCTTTGCGAAAGACAGGATCATGCCGGCGATGATGCCAGGCAATGTCAGCGGCAGGGTGACAGTCAGGAATACCCAGAGCGGACTTGCGCCGAGAGTGCCTGCGGCTTCTTCGAGCTTGCGGTCGACCGCTTCGATGGAGAGGCGAATGCTGCGCACCATCAGCGGGAAGCCCATCACGGCGCAGGCCAGCGCAGCGCCCGTCCAGCGGAAGGAGAGGACGATGCCGAGATATTGGTCGAGCAGGCTGCCAATCGGCCCACGTCGGCCTAACAGGACGAGAAGGATGAAGCCTGTGACGACAGGGGGCAGGATGAGCGGAAGATGGATGATGCCGTTCAGAATCGACTTACCGTAGAAGCGGCCGCGGGCGAGCAGCAGCGCTGCGCCGATACCGAAAGGCAGGCTGGCGATCATCGCCACGATGGAGACGCGAAGGCTGAGCATGATCGCCGTCCATTCTTCCGCGCTCAGGCCAAGGGCATCCAAGATCCGTCTTCTCCAAAAATAGAAGGCTCGCAGAAATGCGAGCCTTCACGCTAAGCTGCAGAAAGAAATTCTGCAATCATTTCAGTTCGATCACTTCAGGATCGTGAAACCCTGCGCGGTGAAGAACGCTGCCGCCTTGTCGGATTTCAGGAAGTCGAGATAGGCGGCCGCATCGGCATTCTTACTTTCGGCGAGCAGCGCCACCGGATAGATGATCGGCGGGTGGGAATCGGCCGGGAAGGTGCCGACGATCGCAACACCCTTATCGGCGGCTGCGTCGGTCTGGTAGACGATGCCATAGGGGGCTTCGCCACGCGAGACGAGCGCCAGTGCGGCGCGAACACTCTCTGCGAAGGCAGCCTTCGGCTCAACCGACTTCCAGATGCCGAGCTTGTCGAGGGCGGCCTGGCCGTATTTGCCGGCCGGAACGGATTTCGGCTCGCCCATTGCCAGCTTGCCGTCGCCGATAAGGCCAGCAAGGTCGAAGCCCTGCTTGATATCGACAGGCTTTGCCTTGTCCTTGGCGGCGACCAGCACGAGGCGGTTGCCGAGAAGGTTCGAGCGGGTGTCGTCCTTGATCAGCTTCTTGCCCGCGACATAATCCATCCAGTTGAGATCGGCGGAAATGAAGACGTCTGCCGGTGCGGCGTTTTCAATCTGCTTGGCAAGCGCGCCGCTGGCAGCATAGGAGACCACGGCTTCCTTGCCGCTTTCCTTGGCCCAGGCGGCGTTTGCGGCATCAAGGGCGTCCTTCAGGCTCGCGGCGGCGAAGACGGTCACCTTTTCGGCGGCCGCAGCCGGCTGCGGCAGTGTGCCGAGGCCGATAAAGCCGGCGGAAATAGCGGCAATAGCCAGTTTCATCCAATGACGGCGGTTCTGCATAAAATTCACTCCCCAGTTCGAAATATCGAAGCGAATATATCGATCTGCCTCGCCTTTGCTAGGGATATATTTTCACAAACATATTGATACGCCGCGGCATTTCCTGCCCAAGTATTGCCACAAATGAATCGATAAATTTAAAATTTATCGCGTATAAATTGCAGATATTCTTGCCTATCGTGCTGCAATTCCAAGTAAAATACGAAATTCTCTACGTTAATCTTGATAATCCTGCCTGATCTGCTGTTTACTTCGTGCCTATAGATACGGAAAACGCTATGAAATCACAGGCGAAGAGGATCTGCAGGTTTGATGAACTCGGCGACACGGAAATTCATCTTCCATGATTTACAGACGATCGAAGGATATATCGATCCGCCCGACGCACTTGTGTTCCTCTCGCTGTTGCAAAGACAAAACAGCGACAACCTTGACGGCGGCATAGCCGAGATCGGCGTCTTCTACGGACGCTCCTATTATCTGTTCCGGAAGATCTGCGGGCCGGATCAAAAACTGCTGGCGATCGATCTGTTCGACATCGGCCAGACCGGCGACGGCGCTTCGCCGCAATACGGGCGTTTCCTGGATAACGGACGGCGGCTTGGGCTTGCCGTTGACGAGGCGCTGGTCGTCACCGGCGACAGTACCCGGCTCTCGGCAAGCGAGATAAAGGACAAGATCGGCGAAGTCCGTTTCTTCAGCATCGATGGCGGCCACATGTTGCCGCATATCGTCGCCGATAGCCGGTTGGCGAAGGATAGCCTCGCGCCACACGGCATCATCGCCTTCGACGACACGTTCAATCCGGCCTGGCCGGAGGTTACCGTCGGCGTTGCCGATTTCCTGCGGGAAAACGGTGCGGAGTTCTCGGCTTTCTGCATGACCAAATACAAGACCTATGTCTGCCGCCGGGATCACCATCAGTTCTACTATGACGCCATCGCCAACGCAGCGGATCTGACCGCCTTCGACCACACGGAGACGGAGTTTCTCGGATCCAAAGTTGCAAGGCTCCATAATCCAATCAGCAGGCGAATGGTCTACGAACTGATGATCAGGTCCGGAATGAGCGCCTTTTCGGAGCGGGTCTACCGATAGCCCGTTTGGATTGCCCGAAAAACGAGCAGGATCATCCGAAGTGCTTAGCTTAGCCTTGCGTGAGATGCATTGCTGCATTGCGATATACGATGTTCATTTTTCAATCGATTATGATAGAACTTAAACATCGAAACGGCCACTCCTCCTCCCAAGGCCGTTCGATATGGATCGACAACACTCCTCCTCCCAGTTGTCGATCAAGTTTATGAAGCCCGACGGATCCTCCCCCGTCGGGCTTTTCATTTCTGCTCTTCTCACAATTCGGATTATTCGGCGGCCTTGCGGATCGCGGTGGAGCTCAGCGCCGAACGTGGTCCGTGAATGAACGTCCAGGCGGGCGCCGGCTTTTTCCAGAGCGCTCTTGCATCGTCTTCATCGACACGTGCGTAATCGAAGGTCTTCGCCATCTTCGACGACAGGAAAGACAGCGTCGATCCCGGACGGTCGATGACCGCAATCGGGAAGGTCTTGGCGATGTCCTGCCATTTCTGCCACTTGTGGAATGTCTGCAGGCTGTCGGCCCCCATGATCCAGACGAAGTGAACATGCGGATTGCGGGCTTTCACCTTCGCCAGTGTGTTGGCCGTATAGCTGATGCCGAGCGCCTGTTCGAAGGCCGTGACCTTGATATGCGGATCCGGCGCGATCGCTTCGCTGAGGGCTATGCGTTCCGCCAGCGGTGCCAGGTGATTGCGGCTCTTCAGCGGGTTGCCGGGCGTCACCATCCACCAGAGCTGATCGAGGCCGAGACGGCGGATGGCGATCTCGGCCACCAGCGCATGGCCCTGGTGCGGCGGATTGAAGGACCCTCCGAAAAGACCGACGACCATGCCGCGCTCGGTGTGCGGCATGCGAAGATAGTGCCGGTCTAGTCCTTCTGGAATCACGTCAGGGCCGCGTCTGTCCGGTGCCGCGAACGCGGTATTTGAAGGAGGTCAGCTGTTCGACGCCAACGGGGCCGCGGGCGTGCATCTTGCCGGTGGCGATGCCGATCTCCGCGCCCATGCCGAACTCGCCGCCATCGGCAAACTGGGTCGAGGCATTGTGCAGCAGAATGGCGGAATCGATTTCGGTGAAGAAGCGCTCGACGACCTCGGGGTCTTCGGCAAGCACTGCCTCGGTGTGGTTCGAGGAGTAAGTCTGGATGTGGCCGATCGCGCCCGATATGCCATCGACGATGGCAACGGCGATCACCGCGTCGAGATACTCCGTCGACCAGTCTTCTTCCGTTGCCGGTTTGGTGCCGGGGATAGCATCGACCACTGCCGCGGAGCCGCGAATCTCGCATCCGGCGGCAGCCAGCGCTTCCAGCAACGGCTTCAGGTGGGTGCCCACAACCGCCTTATCGACCAGCAGGGTTTCCGCAGCGCCGCAGACGCCGGTGCGGCGCATCTTGGCGTTGACGATAATGTCTCTTGCCATGGCGAGATCGGCAGATTTATCGACATAGACGTGGCAGAGCCCCTCGAGATGGGCGAAAACCGGCACGCGGGCCTCGTTCTGGACGCGCGCGACAAGGCTCTTGCCTCCGCGCGGCACAATGACGTCGATCGCGCCTTCCAGGCCACGCAGCATGGCGCCGACGGCCGCCCGGTCGGTGACCGGGACCAGCTGGATGGCGTGTTCGGGCAGTCCCGCTTCCTTCAATCCCTCGACCAGGCAGGCGTGGATTGCCTGCGAGGAACGGCGCGAATCCGAACCGCAACGCAGGATGACGGCGTTTCCAGCCTTGAGGCACAGCGCGCCGGCATCGGCGGTCACGTTCGGGCGGCTTTCGAAGATCACGCCGATGACGCCGAGAGGCGTGCGGGTACGTTCGATCTTCAGACCGTTCGGCCGGTTCCAGGCGGCGATGATTTCGCCGACAGGATCCTTGAGTGCGGCAATGGTGCGGATGCCTTCAGCCATCTCGGTGACGCGCTTGTCATTGAGCGTCAGGCGATCGACGAAGGAAGCCAGCAGGCTGCCGCCCTCGACATCCTTCAGGTCCTTGGCGTTCTCCGCAAGGATATGCGCCTTGTTCCGGAGGATCGCATCGGCCATGGCGTTCAAGGCCTTGTTCTTGCTGTCCGTCGAGGCAAAGCCCAACGGTCGCGCTGCAGCCTTTGCCTTGCGGCCGATGTCGTTCATCAGCACGTCAATGTCAGGGCTCTGCGCAACCGTATCAAGCATAGCTTGCGTCCTTCTTCTGCCTTTCGGATTTCGAACTTATCTGTCCCGTCATCACCATGTCGTCACGGTGGATCATGGCGGCGCGGCCGGGATAGCCGAGGATCTTCTCGATCTCGGCCGATTTGCGCCCGGCGATCTGGCGGGCCTCGTCGGCATCGTAGCTGACAAGGCCACGGGCAATCTCGCGTCCGGAGGGGCCGATGATCGCCACGGTATCGCCGCGGCTGAAAATGCCATTGATCTTGCGGACACCGGCGGGCAGCAGGCTCTTGCCAGCGCCAAGCGCGGTCATGGCGCCTTCATCGATATGCAGTTCGCCGGCAGGCTGAAGCTGCCCGGCGATCCATGTCTTGCGGGCCGTGACGGGCGTTCCCGACGGCGCGAACCAGGAGGAGCGCGCGCCGTTTTCGATGGCGGATAGCGGGCTATCGGTCTTGCCCGATGCGATGATCATGGCGCAGCCCGAGGTCGTCGCGATCTTGCCGGCGTCGATCTTGGTTCGCATGCCGCCACGCGACAGCTCGGAAGCCGCTCCGCCCGCCATGGCTTCGATCTCCGGGGTGATTTCGGCTATCGTTTCCAGGAACTTCGCGTCCGGATCGAGATGCGGCGGCGCCGTATAGAGGCCATCGATATCAGAGAGCAGGATCAGCAGGTCGGCCCCGGTCATGGTCGCGACGCGCGCGGCGAGCCGGTCGTTGTCGCCGTAGCGGATTTCGCTGGTGGCGACCGTGTCGTTTTCGTTGATGATCGGCACGGCGCCGATCTTCAGCAGCTGGTTGATCGTGGCGCGGGCGTTGAGATAGCGGCGGCGCTCTTCGGTATCGCCAAGCGTCAGAAGGATCTGCCCGGCGACGATCTCATCATGGGAGAGGCTTTCGGACCAGGCGCGGGCCAGCGCAATCTGGCCGACTGCTGCGGCTGCCTGGCTCTCTTCGAGCTTCAGGGCGCCAGAGGGAAGATCGAGAACCGACCGGCCAAGGGCGATAGCGCCAGACGAGACGACGAGAACATCGGCGCCCTTTTTCTTCAGCGCCGCGATATCGGCGCACATGGCGTCCAGCCAAGCCTTCTTCAAACCCGTCTTGCGATCGACGAGCAGTGCCGAGCCGATCTTGATGACGATGCGGCGATGGCGATCCAGAGACTTACGCGTTGTCATCCGTTTCGCTTTCCTCGTCGGAGGCCATATCGCGGTGACGAAGCTTCGGGGCCTTGGCGATCTTTTCAGCCGAACCGGCATTGGCCTCGGTGATGATCTCGCGCAAAGCGCGTAGCACCTCGGTCATGCCCTTGCCGGTCGCCGCCGAAATCTGGAACGGCGTGCGGCCGCAGGCCTTGGCGAGTTCCTTGGTCTTCTTCTTCAGCGTCTCGTCGTCGAGCACGTCGATCTGCGATAGCGCGACGATTTCGACCTTTTCGCCGAGCTCCTGGCCATAGGCTTCAAGCTCATGGCGCACCGTCTTGTAAGCCTTGCCGACCTTCTCTTCCTGCGCGGAGACAAGATGCAAGAGAACGCGGGTGCGCTCGACATGGCCGAGGAAGCGGTCGCCGATGCCGACGCCCTCATGGGCGCCTTCGATGAGGCCCGGGATATCGGCGAGAATGAATTCCTGTCCATCGACCGTCGCGACGCCGAGGTTCGGGTGCAGCGTGGTGAAGGGGTAATTGGCGATCTTCGGGCGTGCACGGGTGACAGACGCCAGGAAGGTGGACTTGCCGGCATTCGGCATGCCGACCAGACCGGCATCAGCAATCAGCTTCAGCCGCATCCAGATGGTCTTTTCCTCGCCTTCGAGGCCAGGATTGGCCCAGTCAGGCGCCTGGTTGGTCGAAGACTTAAAATGCGCGTTCCCGAAGCCGCCATTGCCGCCTGCCGCGATGCGGAAGCGCTGGCCTTCTTCGGTGAGGTCGCAGATCAGCGTCTCCCGGTCTTCCTCGAAGATCTGCGTTCCGACTGGTACCTTGAGCGTGACGTCGCTGCCGTTGGCGCCGGTGCGGTTGCGGCCCATGCCGTGGGTGCCGATCTGCGCCTTGAAATGCTGCTGGAAGCGGAAATCGATCAGCGTGTTCAATCCGTTGACCGCTTCGGCCCAGACATCGCCGCCGCGTCCGCCGTCGCCGCCATCCGGTCCACCGAATTCGATGAATTTCTCGCGACGGAACGACACGCTGCCGCCACCGCCGTCTCCGGACTTGATATAGACCTTTGCTTCGTCGAGAAATTTCATTTTACTTCCAGTACCGGTGGCTATTAACGCGCCTTATTCGCCGCTTTCGATATAGGCGGTTCATGCGGAGGTCAAAGAATATCGTGAAGTTTGCGAGCTATAACATACAGTACGGCTTCGGTCTTGATGGGATTTACGACCTTGGCCGCATTGCGGATAGTCTCGAAGGGGCTGATGTCATCGCGCTGCAGGAAGTGACCAGAGGCTCGGAATCGAACGATTTTGCCGACATGGTCGCCGATCTCGCGGCGCTGTTTCCCGACTATTTCTGGGTCTATGGCGCGCCCTTTGATCTGCATGTCGCAGCTGGTGAAAGCGGCTTTCCGCCCCGCGGCACACGCTTCCAGTTCGGCAACATGATCCTGTCGCGCTTTCCAATCCTGTCCTCGCGCACGCATCTCCTGCCGCGCAGCCGCACGGTGTCGAAACTCAATCTGCAGCGGGGGGCGACGGAGGCGCTGATCGACATTCCCGGCCGGCCGCTGCGCGTCTATTCGGTACATCTCGACCACGTTTCGGTCGATGAGCGCATTGCCCAGATCCGCCATCTCAACGACCGGATCAATCGTTTCTGCCTCGAAGGCGGTGCCGTCAGCGGTGCAGGCGAGCTCGATTTCGAGGAGCTGCCGCTGCCGGAGGATTACGTCGTCATGGGTGATTTCAACATGGTGCCGGAATCGCCTGAATATTGCGCGCTTGCCGGCGCAAAGGACGGATATTACGGGCGTGTCCCGCGTATCGGCACGCCTGTCGATGCGCTGGCGGCGCTCGATGGCTATCACCCCAAAAGCTACAGCTGGATGGATCCCAAGGATCACGGAAAGCGGATGCATCTCGATTACTGCTTCGTCAGCGGCGGGTTGGCAGGCAGCCTCAAGGCCGCCCATGTCGATACGGATTCGGTCGGTTCGGATCACTTCCCGGTCTGGGTCGAGATCGAAGTCTAGAGAAACGCCGCGGCATCTCTGCCGCGGCGTTTCAGTCTCAGTCAGGCGGCCTTGACGCTTTGCAGCGCACCGGGCTGGAGGACGGTTTCGACATGCGACACCATGGTGTTGCGGGCGAAACTGTAGATCTCCGAGCACCCGCTCATGCGGAAGCCGAGCTTTTCCTGCAGCCGCAGCGAGGCGGGGTTATCGGCAAAGACGCCGGAGTGAACGGGCATCTCCGGCATCCGGCGCGAAAACCGCTCCAGCACGGCGGCGACCGCTTCGCTCATATAGCCGCGCCGCCAGTAGTAGCGGTTCAGCCAGTAGCCAAGGTGCCAGCGCCCGTGGCGAAGCTCGACGGAGACCATCCCGATATGGGTATCGTCTCCGCTGGTGATCGCCAGATGCCAATCCTGCAGCCGCCCCGAGGTGACTGGAACCAGCCAATCCAGGGCGTCCTGCCGGTGGTAGGGTGCCGGCACGCGGGCCAGCATCCTGGTTACTGCGAAATCGCTGAGCGATCCGGCGATGGCATCGGCATCGCTCAGCCGGTGCGGGCGAAGCGAAAGCCTAGCGGTGCCAATGACGGGAACAGCGCCCGGTGTCATCGGCTGCACCTTTTGGCGGTCGAGAAGGGCTGCACTCATGACAGCGCCCCCCAGCTTCTCAGCGACATCCAAGTCTTGCGGTCGAGCCTGTACCATTCGACCGGGACGTTGGATCCGAGCGCCAGCGACGCGGCAAGACCCGAGCCCTGGAACTGGAAGCCGCACTTCTGGATGACGCGGCGCGACGCGACGTTGGTCACCCGGCAACGGGCGTCGATCTGGTCGACGCTTTCGCGGGTGCGGAACACCATATCGACCAGCGCGTGGCAGGCTTCCGTGGTGTAGCCCTGCCCCCAGAAAGGTTCGCCGAGCCAGTAACCGATCTCGACGGTGCGTCCATCGGCATGCGGTTCCACGCCGCAGCAGCCCATAAACGCGCCGTTTTCGGCTTTGGTAATCGCATAGACGCACTTGCCGATCTCGCCATTCGCCGTTCGACGTACAAAGTCGGCGGCATCATTGGCGGTATACGGGTGCGGCATGCGCGATACCATTGTGGCGACTTTGGCGTTGTTGGCGAGATGGGAAAGGGCGTCAATGTCTTCCACGTGAGGCGCGCGCATGACGAGCCTTTCCGATAACAAGACAGGGCAATCGGTCCTTAACCGCTCCGGCCTCAGCCGCTCCTTGGGAGACCTCTGGTCTTCCCGGGGTGACCTTGATTGGTCGACCCTGATCAGTTCGCCTTGCATGTTCAGTCCTCCTTATGGACAAAGAAAAAAGGGGAGATGGCGCCCCATCTCCCCTGTTTTCTGGACTGAACCTGATACGCTCAGCCGGGTCGATGAGACGCCGGCTGTTTTAGAGCGCTACCGGCTTATTCCGCTGCTTCCGCTTTCGGCATTACAGATACGTACACGCGACCATTGGCCTTCGTTCGGTAGTCTACATTGCCGTTCGTAAGCGCAAAAATGGTGTGGTCCTTGCCGAGGCCGACATTGGCGCCCGGATGCCACTGCGTACCGCGCTGACGCACGATGATGTTGCCTGCGATGACGGCTTCGCCGCCGAACTTCTTCACGCCAAGGCGCTTGGACTGAGAGTCACGACCGTTGCGCGACGAACCGCCAGCTTTTTTGTGTGCCATTGGATTTCTCCTTTAAACCTTAGTTGCCCGAAACCGATTACTTGGCTGCCAGGATGTCCGTGATGCGGACAACCGTGTGATGCTGGCGATGACCGCGCGAGCGCTTCGAGTTCTGACGGCGGCGCTTCTTGAAGGCGATGACCTTCTTGCCACGGTTCTGCTCGACCACTTCGGCCTTGACGGATGCGCCCTTGACGAAGGGTGCGCCGATCGCTGCATCGGCGCCTTCGCCGATGACGAGTACTTCGGTGAATTCAATGGAGTCGCCAGCGGATGCTTCAAGCTTCTCGATGGTCAGCACGTCGTTTGCTGCCACACGGTACTGCTTACCGCCGGTCTTGATGACTGCGAACATTTTTTAATCCTTTCATGTTCGATCCAGCTCTCCCTGCAAACCGCAGGTGGCTGTCTTCTTATCAGTCTGTGTTAAGCAGGGATTTCGGGGCTGAACCCCAAATTCTGTCTGCCGGTGAAACCTCACGCGAGCGTGAGGCGGGCAAGGCACGGACTTTCCCACGCCTATTGCGGAGGCGGGATAGACGAGTGTCAAAAATCTGTCAAGGCAGAAGGATGAAAAAGCGTCGCAATTTCGTCTTGCCAGCCCGTGATTCTATCGCTAAGAGACAGCCCGCGCTTAACGGCGTCAACCAGACCGCGGAGAGGTGGCAGAGTGGTTGAATGTACCGCACTCGAAATGCGGCGTGCCTGCAAGGGCACCGTGGGTTCAAATCCCACCCTCTCCGCCATCATTTCTCTACATTCAGTTTTGGCCTTGCGATTACACGCGTGAACTTACTGTTCGCTGCGACGAGGGCATTTTGCCTTACAAGGCAGCGTTCCAATTGCCTGTCCGGACGAAGCCATACCATCTCATAATCTTTGAAATCCTGGCGATCACTCGCTCAAGAATTGCAGACGGTTGCAAAAAATCGAGGGTGGAACTCGGGAGAATGGCTTCAGTATTTCCTAAGCAATAACCGGCATAGTGCTGCAAAAGAGGCCGGAACGCAGTGGAAACGAAACTAACCTGGACGAACAACGAACTGGAAGATCTGGTTCGGCAGCTCAATATTGCGCTCGAAGCCTCCGGCATCGGTATCTGGCAGCATAACCTGTTGAAAAATCAGACGCGCTGGGACGAGCAGCTGCAGCGTATCTATGGCATCAACAAGGGTTTGCTCGACGTCGTCTGGCTCGAAAGCGTTCATCCCGACGATTGTAGCCGTGCCAGCGCACTGTTCGAGGAAGCGATCAGGAATAGGAGCGACTATGCTTCCGAATTTCGCATCATCCGGCCGAATGGCGCCGTACGGCATATACGGTCGCGCGCAAAGTATTTCGTCGATGGCCAGGGAGAGCCGTGTTTCATAGGGGCGGAATGGGACGTCACTGACGATGTTCTGCGCAACGAGCAGCTTGCGCGCGAGCGCGAGGCCGCCGATAGCAGCCGCGCCGATGCGCGCTACGCTGCCGATCACGACTATCTGACCGGGCTTTTGAACCGGCGGGCATTCGACGAGGCCTTTGCAGCTCTCGGGCGGGAGGCGGGCCGGATCGTGTCCGTCTGTCATATCGATATCGATCGCTTCAAGGATATCAACGACCGTTTCGGTCATGCCGGCGGGGACCAGGTTCTTCGCCATGTCGGTTCGCTGCTGACGGCCTGTGTGGGAGACGGCGAGATCGCCGCCCGGCTTGGTGGCGACGAGTTCGTCATCGTCTCGCATCATCTTTCGCCAGGCAGGGATACCGGGATCGTCCGCGATCTGCGCCAGGCTCTGCGACGCCCGCTCGACATAGACGGCGAGCCCTTTGTCATCGAATGTTCGATCGGCTTGGCTAGTGCGCCCTCTGATCAGCTGGCATCGCTGCTCGCTGCTCGCTTCCTCGGACCTCGCGCTCTATGAGGCTAAGCGTGGCGGCCGCAATCGCGATGAGCTGTTCTCGCCGTCGCTTGCCAACAAGATAAACGCTGAAAAGCAGCTGCTGCAGGAGTTGAAGACGGGCCTCAGGGCCGGCGAGGTCGTTCCTTTCTATCAGGTTCAGGTCGATGCGCGCAGCTATGAGATCTGCGGCCTGGAAGCGCTCGCCCGCTGGGAAAGCGCCAAGGGTGTCAGAAGCCCGGCGGAGTTTCTGCCGCTGGCGGCCGCTCACGGCCTGATGGAGGCAATCGACGACGCGATTCTGCAGCGCGCCCTGTTCGACATTAACCGCTGGTCGCTTGCGGACCTCGACGTGCCGCGGGTTTCCGTCAATCTGTCGGCCGAGCGTCTCGCCGATCCGAACCTGCCGGCCAAGGTCAAGCAGCTGCAGATCCCGCCGGGACGCATCAGTTTCGAGCTCATTGAAACGATCTTCTTCGATAGCCTGAGCGGCCAGGTGAAGCGCAATATCGACAAGATCCGGGAGTGCGGCATCGACATCGAGATCGACGATCTGGGCTCCGGCCACGCCTCGCTGCTCGGTCTGGTCGAACTGCGTCCCAACCGAGTGAAGATCGATCGCCAGCTGGTGCTTCCGGTTCTGGAAAACGAGACCCAGCGGCGGCTGATCGGCTCGCTGATCGATATCGCCCGGTCGCTCGATGTCGAGATCGTTGCCGAGGGTGTCGAGACGATCGCCCATGCAGAAGTGCTGGCGAAACTCGGTGCCGACATTCTGCAAGGCTATGCCTTCGGCAGGCCGCAGCCGGTTTCTGCCATCACATCACTGCTGCAAAACGCTGCAATAACTCCGCGCCGGAAAGCGCTATAATCTCCGCTGTGTACGGATTGCCTGCCAATGCCGTGCGCGCCACCAATTTTCGCTCTGGAATCGCTGAGAGCGAGCTCGCTCCTCCGCTGAAAATCCCAAAACGTTACCGCACGACGCGCCTGCGCAGAGCTTTGTTATGCCTGTTTTGCTGCCCTGCAGCATCGGTTTTGCAATTCYCCTTTTTCTCGCCGTTTATCTCCTCTAGGGTTCCCTCATCCGAGACGGCAATAGAGGTGGTGAATGGCTGGTGAAACTGTTCTGGTGGTCGGCGGCGCCGGCTATATCGGCTCGCATACGTGCCTGGATCTGGCCAACAAGGGCTACAAGCCCGTCGTCTTCGACAATTTCTCGAACGGGCATCGGGAATTCGTCAAATGGGGGCCGGCCGAGGAGGGCGATATTCGCGACCGGGCCCGGCTGGACGAGGTGCTCGCCAAGCACAAACCTTCCGCGATCCTGCATTTTGCGGGACTGATCGAGGTGGGTGAATCGGTCAAAGATCCAGTTGCCTTCTATGAAAATAATGTAATCGGTACGTTGACGCTGCTGTCGGCCGCGCAGGCGGCAGGCATCAATGCCTTCGTCTTTTCCTCGACCTGCGCGACCTATGGCCTGCCACAGAGCGTGCCGCTGGATGAGACGCACCGGCAGGTGCCAATCAATCCCTACGGGCGCACCAAATATATCGTCGAGCAGGCCCTGGCGGATTATGACCAGTACAAGAGCCTGCGCTCCGTCATTCTGCGCTATTTCAATGCGGCGGGTGCCGATTTCGACGGCCGCATCGGCGAATGGCACGATCCGGAAACCCATGCGATCCCGCTGGCGATCGATGCGGCACTCGGCCGCCGCCAGGGGTTCAAGGTGTTCGGCAGCGACTACGAGACCCGCGACGGCACCTGTGTACGCGATTACATCCATGTACTCGACCTTGCGGACGCCCATGTCCGGGCGGTCGAATATCTGCTGCGTGGCGGCGATTCCGTGGCGCTCAATCTCGGAACCGGGACCGGCACGACGGTGAAGGAGCTGCTTGGGGCGATCGAGGATGTCTCGAAACGGCCTTTCCCGGTTGAATATATCGGCCGCCGCGAGGGCGATTCGCACACGCTGGTCGCCAATAACGACAAGGCGCGGGATGTGCTCGGATGGGTGCCGCAATATGATCTTTCCGATATCATCCAGTCAGCCTGGCGCTGGCATTCCCGAACCAATCAGCACTGAGGCGTGCCTTGCCGAAACGTCCGAATATCCTGCTGATCACAGCTGACCAATGGCGTGGCGATTGCCTTGCGGCGGCCGGCCATCCTGTTGTCAGGACGCCGAACGTTGATGCGCTCGCCGCTGAGGGTGTGTTGTTTCGCAATCACTTTGCGGGGGCCGCGCCATGCTCGCCAGCGCGGGCGACACTCTATACCGGTCTCTACCAGATGAACCACCGGGTGTGCCGTAACGGCTCGCCGCTCGACCGGCGGTTCGACAATCTGGCGCTAGCGGCGCGGCGCGCGGGCTACGACCCGACGCTGTTCGGCTATACCGATACGGCTCCTGACCCGCGAGCGCTCGAGGCCGGCGATCCGCATCTGACCAGCTACGAAGGGCTGCTGCCCGGATTTACCGCGCGCCAACTGCTGCCGGAGCATGAGAAGCAGTGGTTGTCCTGGCTGCGGTCGCGCGGCCATGCCGATGCCGTCAGCCGCGACATTCATATTCCAGTCGGCGCGGGGGCAGGGGATATTTCGGCCGCGGGCACGTCCTATTCGAAGGATGAGACCCAGACAGCGTTTTTAGCTGGCGAATTCATCCGCTGGCTGGGTGAGCAGGATAGTGCGTGGTTCGCGCATGTTTCCTTCCTCAGGCCGCATCCGCCCTTTTCGGTGCCGGAACCTTATGGCGCGATGTACAAGCCCGGGGACGGGCCGGTCTTTTCGCGCGGACCGTCGGCGCAGGATGAGATGCAGGCGCATCCCTATCTCGACTATGCAATGCCGCGGGCCTCGAAAGGCAGTTTCATTTCCGGTGCCGAAGGCGCGGTGAATGACTGGGGTGCTCAGGATTTCGATGCCATCCGGGCGATCTATTACGGAATGATTTCAGAGGTCGATGCGCAGCTTGGACGTATCTTTCAATCTCTGAAGGACGCCGGAACGTGGGAGGATACCGTCATTGTCTTCACCTCCGATCATGCGGAGATGATGGGCGATCACTGGACACTGGGGAAGGGTGGCTTCTTCGACGGTAGCTATCATATCCCGCTTGTGATCCGCGATCCGCGGGCGGCTGCGAAAGGCATGTCGGTCGATCATTTCACCAGTGCGGCCGATATTTTCCCGACACTGTGCGAGACGCTCGGCGCGTCCGCGAAAAACAGCCTCGACGGCAGATCGCTTCGCCGATTTCTTGATGAGAAACCGGTCTCGGACTGGCGCGATGCGGCTTTCTGGGAGTTCGATTTCCGGGAGATCGCCAGCGGCGATGCGCAGGCGCATTTCGGCTTGGCGCCCAACCGGTGCAATCTTGCCGTCATCCGCGACGATCATTTCAAGTATGTGCATTTTACCGCCCTGCCGCCCCTGCTCTTCGATCTGAAGGCCGATCCGATGGAGCTTCGCAATCTGGCCGGCGATCCGGCTTACGCGCAGGTGCAGCTCGCCTATGCCGAGCGCCTGCTGTCGCTGCGGGCGAGCCACCTCGACCAGACGCTCGCCTTTACCGAGCTCACGGAAAAAGGGCCGGTGTCCTACCGGCCCTGAGTGCCTCAGCCGAAGCTGCCGAGATAATCCATCTTGCCGACCGGCGCGCCCTGGTTGCGCAGGATGGCGTGCGCCATGGCAATGTGGAAATAGAAGTTCGGCAGTGCGAAAGCAGCAAGATATTCTTGGCCGCTCAGCGTTATCGTCTTGCCGCCGAGTGAGCGCGTCACTTCGCTCTTCTCCGTGCCTTCAAGCATCTCGGGCGTGACCGTGGCGAGGTAGGCTTCCGCTTTTTCCAGGCGTTCGCGCAGCTCGGCAATCGTCGTTTCGTTGTCCTCGAATTTCGGTGCGTCCGTCGATGTAAGGCGGGTGATGCCGAATTTGGCGCTATCCGTGGCGCGCTGAAACTGGCCTGACAGCGGCAGCATGTCCGGGGCCAGCCGCGCGTTCACCAAGATACTGGAATCGATCCCTTTTTCGGTAGCGTAGGCTTCGGCCTTGTCGAGATAGGTGCTCAGCGTCTTCAGGCCGCGCTGAAAGATTGGAACGGTAAGCGTGTACATGGAAACGGACATGGAAATCTCCTGGGGCAAAGGGATCAGCGTGATGCTGAGGCCGCATATCTAGGCGCGGCTGATGACGATTGCATCAGCACGTCGCATGCCATCGCAGATTTTTCCGGCCAGCAGCTGCGTTCGGCATTGCTTTAAAAAGAGTTGACGCCGTCGCAGGAAAATGGAATGAATATTCCGTCAGGCAAATTTTACGGTTTGTTTGTTCCGTTTTGACGGAGCCGCCTCACGGGAGTGGCGGTCAACTGGAATTAAGGCTTTTGGGCTGGGCCCGAAGTTCCGGCGTGAGGAGGGTGCTGCCGGACACCGCTTTGTGGAGGAAATAAAATGAAGAAGTTTATCCTGGGCACCGCGATGGCGCTTGTCATGTCGACGGCCGCGCATGCGGAAACGGTCGGCGTTTCCATGGCCAAGTTCGACGACAACTTCCTGACCGTTCTGCGCAACGGCATGATCGATTACTCGAAGACGCTGAGCGGCGTGACGCTGCAGGTCGAAGACGCGCAGAACGACGTGTCGAAGCAGCAGAGCCAGATCCAGAATTTCATCGCCTCCAAGGTCGATGCGATCATCGTCAACCCCGTCGACACTGACGCAACGGCTGCGATGTCGAAGCTCGCCGCCGATGCCGGCATTCCGCTGGTTTACGTCAACCGCCAGCCTGTGAACGTCGATACGTTGCCTGACAATCAGGCATTCGTCGCTTCCAACGAACTGGAATCCGGTACGCTGGAAACCAAGGAAGTCTGCCGTCTCCTCGGTGGCAAGGGCAAGGCCGTGGTCATCATGGGCGAACTGTCGAACCAGGCTGCCCGCATGCGCACCCAGGACGTTCATGACGTCATCAAGACCGACGAATGCAAGGGCATCGAGATCGTGGAAGAGCAGACCGCAAACTGGGATCGTACCCAGGGCTCCGACCTGGTGACCAACTGGCTCTCCAGTGGTCTTGAGTTCAATGCTGTCATCTCCAACAACGATGAAATGGCGATCGGCGCGATCCAGGCCCTCAAGGCCGCCGGCAAGGACATGAAGGACTATGTCGTTGGCGGCGTTGACGCCACGCAGGACGCGCTTGCCGCCATGCAGGCCGGCGATCTCGACGTGACCGTGTTCCAGGACGCGGCAGGTCAGGGCAAGGGCTCGCTCGATGCGGCTCTGAAGCTCGCCAAGGGCGAAAAGATCGACAAGAAGGTCTACATTCCCTTCCAGCTCGTCACCCCTGAAAACGTCAAGGATTTCGTCGCCAAGAACTAAGGCGCCGTGTCACGGATGCGGGCTTTATGCCCGCATCCAGTTCCTGCCGTATCCGGAGAGAAGAAGATGGCTATCAGCCCGTCCACCATGGCTGCCGTGCGCGCCAGCGGGGCCGTTCCGAATGCGGAATTCCTGCTGAGTGCCGAGGGCGTCCGCAAGGAATTTCCAGGTGTCGTCGCACTCGACGACGTTCAGTTCCGCTTGAAGCGCGGTTCGGTGCATGCGCTGATGGGCGAGAATGGCGCCGGAAAATCGACGCTTATGAAGATCCTTGCCGGCATCTATACGCCTGACAAGGGCGAGGTACGTCTCAAGGGCGTTCACATCCAGCTGAAGTCGCCGCTCGATGCGCTGGAAAACGGCATCGCCATGATTCATCAGGAACTGAACCTGATGCCGTTCATGACGGTTGCGGAAAATATCTGGATCCGCCGCGAGCCGAAGAGCCGTTTCGGGTTCGTCGATCATGGCGAGATGTATCGCATGACCGAGGAGCTGTTTCAGCGGCTCAACATCGATATCGATCCGGATATCGAAGTGAGGCATCTCTCGGTTGCCAGCCGTCAGATGGTCGAGATCGCCAAGGCGGTTTCCTACAATTCAGACGTTCTGATCATGGACGAGCCCACCTCGGCACTGACCGAGCGTGAAGTCGCTCACCTGTTCGATATCATTCGCGCCCTGAGAGCCCAGGGCATCGGCATCGTCTACATCACCCACAAGATGAACGAGCTGTTTGCGATCGCCGACGAGTTTTCGGTGTTCCGCGACGGCAAGTATATCGGCACGCATGCGTCTACCGACGTGACACGCGACGACATCATCAAGATGATGGTCGGCCGCGAGATTACCCAGATGTTTCCGAAGGAAGAGGTTCCGATCGGCGACGTCGTCTTGTCGGTCAAGGATCTGACGCTCAACAACGTCTTTCGCGATGTCTCCTTCGATGTGCGCGCAGGCGAAATTCTAGGTGTGGCCGGTCTGGTTGGCTCGGGACGTTCGAATGTCGCTGAAACGCTGTTCGGTGTGACGCCGGCCAGCGCCGGCACGATCGAGCTGTTCGGCAAGAAGGTCGATATCAACTCGCCGACCGTCGCCATCCAGAACCACATGGCTTTCCTCACCGAAGACCGGAAGGACACGGGCTGTCTTCTGATCCTCAACGTGCTCGAAAACATGCAGATCGCCGTGCTGCAGGACAAGTTCGTCAAGGGCGGCTTCGTGCAGGAGCGGGCGCTGGAGAAGACCTGCGAAGACATGGCGCGCAGGCTCAGGGTCAAGACACCCAATCTCGACGAGCGCGTCGAAAATCTCTCGGGCGGCAACCAGCAGAAGGTACTGATTGGTCGCTGGCTGCTCACCAATCCGAAGATCCTGATCCTCGATGAACCCACGCGTGGCATCGACGTCGGCGCCAAGGCCGAGATCCACAGGCTGGTGACCGAGATGGCCAGAAACGGCGTCGCGGTGATCATGATTTCGTCGGAAATGCCGGAAGTGCTCGGCATAAGTGACCGCATCATGGTCATGCATGAAGGGCGGGTGACCGGTTTCCTCGATCGCGCCGAAGCAACACAGGTGAAGGTAATGGAGCTCGCCGCGCAGTAAACGCGCCGCTCGATTGCCAAAGGGAGGTTTGAACATGAACACAGATGCAGCAGAAGGCCATGCGCCGCTCGCAGCCCGAGTCCGCCGCCGCCGGATACCGCCGGAACTCAGCATCTTCCTGGTGCTGATCGGCATCGCCCTCGTCTACGAGATTCTCGGCTGGATCTTCATCGGCCAGAGCTTCCTGATGAACCCGCAGCGCCTGACGATCATGATCCTGCAGGTCTCGGTGATCGGTATCATTTCGGTCGGGGTGACGCAGGTCATCATCACCGGCGGCATCGATCTATCCTCGGGTTCGGTCGTCGGCATGACGGCGATGATCGCGGCGAGCTTTGCCCAGGCCTCCACCTGGCCACGTGCGCTCTATCCGTCGCTGACCGACATGCCGTTCTTCGTGCCGATTGGTGTTGGCCTGCTGATCGGCCTTCTGGCCGGCTATATCAATGGCCAGCTGATCGCCAAGACCAAGATACCGCCCTTCATCGCCACGCTCGGCATGATGGTGTCGGCGCGCGGCATCTCGAAGTGGTACACGAAGGGCCAGCCGGTCTCCGGCCTGACCGATCAGTTCAACTTCATCGGCACCGGTATCTGGCCTGTTATCGTCTTCCTCGTCGTCGCGCTGATCTTCCACATCGCGCTGCGCTATACCCGCTACGGCAAGTTCACCTATGCGATCGGCGCCAACATGCAGGCGGCGCGCGTTTCGGGCATCAATATCGAAGCGCATCTGATCAAGGTCTACGCTATCGCGGGTTTGCTTGCCGGTCTCGCCGGTGTCGTGACTGCAGCCCGTGCGCAGACGGCGCAGGCCGGCATGGGCGTGATGTACGAACTCGATGCGATCGCTGCGGCTGTCATCGGCGGCACGTCGCTGACGGGCGGTGTCGGGCGCATCACCGGTACCGTGATCGGCACGGTCATTCTCGGCGTCATGACCTCAGGCTTCACCTTCCTCAGGGTGGATGCCTACTACCAGGAAATCGTCAAGGGCGTGATCATCGTTGCCGCCGTCGTCGTCGACGTCTACCGGCAGAAGAAACGTGCAAAGCACTGAAACATGAAAAAATGACGGGGCCATCTGGCCCCGTTTTCACGTTTGACGCTGATTTCAGCGGTGCCGCAAATTTCTAAAAAAGGGGCTGGCCTATTTTTCCAGCCTTTCTATTGTTGTCGCTTGATATTTGCCCGGAAGGGTAGAGCAGGAAGACAGATGCAGCTCGTATTCGATGGCCATAACGACGTTCTCCTCAGGCTTTGGACACATGAAAGAGACGGCAACGATCCGGTCGCCGAATTTCTGAACGGAACGACCCAGGGCCATATCGATGCGCCCCGCGCCCGCAAGGGTGGCCTGGCCGGCGGCCTCTGCGCCATCTACATCCCGTCCGGCGATCTCGTCTTTGCGGATCCCGATGAAAACGGTCACTACGAAACCCCGCTTTCCGCACCGCTCGACCGTCTCCCCTCGCTGGGGATCGCGACCGAGATGGCGGCGATTGCGCTGCGTCTCGACACCGCCGGTGGCTGGCGCCTTTGCCGCAGCGTCAAGGACATCCGCGCGGCCATGGCGAGCGGGATCTTTGCCGCCGTCATGCACATTGAGGGCTGCGAGGCGATCGGGCCGGATCTGGCTGCGCTCGAAGTCTTCTACGCCGCCGGCTTGCGCTCGCTCGGCCCCGTCTGGAGCCGCCATAACGTCTTCGGGCATGGCGTGCCGTTCGCCTTTCCAAAAAACCCGGATACGGCGCCCGGTCTGACCGACGCCGGTTTCGAGTTGGTGCGCGAGTGCAATCGCCTCGGCATCATGATCGATCTGTCGCATATCACCGAGAAGGGCTTCTGGGATGTTGCTAAGACCAGCGATCAGCCGCTGGTGGCCACCCATTCCAATGCGCATGCATTGACGCCCGTTGCCCGCAACCTGACCGACAAGCAGCTCGACGCCATCAGGGAATGCAAGGGGCTCGTCGGTCTGAACTATGCGACGGCCATGCTGCGCCCGGATGGACGTTCCGATGGCGAGACGCCGCTTTCCGACATGATCCGCCATATCGACCACCTCGTCGGGCGAGTCGGCATCGATTGCGTGGCACTCGGATCCGACTTCGACGGGGCGACGATTCCCGACGAAATCGGTGACGCTGCAGGCAACCAGAAGCTGATTGCCGCCCTCCGGGACAGTGGATATGGTGAGGACGATCTCAAGAAACTTGCCAGCGAGAACTGGCTGAGAATCCTGGCTTCGGCGTGGAGGGAGAAGGACGTCTGAGCCTCAGAACTGCTTTGTAATCAATCAAAAACAGGGGAACAGAACCAATGATGATTACCAAACTGAACCGCAGCTTCCGTGCCCTTTCTGCCGGTGCTGCTCTTTCGCTTCTCATGATGGCAGCGCCTGCCGCCTTTGCTGAAACGCCGAAGGACACGCTGGTCGAAGGCTTTGCCATCGACGACATCATCACCATGGATCCGGGCGAAGCCTTCGAGCTTTCGACTGCTGAAGTGACCAGCAACAGCTACAGCCTGCTGGTGCGCCTCGACATGGCCGACACCTCGAAGGTCAAGGGCGACCTTGCCGAAAGCTGGACCGTTTCCGATGATGGCCTGACCTATACGTTCAAGCTGAAGCCGGGCCTCAAGTTCGCCTCCGGCAATCCGATCACCGCAGAAGACGTCGCATGGTCCTTCGAGCGCGCCGTCAAGCTCGACAAGAGCCCGGCCTTCATTCTCACCCAGTTCGGCCTCACCGGCGACAACGTCACGGAAAAGGCCAAGGCTGCCGATCCGAATACGTTCGTCTTCACCGTCGACAAGGCCTATGCGCCGAGCTTCGTGCTGAACTGCCTGACGGCAACGGTTGCTTCAGTCGTCGACAAGAAGCTGGTGCTCGATCACGTCAAACCTGTCAACGTCGATGCCGACCACAAGTATGACAACGACTTCGGCAACGATTGGCTGAAGACCGGCTATGCCGGTTCCGGCGCTTTCAAGCTGCGCGAATGGCGCGCCAATGAAGTCGTCGTTCTCGAGCGCAACGACAATTATTACGGCGACAAGCCAAAGCTGAACCGCGTCATCTACCGCTACATGAAGGAGAGCTCGGCACAGCGCCTGGCACTTGAGGCGGGTGACATCGATATCGCGCGTAATCTCGAGCCAGGCGATCTGGACGCCGTCGCAAAGAATGCCGATCTGGCGACGACGGACGCGCCGAAGAGCACGATCTATTACGTCAGCCTCAACCTGAAGAACGAGAACCTGAAAAAGCCTGAAGTGCAGCAGGCCTTCAAGTATCTGGTCGATTACGATGCGATCAGCTCGACGCTCATCAAGGGTATCGGCGAAGTTCACCAGACCTTCCTGCCGAAGGGCCAGCTTGGTGCGCTGGACGAAAATCCGTTCAAGCTCGACGTGGCCAAGGCCAAGGAGCTGCTGGCAAAGGCAGGCCTGCCGGATGGCTTCTCCGTCACCATGGACGTGCGCAACACGCAGCCGGTCACGGGCATTGCCGAATCCATGCAGCAGACGCTGGGACAGGCCGGTATCAAGCTCGAAATCGTTCCGGGTGACGGCAAGCAGACGCTGACGAAATATCGCGCCCGCACGCACGATATCTACATCGGCCAGTGGGGCTCGGACTATTTCGATCCGAATTCGAATGCCGATACGTTCACCTCGAACCCCGACAATTCGGATGCCGGCACCAACAAGACGCTCGCTTGGCGCAACACGTTCGAGGCGCCGGATCTCGACAAGGAAGCCAAGGCTGCTCTGCTGGAGCGTGATGGTGCCAAGCGCGCCGCCATGTACCAGGACATCCAGAAGAAATATCTGGAAAACAGCCCCTTCGTCTTCATCTTCCAGCAGATCGAAGTGGCCGGTTACCGCAAGAGCCTGAAAGACTTCAAGCTCGGCCCGAGCTTCGACACCAACTATGTCGGTCCGATCGCCAAGGAATAATCCGGTAGGATTGGTTCATTGAGCATCGTTGAAACAAAGGTGGAGGCGCGGCCAGCGAAGGGCCGCGCACTTCCGCTCGCCAAGGCACTCGGGCGTTTTCTGATTGCCGCGGTCACGACCTATCTCGGCCTCTTGGCCGTCACCTTCTTCATCGGCCGCGTGGTGCCGATCGATCCGGTTCTTGCCATTCTCGGCGACCGGGCGCCGACCCATGTGGTCGAGCGCGTGCGCCGCGAAATGGGCTTCGACCTGCCGCTCTACGAGCAGTTCTATATCTATCTGAAGGGCATTCTCTCCGGGGATTTCGGCAATTCGGTTCTGACGACCAACCCCGTCATGACCGATATCCGCCGCGCATTTCCCGCGACCATCGAACTGGCCACCTGCGGCACGATCATCGGCGCGGTGATCGGCATTCCGCTCGGTGTGCTGGCTGCGGTGCGCCGCGGCAGTCTGGCCGACCAGGTGGTGCGCGTCATCGGGCTTATCGGCTATTCGGTGCCGATCTTCTGGCTGGCCCTGATCTCACTCGTCGTTTTCTATGCGAAGCTGCGCTGGGTGGCGTTCCCCGGCCGTATCGACATCGTCTACGAATATACCTTCACGCCGATCACCGGCTTCTATCTGCTCGACAGCGCCTGGCAGGGACAGTGGGACGTCTTCTACGACGTCTTCCGCCACATCATCCTGCCTGCCTCGCTGCTCGGCTATTTCTCACTCGCCTATATCAGCCGCATGACCCGCAGCTTCATGCTGAACGAGCTCAGCCAGGAATATATCGTTGCGGCGCGCGCCAAGGGGCTGTCCGAAACACGGGTGATCTGGGGCCATGCGCTGCGCAACGCCGGCGTTCCGCTGGTCACCGTCATCGCGCTTTCCTATGCCGGGCTGCTTGAAGGTTCGGTGCTGACGGAGACGGTGTTCTCCTGGCCGGGCATCGGCCTCTACATCACCAACTCGCTGCAGAGCGCCGACATGAACGCCGTGCTCGGCGGCACGATCGTCATCGGCACCGTCTTCATCGGTATCAATCTCCTGTCCGACCTTCTCTACCGGACCCTCGATCCAAGGACGCGAAGCCGATGACGGTTCCGGTCAACCAGACACCTCCGATGAGCCGTCGCGAATGGCTGCTTTCCGACCGGCCGCAATCACGCATGCAGGCGCGTCTCGGGCGCGCCTATGTCACGTGGCGGCAGTTCACCGCCAACAAGCTCGCCGTCGTCGGCCTGGTGATCATCATCGGGCTGCTGTTCGTCGCGGCCTTTGCCGATCTCCTGGCAACGCATTCGCCTGTCATCGGTGATCTCAAGAACGCGCGGCTGATGCCGCCGGGCACTGCCGGCTATCTTCTCGGCACCGACGATCAGGGCCGGGATATCTATTCGCGTCTGATCTATGGCTCGCGGCTCACGCTCTTCGTCGTCGTTCTCGTCGCGATCATCTCGGCGCCGATCGGGCTGATCGTCGGCACCGTCTCCGGCTATGCCGGCGGCTGGGTCGATGCGACCCTGATGCGGATCACCGATATCTTTCTGGCCTTTCCGAAGCTGGTGCTGGCACTTGCCTTTGTCGCGGCCTTGGGGCCGGGGATCCAGAACGCGGTCATCGCCATCGCCATCACCTCCTGGCCGCCTTATGCGCGTATCGCCCGCGCCGAAACGCTGACGGTGCGGCGGTCGGACTATATTTCTGCGGTGAAGCTGATGGGCGCCTCGCCTATTCGCATCATCATCCGCCATGTCATGCCGCTCTGCATCTCGTCGCTGATCGTCCGGGTGACGCTCGATATGGCGGGTATCATCCTGACGGCGGCCGGTCTCGGCTTTCTCGGCCTCGGCGCCCAGCCGCCGCTGCCGGAATGGGGCGCTATGATCGCCTCGGGCCGCCGCTTCATTCTCGACCAGTGGTGGGTTGCGGCCATGCCCGGTATCGCTATCCTGATCGTCAGCCTCGGCTTCAACCTGCTTGGCGACGGACTGCGCGATGCGCTCGATCCGAAGGAGAGCGGCCAATGACCGAGCTTCTCGACGTCAAGAACCTGCGCGTCAGCTATCCGACGCGCACAGGCGTGATCGAGGCCGTGCGTGGGGTGTCGTTCACGCTCGGCAAGGAACGCCTCGGCATCGTCGGTGAATCCGGCTCCGGCAAGTCCCAGACCGGCCGCGCCATCATGGGCCTCACCCCGAAACACGCCGTCGTCAGTGCTGACAAACTCGACTTCAACGGCTTCGATCTCCTGTCCGCCTCCGCCAAGCAGCGGCGTCTTCTGCGCGGCAAGCGGATCGCCATGGTGCTGCAGGATCCGAAATATTCGCTGGACCCGGTCATGTCGATCGGCCGGCAGATCTGCGAGACGCTGAAGACCCATGAAAAGGTCGGCCGGGCGGAGGCCAAGGAACGGGCACTTGCGATGCTGGAGGCAGTGCAGATCCGCGATCCCAAGCGCGTCTTCGATCTCTATCCGCACGAAGTTTCCGGCGGCATGGGGCAGCGGGCGATGATCGCGATGATGCTGATCGCCGGGCCGGAGCTGTTGATTGCCGACGAGCCGACATCGGCGCTCGACGTGACCGTTCAACTCGATGTGCTGAAGATCATGGACAAACTCGTTTCCGAACGCGGCATGGGGCTGATCTTCGTATCGCACGATCTGCGTCTCGTCTCGTCCTTCTGTGACCGTGTCATCGTCATGTATGCGGGCAGGATCGTTGAGGAATTGAAGGCATCCGATCTGAAGAATGCCCAACATCCTTATACGCAGGGTCTGCTGAACTGCATGCCGGAGATCGGCCAGAGCCGCCATCCGCTGCCGGTTCTCGACCGCAAGCCGGAGTGGGCCGCATGAGCGCAGCACTCTCTGTCGAAAAACTCGGCGTCATCTACGACGATTTCCACGCCCTGAAGGATGTGAGCATCGAGGTCGGAACGGGCGAGTCCTTCGGGCTGGTCGGGGAATCCGGGTCGGGGAAGTCGACGCTGTTGCGGGCCGTCGCGGGGCTTGCGCCCGTCAGCTCCGGCACGATCCGCATTCATGGCGAGGCGTTGCAGGGCGCCAAGCGCAGCAAGGCCTTCTATCGCAGCGTCCAGATGGTGTTTCAGGACCCGTATGGCTCGCTTCATCCCCGCCAGACGATCGACCGGCTGCTGCTCGAACCTCTGGCGATCCACGGCATCGGCGATGGTGAAACGCGTATTGCCCGCGCGCTTGACGAAGTCGGCCTCGGAAATGGTTTCCGTTTCCGCTATCCGCATCAGCTTTCCGGCGGCCAGCGTCAGCGCGTGGCGATCGCCCGGGCGCTGATTGTCGAGCCGTCGGTGCTGTTGCTCGATGAGCCGACCTCGGCACTCGATGCCTCCGTTCAGGCCGAAGTGCTGAACCTGCTGGAGCAGATCCGGCGCGATCGAAAGCTGACTTTCGTGATGGTCAGCCACGATCTCGGCGTCGTCACCCATATGTGCGAGCAGCTCGCGGTGATGCGCAATGGCGCGGTCGTCGAGCGCTTGAGCTCGGCTGAGCTTGCCCGCGCCGATGTCCAGGAAGAATACACCCGCAATCTGATGGTCGCGAGCAAAGGCTTCGTCAAAAGCTGAAATGCAGGTTTTTCAAGTGTTTGAAAAGGCTGCTCCACGCGCGCGGTTAAGGTTAACGTAGCGTTAAAGACGACCATTCGACTAGACTATTGACAGGCCCGTTTCATCTGTCATGATCCCGTTAACGATTGTTAGTTTTCGTGATCATGGAGGTAAGGATGTTCTTTCTCGGTGGCATGACCATGGGATATCTCGAGCCGCCGGTGAAGGCCGAGCGGAGCGAGCAGCCAGTCGTTTCTATTCCTGCCGAAAAGGACCGCCGCTTCATCGATGTCTCCGCTGCCGCGCAGCGCGAGGAAAATGCGATCGAACGGTCGTTGATCTGGGCCTGGCGCACTCTCTGCTGAGCTTTCTTCCTGTGACGGTCGGATTTTCTATCCGGCTGCCTCTGGAAGGAATTTTATCTCTACCTACCTGATAGAGAATATAAGAATAAAGGTGCAGGCACAAAGCCGCACCAAAGAGAACAGACGGAGGCAACACATGGCAGACCTGGGTATATCGCATACTCACGCGAACCATTATGGTTCCGTGCCGGCAAAGAAGCCGCTCTCCGTGCGCGGCAAGCTGCAGCTTGGCGTTCACGCCGTGCTGCTGACCGCAGCTTTCGCATTCGTCGCTGCGTTCGTATTCGGCCTGATCGGCTGATCTTCGCACCGGCGCTCTGCCGGTGCCATTCCTTCGGAACAATGTGCCAGCCGCGGCATTCTCTGCTTACGCATTCAGCGTGCCGGGAATGGACGTAAAAGGCATAGTGTACCGGACCCCGGTCATTATCCTTCTCCTGCCATTCCGCGCTGTCTGGCGTTCCCAGTCAGGAGTTGAGGACGATGGCAAATACAGCCGTACTGAAACCGAAATCGCGTGACGTCTCGGTGAAAACCGGACTGACCGACAAATATTGCGCAGACATGGCAAAGAGCCTGTCGGCGATCTTGGCAAGCACCTATCATCTGGTGATCAAGAGCCACATCTATCACTGGAATGTCGTCGGCCCGCTGTTCAAGCCGCTGCACGAGCTGACGGAAGAGCACTACAACACGCTTTTCAAGGCGACCGATATCATCGCCGAGCGTATTCGCGCCCTCGGTCACCTGGCGCCGGCCCGCGTCGGAGACGCTGCGAAATTCGCGCCTGATAATGGCGACTTCAGCCAATTGACGGCCGAAGATATGGTACGCGACCTGATCGCTGACCACGAGGCGGCCTGCAGAGCGATGCGCGAAGCCGGCACCGCTGCCGACGACAACAATGATCTTGTCACCACCGACATGCTGACGGACCGCCTGACGTTCCACGAGAAGGCGCTCTGGATGCTGAAAGCCATCATTGCAAAGTAGGCGTGGGCGCTCTGCGCCTTACCGCCGCCGCGAGGGCGCATGCTCATTTCCATGCGCCCTTTTTCATAATTCATTGATATCGAAAGATTTTCTCAATCTCGCGGAACCTTGGCCGCATATCTTCGTTTATCTGCCAGCAAACAAGGAGATGGGCATGCTTTATTACGCTCTGGTATTTCTCGTCGTCGCCCTGATCGCCGGCCTTCTCGGTTTCGGTGGTATTGCCGGCGCGTCGGCCTCGATCGCTCAGGTTCTGTTCTTCCTGTTCCTGGTGCTGTTCGTCGTCTCGCTGTTCATGCGTCTGATGCGGCGCTGACGGCGCTGAAAGCATCGTTGCGATGATGAAAATCCGGTGCCGGAGCGGCGCCGGATTTTTCATGTCTTCAGTGCCAATTCTTCGCTCTTGACTTGAATTATCCGCTTAGTGTCCAACTTTGAGGAAATGGCTTTGCGGGAGGGACAAGAAGCACTGCCATCATGGTTACAGCTGTGCGATAAAGCAGGGCTTAAACCGTTTCGCATCGAAAAATCGGCTGCCGTAGTATCTTTGAGCAACAGTGCTCTGCCGTTCATGCGGCAGTCATATTTGCCGGTGCAAAAGGCTAGCCAAAATTACCATAACTTTGTTTGGATCCAGAACCGAACCCATGTCAATTTCCAATCCGTCTCCGACCCCGTCGCGCGATTCCGAAACGAAGCAGATCGATCATAACGACTCGATCCGTTCGACATACCTCTCCATCGAAGACATCAAGGCGATGGGCGAAATGGTCGCCCGCAGCGGGGCGGAATCGCTTCCCGCCTTTGCGCCTTTCGATTTCTTCGCGCGGCACAAGGAGAACGAAAAGGAGATCCTGCGCGTCTATCGCACGACCGCCGCAGATGTGGAATCGGGCGAGACAATTACGCCTGCCGCGGAGTGGCTGCTCGACAATCACTACATCGTCGAAGAGGCGATCCAGGAAGTCCGCCGCGACTTTCCGCGCCGCTTCTATCGCGAATTGCCGACCGTCAGCGTTGGCGGCGCGCAGATCCCCCGGACGCTGGTTCTCGCCTGGCTCTACGTGGCGCATACGCACAGCACCGTCTCGCAGGAAAGCCTGACGGCTCTCGTCGATGGCTTCCAGCAGACCGAGACGCTGAAGATCGGGGAGCTCTGGGCTGTTCCGTCGCTCGTCAGGTATGTGCTCGTCGAAAATCTGCGCCGCATTTCGAGCCGCGTTGAACGCAGCCGCCGGATGCGCCGCCGCGCCAACGAGGCCGCCGACGAGCTGGTGCGTCTGGCCGATCCGGCGAAGGCTGCCGAATACCTGAAGACGCTGGAGACGCTTGCCGAGGACAATACGTTCTCGACACAGTTCCTCTATCGCATGCGCGACGGCTCGCAATCGTCGAGCCTGGCGATTGCCTGGCTCGACGACCGTCTCGCCTCGCTCGGCCGCGATACCGAAGAAGCGACGATGGCGGAGCACAGCCGCCTGTCCTCCGGCAACGTGACGATGGGCAACATCATCCGCAGTCTGCGCGAGATCGACGACACCGAATGGTCGGTCTGGGTCGAGCAGGTGAGCCATGTCGATCAGCTGCTCTGGGACAAGTCGGACTACGGCATTCTCGATTCCGGCTCGCGCAACAAATACCGCAAGCAGATCGAAAAGCTCGCCAAGCGTTCGCCGCTCAGTGAAATGGAAGTGGCGCAGCTGGCGCTGGATATGACCGAGGAGGCCAAGGCCTCCGACGAGCCGCAGCCGCACGAGCCGAATGTCGGCGGCTTCCTCGCGGGCATGCATCGCCCGAAGTTCGAGGCGCGCGCGAACTATCGCCCGACGCTCGTGCAGCATTTCGTTCGCACCGTCCGCAAGTTCAATTGGCTGTCGATCGCCGTACCCGTCGCTCTGTTGACGATCCTGGCGATGGTGATTGTCGGCAAGTTCATGGCGAATGCCGGCATGAGCCCTGCAGAGATCATCGTTCTCCTGATCATGTTCTCGCTGCCGGCTTCGGAAGGCGCGACGGGGCTATTCAACACCGTGCTGTCGTTCTTCGTGACGCCATCGCGTCTCGTTGGCTACGAGTTCAAGGAAGGCATTCCGGAGGACGCGCGCACGCTCGTTGTCGTGCCCTGCCTGATTTCCAACCGCGATAGCGTCGATGAGCTCGTCCGCAATCTCGAGGTTCACTATCTCGCGAACCCGCGCGGTGAGATCTACTATTCGCTGCTCAGCGACTGGCCGGACAGCCAGGTTGAGGAAACCGCCAACGATCTCGAAGTGCTGGATTATGCCCGCCGCGAAGTGGCGAACCTCTCGGCGCGCTACGCGTCCGATGGCAAGACCCGCTTCTATCTGCTGCATCGCCGCCGCCTCTACAATCCTTCGGAAGGCGCGTGGATGGGCTGGGAGCGCAAGCGCGGCAAGTTGCATGAGCTGAACATGCTGCTGCGCGGCGATGCTGACACCACCTATCTGCCGGGCGCCAACATCGTGCCGGAGAATGTCCAGTATGTGATGACGCTCGATGCCGACACGCGCCTGATGCGCGATGCGGTGACCAAGCTCGTCGGCAAGCTCTATCACCCGATTAACCGCCCGGTGCTCAACCCGAAGACCGGCCGCGTCGAAAGCGGCTACGGCGTTCTGCAGCCGCGCGTCACCCCGTCGCTGACGACCGGGAAGGATGCCTCGGTCTTCCAGCGCGTGTTCTCGATCAACCGTGGTCTCGACCCCTATGTCTTCACCGTCTCCGACGTCTATCAGGATCTGGCGGGCGAGGGCACGTTCACCGGCAAGGGTCTCTATCATGTCGATGCCTTCGAGGCGTCGCTGAAGGGCCGTATCGACGAGAACTCGGTTCTCAGCCATGACCTTCTCGAAGGCTCCATGGCGCGCTGCGCGCTCGTCACCGATCTGGAGCTCGTCGAAGACTTCCCGATCCGCTACGAAGTCGAAACCTCGCGCCAGCATCGCTGGGCGCGCGGCGACTGGCAGCTGCTGCCTTACATGTTCAACCCGAAATACGGCGTCACCGCGCTCGGCCGCTGGAAGATGTTCGACAACCTGCGCCGTTCGCTGACACCGATCGCATGGTTCTTCGCGTCCGTGCTCGGCTGGTATTTCATGGGTCCGCTCGGCGCGCTGGTCTGGCAGATCCTGCTGATCTTCTGCCTTTTCGTCGCTCCGACGCTGTCGCTGATCAACGGCATCATTCCGCGCACCAGCGATATCGTCGCGCGTGCCCATCTCTATACGGTTTGGTCGGATATCCGCGCGGCGAACGCCCAGGTGGCACTGCGGATCGTCTTCATTGCCGATACCGCCTGCATGATGGCCGATGCCATCGGCCGCTCGCTGTACCGCCTGTTCTTCAGCCATAAGCTGATGCTGCAGTGGCGCACAGCCGCCAGCGTTCAGGCAGGCAAACAGGGAACGATCGCCTCCTACTACAAGGCCATGTGGCATGCGCCGGTGCTGGCACTGCTTGCACTCGCCTTCGCGGCGCTTTCGGGCGACAAGGCATTCCTCGTCGGCATTCCCTTCGCCGTTCTCTGGATCCTTTCGCCGCTCGTTGCCTATTATGTGAGCCAGTCGGCGGAAACCGAAGACCGGCTCGAAGTGGCAGAGTCCGACTCCACCGAACTGCGCAAGATCGCACGCCGCACCTGGCGTTATTTCGACACGTTCACGACGGCCGAGCAGAACCATCTTCCGCCTGACAACGTGCAGGAAACGCCGCACGTGATCGTGGCAACACGGACGTCGCCGACCAATATCGGCGTCTATCTTCTCTCGGTCGTTTCCGGCCGCCAGTTCGGCTGGTTTTCCTTCGAGGAGACGATCGACCGGCTGGAAAAGACGATCGCCACCATCGACAAGATGGAGAAGTATCGTGGCCACCTGTTCAACTGGTATCATACCGACACGCTGCAGACGCTTGGCCCGCGCTATGTTTCGGCCGTCGATAGCGGCAACCTGGCCGGTCACCTGATCGCCGTTTCGTCGGCCTGCCGCAACTGGGCGGAAGCGCCGTCGGCGCATATGCAGGGCAATCTCGATGGTGTCGGCGATACTGCCGGCATTCTCGGCGAAGTGCTTGCCGACCTGCCTGACGATCGCAAGACCGTCCGCCCGCTGCGCCGTCGCCTGGAAGAACGCATCATCGGCTTCCAGAACGCACTGGCCGCGGTCAAGCGTGAGCACGAGTTCGCCTCGATCCGCGTCATCAACCTGGCTGTTCTCGCCCGTGATATCCAGAAGCTGGCTGCCAATCTCGACCACGAAGTCAAGTCGTCGCTGAGCGGCGAGCTGACCCGCTGGGCCGAGCAGCTGGTTAAGGTCTGCGAAGCGCATATTTCCGACAGCACCTACGATCTGTCGAATATCCATCCGCTGCGTCCGCGCCTGATTGCGCTGCGTGACAAGGCGCGCGACCTCGCCTTCTCGATGGACTTCTCGTTCCTGTTCCGTCCGGAGCGCCGCCTGCTGTCGATCGGTTACCGCGTCGAAAGCGGCGAACTCGATCAGGCCTGCTACGACCTCCTGGCATCGGAATGCCGCCTGACCTCGCTGTTTGGCATCGCCAAGGGCGATCTGCCGACCGAGCACTGGTACCGCTTGGGACGTCAGGTCGTTCCGGTCGGCTCGCGGGGCGCACTGGTCTCGTGGTCCGGCTCGATGTTCGAATATCTGATGCCGCCTCTGGTCATGCAGGAGCGCGGTGGCGGTATTCTCAACCAGACCAACAATCTCGTTATCGTCGAGCAGATGAACTATGGCCGCAAGCTCGGCATTCCGTGGGGCATCTCGGAAGCGGCCTTCAATGCCCGCGACCATAACATGAACTACCAGTACACCAACTTCGGTGTGCCGACGCTTGGCCTGAAGCGTGGCCTCGGCCACAACGCCGTCATTGCGCCCTATGCATCGATCCTGGCCAGCCAGTACGATCCGAAGGCTGCGCTCGAGAACCTCGACCGCCTGCGTGCGCTCGGCGCACTCGGTAAATACGGCTATCATGATGCCGTCGACTTCACGCCGACCCGTGTGCCCGAGGGCAAGAAGTGTGCGGTGGTCTACAACTACTATGCCCACCACCATGGCATGTCGATCGCAGCCGTCGCCAACGTCGCCTTCAACGGCCACCTGCGCGAACTCTTCCACTCCGATCCGGTGATCGAAGCGGCCGAACTGCTGCTGCAGGAAAAGGCGCCGCGCGATATTCCGGTGATGAGCGGCAAGCACGAGTCCGACACGCCTGCCAGCATCCAGGACGATCTTCTGCGTCCGGAACTGCGCAAGATTGCCGATCCGTTGTCTCGCGACCGCGAACTCGTCTTCCTGTCGAATGGCCATTACTCGATGATGCTGACGGCGACGGGCGCCGGCTATGCCCGCTGGAACGGCCAGTCCGTCACCCGCTGGAAGCCCGATCCGACCGAAGACCGCTGGGGCAGCTTCATCTTCCTGCGCGACACCGTCACCAATGAATGGTGGTCGGCGACCGCGGAGCCGAAGAGTGTCGAAGGCGAAAAAGTCAACGTGCTCTTCGCAGATGAAAAGGCGGAGTTCACCAAGGTCGTTGGTGATCTGACGAGTGAAGTCGAATGCATCGTCGCCACCGAGCACGATGCCGATGGCCGCCGCCTGACGCTGCTTAACATGGGTTCGGAAGATCGCTTCATCGAAGTGACCTCCTATATGGAACCTGTGCTCACCAGCGACGACACGGATAATGCCCATCCGGCCTTTGCCCGCATGTTCGTCAAGACCGACTTCGGCAAGCGCGGCGATGTCATCCGAGCGGAACGCAACAAGCGCGATCCGAACGAAGCGAACATGAGCATCGCCCATCTGATCGTCGACAGCGCCGGTCCGCAGCGTCAGACCGAGTTCGAAACCGATCGCCGCAAGTTCCTCGGCCGCGGCCGCAGCCTTTCGGATGCTGCTGCGTTCGATCCGGGTGCGACGCTGTCGGGTACCGACGGCTTCACGCTCGATCCGATCCTGTCGCTGCGCCGCACGGTTCGGGTGCCGGCAGGCAAGAAGGTCAGCGTAATCTTCTGGACCATCGCCGCACCAAGCCGCGATGAGGTGGACAAGGCCGTCGAACGCTACCGCCACGCCGATGCTTTCCAGCACGAGCTGGTTCAGGCCTGGACGCGCACGCAGGTGCAGATGCGCCATGTCGGCGTCACCTCGCAGCAGGCTGCCGCCTTCCAGCATCTCGGCCGCTATCTGGTCTATCCCGATATGGATCTGCGCGCCGATGCCGCTGCCGTTCAGGCGGGCATGGCCTCGCAGTCATCGCTCTGGCCGCTGGCGATCTCGGGCGATTTCCCGATCTTCATGCTGCGCATCAACGATGATCTGGATCTCGATATCGTTCGTGAAGCGCTGCTGACGCAGGAATATCTGCGCTCGCGCGGCGTCACCGCCGATCTGGTGATCATGAATGAGCGCGCCTCCTCCTATGCGCAGGACATGCAGCACGCTGTCGACCAGATGTGCGAAAACGTCCGCCGCATGGGCCAGGCCGATGGTCTACGCCAGCATATCTTTGCCGTCCGCAAGGATCTGATGGAGGAGACGACCTATCACGCGCTGCTGGCCGCTGCCCGCGTCACCTTCCACGCGAAGAATGGCAAGGTGATCGATCAGATCAATCGCGCCATTGCTCTGACCTCGCCTTCGAAGGAAGAGCAGGAAGAGATGCAGAAGGCGGCCGAACGCGCCAAGGCGGCAGCGCCGAAGCGCATCGCGCCTGTCATCAAGCCGCGTCCGGTTGCTGCCGATATCGAAGAGCAGGGCGATCTCGACTTCTGGAACGGCTTTGGTGGCTTTGCCCGCGACGGCCGCGAATATGTCGTCCGCCTTGCCGGCGGCACCGCAACGCCGCAGCCGTGGATCAACGTGATCTCGAACGACAAGTTCGGCTTCCATGTTTCCGCTGAAGGTGCCGGTTTCACCTGGTCGGTGAACTCGCGTGACTATCAGCTGACCAGCTGGTCGAACGATGCCGTGGTCAATCGGTCAGGCGAGGCCATCTATGTCGCCGACCTCGACAACAACGCCATCCTGACGCCCTATGCCGGTCTGTCGCAGCGCGCCGACGCGCGTTTCGAAACCCGCCATGGTCTCGGCTACTCGGTCTTCTCCAGCGAGCAGAACGATATCGCCATGGAAGTTACCCAGACTGTTCATCGCGAAAAGCCGGTGAAGATGCAGCGCGTGCGCCTGCGCAACAACGGATCCGGCGCCCGCAAGCTCCGGCTCTACGGTTATGTCGAGTGGGTGCTTGGCAATAATCCGCAGCGTACCGCACCCTTCATCCTATCATCGGCAGATGAGGAGACGGGCGCTCTCTTCGCCGCCAACCAGTACAGCATCGATTTTTCGAAGCGCGTATCGTTCTTCGCGGCGAGCGAGAAACCATCGAGCTTCGCGACCAGCCGCCGCGAATTCATCGGCAAGGCGGGTACGATCCAGTCGCCGCAGGCGTTGAAGCCCTCCGTTCCGCTTTCGGGCGCGAAGGAACTCGACGGCGATCCGGCCGCGGTGCTCGCGATCGATATCACGCTTTCGCCCGGCGAAAGCCGCGACGTGACGTTCTTCCTCGGGGATACCGGCTCGAAGGACGAGGCGGCTGCTCTGGTCAAGGATATCCGTTCTGCAAGCATCGACGATGCCGTTCAGGCAAACCGCGATTTCTGGCAGGGCTTTACCGGCAAGGTGCAGATTTCCACGCCTGATCAGGGCATGAACAACCTGATCAACGCATGGCTGCCCTATCAGAGCCTCGGCTGCCGCATCATGGCGCGCTCGGCCTTCTATCAGGCGAGCGGTGCCTTCGGCTTCCGCGACCAGCTGCAGGATACTCTGGCCTTCGTGCTGCAGGATCCGTCGCTGGCGCGCAACCAGATCGTCAACGCCGCTTCGCGTCAGTTCCGCGAAGGCGACGTTCAGCATTGGTGGCTGCCGGGAACGGGTGCGGGCGTCCGTACGCTGATCTCCGACGACGTTGTCTGGCTTGCCTATGGCATCCATCACTATTGCAGCGTCACCGGCGACAAGTCCGTGCTCGACGAAGAGCTGCCGTTCCTCGAAGGGCCGGCGCTTCTCGAAGGACAGCACGACTCGTTCTACAAGCCGGAGATTTCAGAGGACAAGGCGAGCATCTACGAACATGCCGCTCTCGCCCTCGATCTGGCGATCAAGCGGACCGGCTCGAACGGCATGCCGCTGATCCTCGGTGGCGACTGGAACGATGGCATGAACCGCGTCGGCATCCATGGCCAGGGCACCAGTGTCTGGCTCGGCTGGTTCCTTGCCGGTGCACTTCGCTCGTTCACACCTTATGCGCAGGAGCGTGGCGACACGACTCGCGTCGAGCGCTGGACCAAGCACCTTGGCGAGCTGAAGGCGGCACTGGAGAGTGCAGGCTGGGACGGCGGCTACTATCGCCGCGGCACGTTCGACGACGGCAGCCTGCTGGGATCAAAGGAAAGCCTGGAATGCCAGATCGATTCGATCGCGCAGTCCTGGAGCGTGCTTTCGGGCGAAGGCGATCCCGAGCATGCGAAGACGGCGATGGATGCGGTGCTGAACCGCCTCGTCGATCGCGATACCCGGATCATCCGCCTGTTCACGCCGCCCTTCGCCACCTCGGCGAAGGACCCGGGCTATATCAAGGCCTATCCTCCGGGCGTTCGCGAGAACGGTGGCCAGTATACGCATGCGGCGACTTGGGTGGTCATGGCGCTTGCCGAGATGAACCGGGGCGACGATGCGTTCGCCTGCTTCGAACTGCTGAACCCGATCACCCATTCGCGGGACAAGGGATCGGCCGAGCATTATCGCGTCGAGCCCTACACGATTGCCGCCGACGTCTATGGCGAAGGCGCTCTCAAGGGCCGCGGCGGCTGGACCTGGTACACGGGATCGGCCGGCTGGCTCTATCGCGCCGCCGTCGAAGGCATCCTCGGAATCCGGCTGAAGGACGGGCGTCTATTTGTCCGTCCGGCGCTGCCGAGCACCTGGGATGGCTTCTCGGCGGAGGTCGAACATTCCGGTGTGAAATACCGTATTTCGGTCTCAAAATCGTCCCAACCCGGCGGCTACAGTGTTGTTATCAATGGCAACGACATCGCCAATCCCTCTGAGGGATATCCGGTCGGATAGCAGCATTTCCTAAGCTCACACTCCGGCGATTCGTTGCGGCCAAAAGGGAAACCTTTTGGCCGCAACCGCGTTTGCAAATCGGAACCAGGAGAGAATAATGGCGACTACGCCGGAAAAAGCCATCGGCGCTGAGCGCGTTTCCCGATCTGCGGCCCGGCCGCAACGTGACACAAGACTAGACGTGTTGCGCGGGCTGGCGCTGATCACGATCTTCATCAACCACGTCCCCGGGCAGATTTTCGAATATGTGACGACGAAGAATTTCGGCTTCTCCGATGCAGCCGAGGCTTTCGTCCTGATCTCAGGTATCGCTGTCGGCCTGGCCTATGGATCGGGCTTCAAGTTCGGCCGCAGGCTGGAAATGGCGAAGAAGGCCGTGAAGCGTGCCTTCACGCTTTATCTTGCCCATATGATCACCACCTTCATGACGCTGGCGCTGTTCATTTGCGGCGCCTGGCTCTTCCACCGGCCTGGATTGCTGGTGGAAATCAATATTCTTGCCGTGCTGACAAATCTGAAAGAGGGCATTCCGGCGCTGCTGCTGCTCGGCCACCAGATTGGCTACAACAATATCCTGCCGATGTATGGCGCGCTGATGCTGATGGTGCCGATCATCCTGCTGCTGAATTCCTGGCACCCACTGCTGGCGCTCAGCCTATCGGGCGCTGTGTGGCTGATCGCCGGCATCTATCAGATCGCCCCGCACAACATGATCATTGCCGACTACTGGTTTCTGAACCCGCTGTCCTGGCAGTTCATCTTCAACATCGGCATCGTCGGGATGATGCACGTCAAGCGCGGCGGCTCGCTGCCGCAGCACCCGATCCTGTTCGTGCTGGCATCCGGCTATGTGGCCCTGTCCTTCGCCTGGGTTGTCGGTCACCTCTGGGATCTCGGCAATGCGCTGGCGGCACTGGGTCTCCCAAGCGTTCTGACCGGGTTCGACAAGACCTTCCTGTCGCTGCCGCGTCTGTTGCATGTGCTGGCCCTGACCTATCTCGTCATCAACATCCCGGCGCTGTCGCGCATGCTGCGCCGCCCGGCGGATCATCCGTTGACGATCCTTGGCCGGCATTCGCTGAACATCTTCGTTGCCGGTACGATCCTGGCGATGGCGGGTCAGGTCCTGCTCTATGTCACCAACCGCGATCAGTTTATCGGCCCGATGTTCGTGGTTGCCGGTATCGCCGCGCAGTTCGCCTATGCCTACCATCTGGAGCGCAAGCGTCTGGATGAGAAGGCTAAGCCGGCGATCGGACGCGGCGCCATGCCGGTTCCCGTGCGGATCAATGACGGGCGAAAGTAGCGGCGCCCTACAGGTTCGAAGGTATCAAGCCGGCGGCTCACGAGCCCGCCGGCTTATTTTATGTGCTGCAGGATGTTGACGAGCTTGCCCGCGGGATCGCGGACATAGAAGCGCCGGACGCCCCATGGCTCGTCGGCGGGGCCGTAGACGATCTCGAACTCTGCTTGCCGCATCGCCGAGAGAACGGCATCGACATCATCGACTTCCATGGAGATATCCGGAACAGGCGTGCCTGAGCCGCCCCCGCTGGCAATGCTGAGCTGAACCTGCATCGCGGTGGCGTTGCCATAGGTAATGATCCAGCCATGGTCCATCAGCACATCCAACCCAAGCACTTCACCATAGAAGCGCTGCGTCCGTGCCGGATCGGCTGCCGGCAGATTGGCAATGATGCGGCGTACGGCCATGATGGATCCTCCCTGGTTCTGAAGGGGCGATGCTAGAGCCTTCCAGTGGGAGATTAAAGCTCTCATCCTTGGCTGGTGATGTCCCACGATCCGCTGCTGCCGTCTGGCTCCGCCCCAATCAATCTGCCTCTAAGCTGCAGACACAGGCGTCGCTTAAGCGATGGGCCGCAGAAGTCCGGTGTTGAGAGTGCGAGCAGGTTCATGCTCGACTGGCCACATAAGAAAAAGGCCGGAGGGGCGAACCCTCCGGCCTGATATCCAAGTTCTATGAGGCCGCTAGTTTATGCGGCTTCGGTCGCATGCGCCTTGCGGACTTCTTCGTCCGTGAGGATGCCGCTGGCGCGGAGAAGGGCGGCGAAGCGGCCATTGCTCTGGCTCAGTTCGTCGAAGCTGCCCTGCTCGACGATGCGGCCGTTGTCGAGGAACAGCACCTTGTCGGCCTCGCGGACTGTCGAGAGACGGTGGGCGATGATGAAGGTGGTGCGGTTCTGGCGCAGGTTGTCGATAGCGGCCTTCACGCGATTTTCGGTTTCCACGTCGAGCGCGCTGGTCGCTTCGTCAAGGACCAGGATCGGCGCATCCTTCAGAATGGCGCGGGCGATCGCGATGCGCTGACGCTCACCACCGGAGAGACGGTTACCGCGCTCGCCGACATGGGTGTCATACTGGTCTTCGCGCGTCTCGATGAAGTCGGCTGCGGCTGCGGCTTCTGCTGCCTGACGCATCTCTTCTTCACTGGCGCCTTCGCGGCCAAGGCGGATGTTGTCGCTGATCGAACGGTTCAGCAGGCCAGCATCCTGGAAGACGGTTGCGATATAGCGGCGCAGCGACTTGCGGGTGACCTTGGTGATGTCCTGGCCGTCGACCAGAATCTCGCCGCTGTCAGCGTCGTAGACGCGCTGCAGCAGGTTGACGAGCGTTGTCTTGCCGGCGCCGGTCGGGCCGACGATCGCGATCGTCTGGCCGGCCTTGGCCTTGAAGTTGACGCTGTGCAGGCCCTGCGAGGAATTGCCGAAGCCGAAGGAGACGTCGCGGAATTCGACTTCGCCCTTGACGTCCTTGATATCCACATTGCCGGCAGGCTCTTCGCGGTCACGGACGGAGTCTTCGAGGACATAGAAGTCTTCGAGCTTCGAGCGGGCCTCAAAGATCTGCGTTGCGAACTGGCGCATCTGGTCGAGGCGCGAGATCAGCAGGTTGGCAAAACCGATAAAGGCAATGACGTCACCGATCTTCAGTTCGCCAGCCTGGACCAGCAGCGTGCCGATGACCAGAATGATCATCATTGCGATGGTGGACGCCATGCGGTTCAGCGCGCCGGCGATAGCCCACCAGTCGAGAACCGGATACTGCGCCTGCAGCAGGCGGTCAGTGAAGCCCTTCAGGGCACGCGTTTCGGCGTCGATACGGTTGTAGCTATGCAGGACCGAGACGTTACTGATCGAGTCGCTGACATGCGAAAAGACGGTGTGGTAGTGGTTTTCGACAGAAGCCTGACCATCCTTGGTGCGGCTCATGACGAGGCGGCCGATCAGCCAGTAGGCAACGCCGAGCACGACGAGCACTGCAGACAGGCGCAGGTCCATCATCATGGCGGTCGGAACCAAGAGCATGATGGCGACGGCAGTTGCCAGGTGATTGCGCATGAATTCGAGCCAGAGGCCGAACAGCGTTTCGCAGGCGCGCAGCAGCGTGTGCAGCGCATTCGATGTACCACGCTGGTGGTGCCAGGAGAGCGGCATGGAGATGATGCGGCCGAAGGCTTCGGTCAGAAGCGTCGCGCGGCGGCCATGCGCCAGCCTGTCAGCCTCGCGGGCGACAAGCACGAAGGCGATGGTGTTGAAGACGGCAAAGCCTGCCCACATGAAGAGGATCGGCTTCACGTCACCCTTGCCGGAGATGGCATCGATGATACGGCCGAAGAGGATCGGTTCCGCGATGGTGATGGCAGCCAGAACAATGTTGGCGACGACCACCAGGGATACGCGGAGCTTGTATGCGCCAAGGTAGCGCAAGGCTCTTGCATAGACCTTGAATAGCGACACGGCAGTACCTCTTTTGTGCATCTGCAAAACGGGATATTGCGACGCTACTAAAATCTACCTGAACCGGCGATTAACACCGTGTTCACCCGGGACTTTTCAGGAGGCGTCAAAAGCAGGGTGCGACGAGATGACATGGGCCGAAAGTTGTTCACCCGAGAACGGTTGTGACAATTTTCGCTTGCATTTGGAAGGCGGTACGTCGCACCTTAAACTCATACGGGTTAAATCATTGAACCGAAGACCGTTGGGATGCCGGCTGCGTTAGTGCCGGTCGACGGCCCTCAACCGCACGCCCTTTTCGGGCAGGGGGCATTTGTGAATATTCATTCGTTGATTCAATTGCTTGTCGTTCTAGAGGAATGCAAGAAGGTCGAGCGTGTCGTCGAGGAGTTGGAGAATGTCCTGCATTCCTACGGCTTCCAATATTATGTGCTTCTGCGCCATCCGAAACGCAGCGTCGATCCTTGGGGCACAGTGCTGGCCGGCGATTGGCCGGAGACATGGACACAGGTCTATGCAACCAAGAAATATTTCCTCATCGACCCGACCATGCGTTATCTCGGCCAGACGCACAGGCCGTTCCGCTGGCGCGAAGGACTTGCTGCCTACCGGCGCGATCCGCATCAGCGCCGCATGGAGCAGATGATGGCCGACGCCGCACAGCATGGGCTGGGCGACGGCTACGTCTTCCCGGTTCACGGCCGTAGTGGCCTGCTGGGGAGCCTCAGCATCGGCGGCGTTCCGGTCGATCTGTCGCCGGTGGAGATGTCGCTGTTCYGCGGCGTGACCCACAAGGCATTCTGGCGGCTGCTCGAATTGCGTGGCGACGCCGATGCACTCGATAGCCCGACTCTGATGGAGACACCGCTGACGCGGCGCGAGCTGGAGATCCTGCATTATCTCGCCGACGGCATGACCTCGATCGAAATCAGCAAGCTGCTCAGCATCTCCAACCACACCGTCGACTGGTACATGAACGGCATTCAGGACAAGCTGAAGGCCAAAAACCGTCAACAGGCCGTCGCTCTGGCTTTTAGGTACGGCTTAATTACCTAATGACGGAGAAATTCTATTTCGTGGCGGCAAGGGAAATTGAACTTTCTGTAACAGCACGTTAAGAATTCTCTTCGCGGGTGCAGCATTGCCCGCGTGATCCGTGCTTTGAGGAGAGTGCATTGCCCATTTCCAAGATTCTTGTCGCCAACCGTTCCGAAATTGCCATTCGCGTATTCCGCGCGGCCAATGAGCTCGGGATAAAAACGGTCGCGATATGGGCAGAGGAAGACAAACTCGCGCTGCACCGCTTCAAGGCCGACGAAAGCTATCAGGTCGGCCGCGGGCCGCATCTTGCCCGTGATCTCGGGCCGATCGAGAGCTATCTGTCGATCGACGAAGTGATCCGTGTTGCCAAGCTGTCCGGCGCCGATGCCATTCATCCGGGTTACGGCCTGCTGTCCGAGAGCCCCGAATTTGTCGATGCCTGTAATGCCGCCGGCATCATCTTCATCGGTCCGAAGCCGGATACGATGCGCCAGCTCGGCAACAAGGTCGCGGCCCGCAATCTCGCGATCTCCGTCGGTGTTCCCGTCGTTCCGGCAACCGAGCCGCTGCCAGACGACATGAAGGTTGTCGCCAAGGTGGCCGAGGAAATCGGCTATCCCGTGATGCTCAAGGCTTCCTGGGGCGGCGGTGGTCGCGGCATGCGCGCCATCCGCGATCCGAAGGATCTTGCCCGCGAAGTGACGGAAGCCAAGCGCGAGGCAATGGCCGCCTTCGGCAAGGACGAGGTCTATCTGGAAAAGCTCGTCGAGCGCGCGCGCCATGTCGAAAGCCAGATTCTCGGCGACACGCATGGCAATGTCGTGCATCTCTTCGAGCGTGACTGCTCCATCCAGCGCCGCAACCAGAAGGTCGTCGAGCGGGCGCCCGCACCTTATCTCTCCGAAGCGCAGCGCCAGGAACTGGCCGCCTATTCGCTGAAGATCGCCAAGGCCACCAACTATATCGGTGCCGGCACCGTCGAATATCTGATGGATGCCGATACCGGCAAATTCTACTTCATCGAAGTCAACCCGCGTATCCAGGTCGAGCACACGGTCACCGAAGTCGTCACCGGCATCGATATCGTCAAGGCGCAGATCCATATCCTCGATGGCTTCGCGATCGGCACGCCGGAGTCTGGCGTTCCGAAGCAGGAAGACATCAAGCTCAACGGCCACGCGCTGCAGTGCCGCATCACCACCGAGGATCCGGAGCATAACTTCATCCCGGATTACGGCCGCATCACTGCCTACCGTTCGGCATCGGGCTTCGGTATTCGCCTCGATGGCGGCACGTCCTATTCGGGCGCCATCATCACCCGCTTTTACGATCCGCTGCTGGTGAAGGTCACGGCCTGGGCGCCGAACCCGTCGGAAGCGATTTCCCGCATGGACCGCGCGCTGCGCGAGTTCCGTATCCGCGGCGTCGCCACCAACCTGACCTTCCTCGAAGCGATCATCACGCATCCGAGCTTCAAGGATAACAGCTACACGACGCGCTTCATCGACTCGACCCCGGAGCTCTTCCAGCAGGTCAAGCGTCAGGACCGCGCCACCAAGCTGCTCACCTATCTGGCTGATGTGACGGTCAACGGCCATCCTGAGGCCAAGGACCGGCCGAAGCCATCAGCCGACATTGCCGAGCCCGTCGTGCCCTACACGAATGGCGGTGGTATCCCTGACGGCACCAAGCAGCTGCTCGACAAGCTCGGGCCGAAGAAGTTCGGCGAATGGATGCGCAATGAAAAGCGCGTGCTGATGACCGATACGACGATGCGCGACGGCCATCAGTCGCTGCTGGCGACCCGTATGCGCACCTACGATATCGCCCGCATTGCCGGCACCTATGCGCATGCGCTGCCGAATCTGCTCTCACTGGAATGCTGGGGTGGCGCGACCTTCGATGTTTCCATGCGCTTCCTGACCGAAGATCCATGGGAGCGGCTTTCGCAGGTCCGCGAAGCAGCGCCTAACCTGCTGTTGCAGATGCTGCTACGCGGCGCCAACGGCGTCGGCTACACCAACTACCCTGACAATGTCGTCAAATACTTCGTCCGTCAGGCGGCAAAGGGCGGCATCGATCTGTTCCGCGTCTTCGACTGCCTGAACTGGGTCGAGAACATGCGCGTCTCGATGGATGCCATTGCCGAAGAGAACAAGCTCTGCGAAGCGGCGATCTGCTATACGGGTGACATCCTCAATTCGGCGCGCCCGAAATATGACCTGAAATATTATACGGATCTGGCCGTCGAGCTCGAAAAGGCCGGCGCGCATATCATCGCGCTGAAGGATATGGCGGGCCTCTTGAAGCCTGCTGCTGCCAAGGTGCTGTTCAAGGCGCTGCGCGAAGCGACCGGCCTGCCGATCCATTTCCACACGCATGATACGTCGGGTATCGCTGCCGCGACCGTTCTTGCGGCCGTCGATGCTGGTGTCGATGCCGTCGACGCGGCGATGGACGCACTGTCGGGCAATACCTCGCAGCCCTGCCTCGGTTCGATCGTCGAAGCGCTGCGTGGTTCCGAGCGCGATCCGGGCCTCGATCCCGAATGGATCCGCCGCATCTCCTTCTACTGGGAAGCGGTGCGTCACCAGTACGCGGCCTTCGAGAGCGATCTCAAGGGACCGGCATCGGAAGTCTATCTCCACGAGATGCCGGGGGGCCAGTTCACCAATCTCAAGGAACAGGCCCGCTCGCTCGGGCTTGAGACCCGCTGGCATCGCGTGGCGCAGGCCTATGCCGACGCCAACCAGATGTTCGGCGATATCGTCAAGGTGACGCCGTCCTCCAAGGTCGTCGGCGATATGGCGCTGATGATGGTCTCGCAGGATCTGACGGTCGCCGATGTCGTCAGCCCGGACAAGGAAGTCTCCTTCCCGGAATCTGTCGTTTCGATGCTGAAGGGCGATCTCGGCCAGCCGCCGTCTGGTTGGCCTGAAGCGCTGCAGAAGAAGGCGCTGAAGGGCGACAAGCCGTATACGGTCCGCCCGGGCTCGCTGCTTGCAGAGGCCGATCTCGATGCGGAGCGCAAGACGATCGAGACCAAGCTGGAGCGCGAGGTCACCGACTTCGAGTTTGCCTCCTATCTGATGTATCCGAAGGTCTTCACCGACTTTGCGCTGGCGTCGGACACTTACGGCCCGGTTTCGGTACTACCAACGCCTGCCTATTTCTACGGTCTTGGCGATGGCGAGGAGCTGTTTGCCGATATCGAGAAGGGCAAGACGCTCGTCGTCGTCAATCAGGCGATGAGCGGCACCGACAGCCAGGGCATGGTCACCGTGTTCTTCGAACTCAACGGCCAGCCGCGCCGCATCAAGGTTCCGGATCGCGCCCATGGCGCATCGGGTGCTGCTGCCCGCCGCAAGGCGGAGCCGGGCAATGCCGCCCATGTCGGCGCGCCGATGCCGGGTGTCATCTCGCGCGTCTTCGTGTCGCCAGGTCAGGCGATCAATGCCGGCGATGTGCTGGTGTCGATCGAAGCGATGAAGATGGAAACGGCGATCCACGCCGAGAAGGACGGCACGATCGCCGAAGTTCTCGTCAAAGCCGGCGACCAGATCGATGCCAAGGATTTGCTGGTATCCTACTCAGCCTAAGTCTTACGGGAGGCGGGCCTGTCGCCCGCCTCCCGATCTCGTCTTGCTGCAATAAACTATCGCGGCCACGCCGTCTTTGACGTCTTTGACGTCTTTGGGCTTGCCGGGTTTCAGCCTTGGCCTAGTATCCAGACATTTCCAATCATTTGCGGATCAGGAAAGAGTCACAATGAGCAAGCTCAAAATCGCCGTTATCGTTGGAAGCACGCGTATCGGGCGTTTTGCCGATCATCCTGCGAAGTGGATCTCCGCGATCGCCGCCGAGCGTCCGGAGCTGGATGTCGAGGTGCTCGATCTTCTCGATTATCCGATGGCATTCTTCGGTGAAGCATCTGCAAGCGAGGCCGAAAGCGAGACGGCCGAGCGCTGGAAAAAGAAGCTGCGTGAATTCGACGGCTACATCTTCACGGTCGCCGAGTATAATCACGCCCCGACGGCCGTGCTGAAAAACGCCATCGACCTTGGCGACTTCATCCAGAAACCGGTTGCCTTCGTCGGCTATGGCGGCGTCGGCGGTGCCCGTGCGGTCGAGCATCTGCGGCTGGTCTTCGTGGAAATGAGCGCCGCGTCGGTCAGGACCGGCGTTCACATCAGTTTCCCGGAATATCTTTCCGTCGCCAAGGATGGGAAGAGCCTGAATGACTATCCGCATCTTGCCGAGGCTGCAAAGAACCAGCTCGACCAGCTGATCTGGTGGGGCAAGGCACTGAAGGCTGCGCGCGCTGGCTAAGACCGGATCTTGCGCCGCCCGTGCCTAGATATCGTAGGTATGGGCGGCGTTTATTGTCGAGATGAAGCGCTTGGTGCGCTCGCGCTCGGGTGCGGTGAAGATTGCCTTGGCGCTGCCGGTTTCGACGACGCTACCCGCTTCCAGGAAGACGACATTGTTGGCGATCTTCGAGGCGAGACGCAGGTCATGCGTCGCCATCACCATCGTGGTTCCCTCGTTTGCAAGCTTACCGAGAACATCGACCACCTCGGCCGAGAGTTCCGGGTCGAGTGCCGAGGTCGGCTCGTCGCAGAGCAGCACGCGTGGCGACGGGGCGAGAGCGCGGGCAATTGCCACGCGCTGCTGCTGGCCGCCTGACAGCGTCGAGGGCCAGGCATCCGCCTTGTGGGCCATGCCGACCTTGGTCATCAGCTCCATGGCACGCTCGCGGGCCTTTTCTTTCGGCCATCTGAGAACGGTGACCAGTCCTTCCATGACGTTTTCGATCGCGGTCTGATGCGGGAAAAGCTGGAAATTCTGGAAAACCATACCGGTCTGGCGGCGGATCTTCTGGATCGATTGCCAGCCGGTGCGCTTGCCGGGCGCGAAATCCAGCGTCTCCTCGCCGATGCGGACGGAACCGGCCGTTGGAATTTCCAGCAGGTTGATGCAGCGCAGCAGCGTGCTCTTGCCACCACCCGAGGGGCCGACGAGCGCGGTGACGCTGCCTTCGGGAATGCGGATGCTGATATCCTTCAGGATGACGGCGTCGCCGAAGCGTTTTTCGATATTGGAGAGCTCGATCATGCGTTTGCCTCCAGCATGCCGCCATAGCGGGCAAAACGGCGCTCCAGCCGCACCTGCAGCGTCGAAAGGACGGAGCTGAGGACGAGGTAGATGAGAGCGGCTTCGATATAGAGGATCAGCGGCTCATAGGTCGTCGCCACGATGCGCTGCGCGGCCTGGAAGAGTTCCGGCACGGTGATGGCGGCGGCAAGCGAGGTGTCCTTGACCAGCGAAATGAACGTATTCGAGAGCGGCGGCACCGCGACACGGGCTGCCTGTGGGAGGACAGTGCGGGTCATCGCCTGGCGCCAGTTCATGCCGATGGAATATGCGGCTTCCCACTGACCCTTTGGCACCGATGAGATGACGGCGCGGATGATCTCGGAGCTGTAGGCGCCGATATTGAGCGTGAAGCCGATCAGGGCAGCCGGGAAGGCGTCGAGCAGGATGCCGATGCTGGGCAGGCCGTAGAAGATGACGAAAAGCTGGACGAGCAGCGGCGTGCCTCTGATGATCCAGACATAGAAGCGGGCAATTGCCGCAAAGGGTGCCGGGCCGAACAGCCGGGCGACGGCCGTTGCCAGTCCGAGGATCAGTCCGAAGGAGAATGAGAGCAGCGTAAGCGGGATGGTGAACTTGATGCCGCCCCACAAAAGGGTAGGCAGCGATTCCGCCATCAGTTGAAGCCAATGAGGCACGGGACGACCCTCTGAAAAAGATACGTCCGGCGAAATCGCCGGACGCTCTACACTCTATAGATCATGTCGATGCGCGGGAAAACCGGCGCAACGGAGTTACTTGGAAACGTCCTGACCGAAATACTTGTCAGCGATCTTCTTGTAGGTGCCGTCGGCCTTGATGTCGACGAGAGCCTTGTTGATCGCTTCAAGCAGTTCCGGCTCGCCCTTGCGGATGATGATACCGGAATAATCGGCATTCTCCTGCTGGGCGACGATCTTCACTGGCGCATCAGGCTTGTGCTTCTTGAAGTCGAGGAAGGAGAGGCTGTCGTTGACGGTTGCGTCTGCACGCTTCGTCAGCACGAGCTGGATCGACTGATCGAAACCATCGGTGCCGACGAGCTCGGCGCCCGACTGCTCGGCAAGCTTGCCGAAGTTGCTGGTCAGGGACTGAGCGGCCTTCTTGCCCTTCAGATCGGCGAAGGACTTGATGCTGTCGTCGTCGGTGCGGGCGATCAGAACGGCCTTGGAGGCAATGTAGGGCTCGGAGAAGTCGTACTTCTGCTTGCGCGCATCGGTGATGCCGACCTGGTTGATGACGGTGTCGTAACGCTTCGCGTCGATACCCGCGATCAGGCCGTCCCACTTGCCTTCGACGAACTCGGCCTTGACGCCGAGCTTGGCGGCGACGGCTTCGCCGATCTCGACGTCGAAGCCAACGAGCTTGTTGCTGTCATCGTGATAGGTGAAGGGCGCGTAGGTGCCTTCCGTGCCGATCTTGAGAACACCCGCGGACTTGATGGCGGCGAGGTTTTCGCCAGCATGAGCAGCAAAGGCTGCGGCGGAGATCAGGGCTGCGGTGGCGATGGTCTTCAGGATTTTCATTTTTCTGTTCCGTAAAGGAGGAAATTCAATGCCGCATTGATCGCAGAAAACAAGGCGGGGCGAAGCGTAGAAAACTGCAAAGAAAATCGGCAACTGCGAATATTTTTCTCATTTGCCGCACTTTTAGCGCGGCTTGTTTCAGGGCGTCAATAAACGTGTGCCGATGACCCCATTGCATGCATGCGATTATATGTTTATGCACGTTTGTGTTTGTTTGCGCCTGTTCATGTCGGGATCGAGGATGAATGTGAACGAAATGTTGCTGCGGGAGCGGCAAGGCATCATCTCGCTGAAGCTGCAGACGCATGGCCGCGTGCTGGCAGCGGAGCTTGCCGCCGAATTTGGCGTATCCGAGGATACTGTACGCCGCGATCTCCGCGAGATGGCGGCGGCTGGACTTTGCGAGCGCGTCTATGGCGGCGCTTTGCCGATTTCGCCGGCGGGCGGCAGTCTGAAGCAGCGGATGAGCGTCGCCTTCGAGCGCAAGCAGTCGCTGGCACAAGCGGCAGTCTCGCAGATCAAGGCGGGATCGACCGTTTTCTTTGACGCTGGCAGCACCAATCTCGCGATCGCCAACGCCCTTCCCCAGGAGATGCTGCTGACGGCCGCCACCAATGCGCCGGCCATTGCCGCAGCGCTGCTCGACAAGACGGGTATCAACGTCATCCTTATCGGCGGGCTGATCGACCGGCAGGTCGGCGGCGCGCTCGGTGCCAAGGCGCTGCGCGACATGGAGCAATTGTCTCCGGATCTCTGCGTGCTCGGTGCCTGCGGCGTCGATCTGGAAGCGGGGGTCACGACCTTCGGCTTCGAGGATGCCGAGTTCAAGCGGTTTGCAGCCTCCAAGAGCCGTCAGGTTCTGGTCGCTGCGACATCGGAGAAGTTCGGAACGGCAGCACCCCATAGCGTGCTGCCGGTGGCGCATTGCGAATGCCTTGTGGTTGAGCATGACGCCGATGAAACATTGCTCGCGGCCTATCGCGAGCGGGGATGCCGCACGGTCAAGGCCGCGGCGGCGAATTGAATTGACATGACCTGCCAAAGAGGCAGGCGATAGTGAATGAGACGGGACAATGGATAATCAACTACATGCGATGCCGGGCGTGCAGCGCGGGTTCATGCCGAAGAGCCGGGTCGCGGTTTCGCTGCTGTTTCTGATGAACGGCTTCCTGGTCGGCTGCTGGGCACCGAAAATTCCGGAATTTGCCGAAAGGCTCGGCATCAGCAAATTCGAGCTCGGTCTGATGATCCTGGTCTTCGGGGTCGGCTCCCTGACGATGATGCCGATTGCCGGTGCGAAGATCGCAAAGCATGGCTCGCGCGTCGTCTCGCTGGCGACGGCCGTCTGCCTGCTGCCGATCCTTCTGGCGCTGACTGTTGCTCCCAATGTCATCACCGGCAGCATTGCGCTTTTCCTGTTCGGCGGCTTCGTCGGCGCCATGGACGTTGCCATGAATGCCAATGCGGTAGTTGTCGAAAAGTCGATGCGCCGGGCGATCATGTCGTCCTGCCACGCTTTCTGGAGCCTTGGCGGGTTGATCGGTTCCGGGCTCGGCGGATTGCTGATTTCGAAAATCGGCGTGCTCGGTCACGCCGGGCTTGCGACGGTGCTTGCCGCAGCCCTTCTTGCCGTCGCGTGGCCAATGATGCTTTCGGACCCGCCGCATCCGGATGAGAAGAAGGAAAAGACCCGCCTGCCGATGGTGCCGCTGCCGTGGCTGCTCGGCCTGATGGCGCTGTTCTCCATGGTGCCGGAAGGCGCGGTGCTGGATTGGGGCGCGCTGTATCTGCGCCAGGAAATGGGCGCATCTGTCGCTCTGTCGGGCTTTGGTTTCGCTGCCTTCTCGCTGACCATGGCGATCATGCGCTTTGCCGGCGATATTGTGCGCGACAGGTTCGGCGGCGTGAAGACGCTGCGTGTCTGCACGCTGTTTGCGATCGTCGGCATGCTGATTGCAGCCCTTGCCCCGACTGCGGAGCTTGCGATCGTCGGCTTCGCCTTCTGCGGGATCGGCATTTCCAACATGGTGCCGATCGCCTTTTCGGCGGCCGGCAACGTGCCGGGCCTGAGGCCGGGGATTGGCATCTCGGTGGTGACGACCATGGGCTATTCCGGAATGCTGGTTGCGCCTTCTGCAATCGGTTTCGTCGCCGAGCATATCGGCTTCTCGACGGTGTTCATGGCGCTGCCGGCCCTTCTTGTTGTCGTTCTGATTTTCTCGAGATTGGCGCGCTATGCCGACGGCGCCTCGGGTGGCGGCCACTAGGCCGCCAACAAAAGTGAAGCGCGGGGCGGTTGACAAGCAGGCAGGCATGATCCACCTGAAAGGCACGATTTTCAAAGGGTCCAAGAGCTCTCTTCATGTCTTCAGCCACGGATTTTGATCCGAAACCGCGCCGTTCTTCCGTTGCCGTCGATGTCGGCGGAGTGATTGTCGGAGGCGGCGCGCCTGTTGTCGTACAGTCGATGACCAATACCGATACCGCCGATATCGACGGAACGGTTGCCCAGGTCGCCGCGCTGTTCAAGGCCGGCTCGGAGATGGTCCGCATCACCGTCGACCGCGACGAAAGTGCCGCCGCTGTTCCGAAGATTCGCGAGCGCCTGCTGCGTCTTGGCATGGACGTGCCGCTGATCGGCGACTTTCATTATATCGGCCACAAGCTGCTTGCCGATCATCCCGCCTGTGCCGAAGCCTTGGCGAAATACCGCATCAACCCCGGCAATGTCGGCTTCAAGGACAAGAAGGACAAGCAGTTCGCCGAGATCATCGAGATGGCGATCCGCTATGACAAGCCGGTCCGCATCGGCGTCAACTGGGGTTCGCTCGATCAGGATCTGCTGACGGCGCTGATGGACCAGAATGCCGAGGCGGGCTCACCGCTTTCAGCACGCCAGGTGACCCGCGAGGCCATCGTCCAGTCGGCGCTGATCTCTGCCAATCTCGCCGAAGAGATCGGCCTGCCGCGCAACCGCATCATCCTGTCTGCCAAGGTCAGCCAGGTGCAGGATCTGATTGCTGTCTATTCGATGCTGTCGGAGCGCTCTGACCATGCCCTGCATCTCGGCCTCACCGAAGCCGGCATGGGCTCGAAGGGCATCGTCGCTTCGTCGGCCGCCATGGGCTATGTGCTGCAGCATGGTATCGGCGATACGATCCGTGTGTCGCTGACGCCGGAGCCGAATGGCGACCGGACGCGTGAAGTGCAGGTGGCGCAGGAGCTCTTGCAGGTCATGGGCTTCCGGCAGTTCATTCCTGTCGTTGCCGCCTGCCCCGGCTGTGGCCGCACGACGTCGACGGTCTTCCAGGAACTGGCGCAGAACATTCAGAACGACATCCGCAAGAACATGCCGGTCTGGCGCGAGAAATATCCGGGCGTCGAGGCGCTGAACGTTGCTGTCATGGGCTGCATCGTCAACGGCCCGGGCGAGAGCAAGCATGCCGATATCGGCATCTCGCTTCCGGGCACCGGCGAGACGCCGGCCGCGCCCGTCTTCATTGACGGTGAGAAGGCGCTGACATTGCGCGGCCCGAATATCGCCGCCGATTTCGAGGCGCTGGTTGCCGACTATATCGAGAAGCGTTTCGGCCAGAAGACCGCGGCCGAGTAAGAGCCAGCCGCTAGATGCGGCTGGTGAGGAGCTTCAGCCCGGCGAAGCAATAGAAGGCGGACATTGCGCCTTCAATCCAGCGGCGCAGGCTCTGGTAGACCTTCAGCGCATGCGGGGTCGAAAACAGCACCGCATATCCCATGAAGATCGCAAAGCCTGTCGTCAGGCAGATGGCGACGATGAGGACCGCCACCGAACCCGGTGCGCCCTGCGGCATGCCGAGCGCGATGATGGCGAGCCAGGCAAAGATCGCCTTCGGATTGGTGACGTGGATACCGTAACCCTTGAGCAGCAGGGCGCGCGCCGATAGCGGCTTCACTTCCTGCGCTTGCTGAAGGTCATTTCCAGCACGCATCGCCTTGAAGGCCTTGTAGGCGAGGTAGAGCAGATAAAGCCCGCCGAAGACCTTCAAAATCTCTAGCGCGATCGCATAGGTATGAAGCAGCGTCGCCAGCCCGAGGGCCGCCGCGCAGGCCCAGGTGAAAGAGCCGCCAAAAATGCCAACGCCGATCGTCATCCCCGCCTTGCGCCCCTGTGTCATCGAGGTGGCAACGATTGCCATGATCGCCGGGCCGGGGCTGATGACGGCGATCACATAGGCGATGTAGGCCGGAAGGATCTGCGGCAGATAGGTAAGGGTCTCGTGCATGATGGGGCGCTCGTAAGATTTAACGCGCGGACACTGTCATAAAACGTAGGCGCCGTCACCCACACGTCTTCGGCAGGCTGCGTTTTGCCGGTCTGCGGTCCCCCCGCTCCTTTTCAGCTCTTGCGGTCGGCGATGAAATGGGCGGTGGCGATCAGCGTGTCTGCCTTCTCGCCGTAAGGGGCCAGAAGCTCCACAGCGTCGTTTACGTGGCGACGGAGTTCAGCTTCGGCCCATTCGATACCGTTGAGGGCAACCAGTGTGCCCTTGCCGCGGCTGGCATCCTTGCCAGTCGCCTTGCCCATGGTTTCGGCGTCCGAGGTGATGTCCAGCAGGTCATCGGCGAGCTGGAAGGCCAGGCCGATCTTCTCGCCGAAGCTCCGCAGGCGTCTGCGGTCCTCTTCGCCGGCACCCGCGACGATAGCGCCGGCTTCACAGGCAAAGCGGATCAATGCGCCAGTTTTCATAGCCTGCAATGTAACAATCCCGGATGCGTCGGGTATGGTCTTCTCGGCAGCCAGATCGAGTGCCTGACCTCCTGCCATGCCGCCGAGACCGGACGAGCGAGCGAGCGCCAGGATCAGCGCCGTCTTCTGAGCATCCGAAAGCGCGGTTTCAGGCGCTGCGATGATGTCGAAAGCGTAGGTCAGCAGGCTGTCGCCGGCCAGAATGGCGGTCGCTTCGTCGAAGGCGATGTGCACCGTCGGCTTGCCGCGGCGCAGATCGTCGTCGTCCATGGCCGGGAGGTCGTCGTGAACAAGCGAATAGCAATGAACGCATTCAAGTGCCGCGCCGACGCGCAGCGCAGTCTCTCTGTCGCCGCCGAGTAGAAGAGCGCTTTCGATAACCAGGAACGGACGCAGCCGCTTGCCGCCGTTCAGCACGGCATAGTGCATGGCGGCGCGCAGGCTCTCCGGCCGGGCGATCTCGTCGGACAGAACGTCTTTCGAAAGCAGCGCTTCCAGCAGCGCTTCGATCTCTCTGGCGTTGCTTTTCAACCGTTCGGAAAATGGGTCTGGACTGGCGTTCATGGCCGCTGTTTGGCATGAGCAAAGCCCGCGGCGCAACGGAATTGTAGATGGAGAGATCAAGATTTCCGTTGTGCTCTGGCCTTGGCCTTTCTCAGACGGTATGGAGGACGCAGGGAACAGGTCTGGGCTAGACGTTGGATATAACGCCGGAGAGAGAGGAAAGCATCGCCATGCCGGCTCATCGGCGGATGTATGCATGGCTGCGCGGCCGCTCGCTGCCTGCCCGCATTGTGCTTGGCATCCTGGCTCTCTGCGTCCTGCCTTATGCGCTGATCATCCTCTATCTCATTCCCTTTATTCATCCGGTCTCGACGCTGATGCTGCGCGATCTCGTGCTTTTGCGCGGCTACGATCGCCAATGGGTGTCACTGGACGAAATCTCGCCGGCGCTGGTGCAGTCGGTGATGATGTCCGAGGACGGGCAGTATTGCTTCCATGGCGGTGTCGACTGGGGTGAAATGCGGATGCTGATCGAAGATACGCTGGACGGTGCCTCGACGCGCGGCGGCAGCACGATCCCGATGCAGACGGCAAAGAACCTGTTTCTCTGGAACAGCCGCTCCTTTGTGCGCAAAGGTCTTGAGCTGCCCCTGGCCGTCGCCTCCGATTTTGTCTGGACCAAGCGGCGGTTGATGGAAATCTATCTGAATATCGCGGAATGGGGGCCGGGTATCTACGGCATCGAGGCGGCGGCGCGCTATCATTTCAAGGTTCCGGCCTCCAAGCTGTCACGCCGTCAGGCGGCGCTGCTGGCCGTCTCGCTGCCCAACCCGATCGACCGCAATGCCGGCAAGCCCGGCCGCGGCCTGAGGCGGCTTGCGGCGGTGATCGAGCGCCGCGCGCAGGGCGCCGGCGATTACATCAGATGCATTTATGATTGAGCTGCTAATAATTCATTGGTGAGCAGGGGCGGCGGCCGGTAGATAGAGCTGAAACAGCGCATGGATCGGCTCATGGACAAGCTCACGCTCTATATCGGCAACAAGAACTATTCCTCCTGGTCCTTCCGGCCATGGATCGCGATGGAGGCAGCGGGCATTCCCTTCGAGGAAGTTCTCACTCCCTTCGACTTCGAGGCAGGCAATCCGCGCTTCAAGGAATTTTCGCCAACCGGCCGTGTTCCGGCACTGCATCATGGTGACGTCCGCGTCTGGGAATCGCTCTCGATCATCGAGTATGTTGCCGAACTCTATCCCGAAGCCGGGCTATGGCCAAAGGATCGTGCGAAGCGAGCCGCCGCCCGCTCCGTTTCGATGGAGATGCTCTCCGGGTTCCGGGCCATTCGGAATGCCTGCCCGATGAACATTCGCCGTACGAAAGGCAAGATTGCGCTTGTCGATGGCGTGATGGCCGACGTCCTGCGTATCGAGACGATCTTTCGGGAGTTGCGGGAGCAATCCGGTGGACCGTTCCTGTTTGGGAGTTTTTCGGCTGCCGATGCAATGTTTGCGCCTGTCGTCAATCGCTTCGATGTCTATGACCTCGTGACATCCGGCGATACGCTGAGCTATATGGCGGCCGTCAAGGCGCATCCCGCCTGGCGGAAGTGGGAAGAGGCTGCGCGCGCCGAACCGTGGATCGTGCCGCACGATGAGGTTTGAACGGGAATCAAAGGATTCTCAAAAAATCTGTTTAGGGACTGGTCAAGGCCGTTTATCGCATGTATAAGCGCGCAAAATTTCCGAAATCGCGACATGTCGTTTCGGCCGCCAGTCTGGCCGGAAATGTGTTGCCCGTGAAGTGGAGTACGAGAAATGGCTGTACCGAAGAGAAAAACGAGCCCGTCCAAGCGCGGTATGCGCCGTTCTGCAGACGCACTGAAGGCTTCGACCTATGTTGAAGACAAGAACTCCGGCGAGCTGCGCCGTCCGCACCATATCGATCTGAAGACCGGTATGTATCGCGGCCGTCAGGTTCTGACGCCGAAGGAAAGCGCATAAGCTTTCCTGTTTCTGGTTTTCCAGATTGAAAGACCGGCTTTCAGCCGGTCTTTTTGCGTTTGCGCACCACGATATTCGCAATTGTCTTGAAGTGAGACGGCGATCTACGGCAGTATTCCCTGAATAGAGGGAGAACAGACCGAGATGCTTGGTGCAATGCCGCTGATGATCATTCCATTTATTCTTTACAACATGGCAATGCTCGGCCTGATGGGAAGCGGCGGTATTCCCGCGCTTCAGCACGACATCATCGTTCTGTCGATGATCTCAGGCGCGATCTGGAGCATGTCGCTCGGCGATCTCTTCATCGTCATCGCGCTCGTGGTGCTATTCTTCGAGATATTGAAGGCGACGCGCAACGGCTCCGGCAGCCTGATCAATCACATGCTGTCGATGCTCGTCTTCATCGCCTTCCTGGTCGAGTTTCTGCTCGTCCAGGATGCGGCGACCCAGGTGTTCTTCATCTTGATGACGATTGCGCTGATCGATGTGATCGGCGGCTTTGCCGTCTCGATCCGCACCGCGGGGCGAGACGTCTCGATCGGGCTTTAGAGCGTTTCCTCGAAACGCTCGGGAGATCAGAGATTGTCGAGCTTGTTCTGAAGCGCCCTCAGTTGTTCCTTCAGCTCGTCGATGTCCTTGGCTTCAGCCTTCTTGGTCTCCTTGGCAGGAGGGGTCATGAAGGGTGAAAACATCTGCATCGCCTGCTGGAACATCTCGGTGTTGCGGCGCACCTGCTCCTCGACCATCTGCATCGGAAGTTGCAGGTTCTTGCCGATCGGCGTTTCGCCGAAGGCGCGGGTCACCTGCTCGCGCATCTGCGACTGCTGCTCGGTGAAGGCCTTCATGGAGTGTTCGAGAAAGCTCGGAACGACCATCTGCATCTGATCGCCATAATAGGTGATCAGCTGTCGAAGGAAGGAAATCGGCAGCAGAGTGTTGCCGGTCTTCGATTCCTGCTCGAAAATAATCTGGGTCAATACCGAGTGGGTGATGTCATCGCCGGACTTGGCATCCTGGACCGTGAAGTCCTCGCCCTTCTTCACCATCTCCGCCAGGTCTTCCAGCGTCACATAGGTGCTGGTGCCTGTGTTATAGAGTCGGCGATTGGCGTATTTCTTGATGACAATCTGACCCTCATTCTTCGCCATATCAGTCTCCTGAACCCCGTCTGATGATGTGGAAATTCCTCCAATATCGAATGTAGACGCAAAAGAACGCCGGTGACAATCTCTTTGTGCGATGCGGCAACCCCTTTTATTCCCGTCATATTTCGCGTCTTCGTAAGTACGGGCTAAAATTGCCATATGACGGTCTTGGCGTTTGACTCGGGCTAAAAGCTTTGCCAGTTTCGACCTATATAAAGTGCTGAAACGCGAGGAGGCTTTCCATGAGCAACACGTCCATCGTCATCGCCAGCGCAGCCCGCACAGCGGTCGGCTCTTTCAACGGCGCCTTTGCCACAGTTCCTGCACACGAACTCGGAGCAACGGCCATCAAGGGTGCGCTCGAGCGCGCCGGCGTCGATGCCGCAGAGGTGGACGAGGTCATTCTCGGCCAGGTCCTGCAGGCCGGTGAGGGTCAGAACCCGGCGCGTCAGGCGGCGATGAAGGCGGGTGTTCCCAAGGAAGCGACGGCCTGGAGTGTCAATCAGCTGTGCGGTTCCGGATTGCGCGCTGTTGCTCTCGGCATGCAGCAGATCGCAACCGGAGATGCAAAGATCATTGTCGCCGGCGGCCAGGAATCGATGTCGATGGCGCCGCATGCTGCGCATCTTCGCGGCGGCACCAAGATGGGCGACATGAAGATGATCGATACGATGATCAAGGACGGCCTCACCGACGCCTTCTACGGTTATCACATGGGGATCACGGCGGAAAACATCGCCCGCCAGTGGCAGCTTTCGCGCGACGAGCAGGACCAGTTCGCTGTTTCCTCGCAGAACAAGGCGGAGGCCGCGCAGAAGGCCGGCCGCTTCAAGGATGAGATTGTTCCTTTCGTCATCCAGGGCCGCAAGGGTGACGTGACCGTTGATGCCGACGAGTATATCCGCCACGGCGCAACGATCGAAGCGATGACCAAGCTTCGCCCGGCTTTCGACAAGGACGGGACGGTAACTGCCGCCAATGCATCTGGTCTCAACGACGGCGCTGCTGCAGCGGTTCTGATGACTGAAGCTGAAGCTTCGCGCCGCGGTATCCAACCGCTCGTGCGCATCGTCTCCTGGGCAACCGCGGGTGTCGACCCGCAGGTCATGGGCACAGGCCCGATCCCGGCATCGCGCAAGGCGCTCGAGAAAGCAGGCTGGTCGGTCAGCGATCTCGATCTGGTGGAGGCCAACGAGGCCTTCGCGGCACAGGCTTGTGCCGTCAACCGTGATCTCGGTTGGGATCCGGCGATCGTCAACGTCAATGGTGGCGCAATTGCCATTGGCCATCCGATCGGTGCGTCCGGTGCCCGCGTTCTGAATACGCTGGTTTTCGAAATGAAGCGCCGCGGCGCGAAGAAGGGATTGGCAACACTCTGCATCGGCGGCGGCATGGGCGTCGCGATGTGCCTAGAAGCACTTTAAATAGCATGCGATCAATGTCTTAATGACGTGATCGAAGGCGATAACAAGGGGAGCGAAACATGAGCAGAGTGGCTTTGGTCACCGGTGGCACACGTGGCATCGGTGCAGCAATTTCGGTGGCGCTCAAGAACGCCGGTTACAAGGTGGCGGCGAACTACGCCGGCAACGACGAGAAGGCCAAGGCCTTTCACGACCTCACCGGCGTCCCGGTCTTCAAGTGGGATGTTTCCGACTATGCCGCTTGCGGCGAGGGCATCGCCAAAGTGGAGGCCGAGCTCGGCCCCATCGACGTGCTGATCAACAACGCCGGTATCACCCGCGACGCGATGTTTCACAAGATGACCCCGCAGCAGTGGCATGAGGTCGTCAACACCAACCTCACCGGCCTCTTTAACATGACCCATCAGGTCTGGGGCGGCATGCGTGACCGCAGCTTCGGCCGTATCGTCAATATCTCGTCGATCAATGGCCAGAAAGGCCAGATGGGGCAGGTCAACTATTCCGCTGCCAAGGCCGGCGATCTCGGCTTCACCAAGGCGCTGGCGCAAGAGGGTGCGGCGAAGAACATCACGGTCAACGCCGTCTGCCCCGGTTATATCGGCACGGAGATGGTTCTTGCGGTTCCGGAAAAGGTGTTGAACGAGCGGATCATCCCGCAGATCCCGGTTGGCCGTCTTGGCGAGCCTGAAGAGATCGCGCGCTGTGTGGTATTCCTGGCCTCGGATGACGCCGGGTTCATCACCGGCTCGACGCTGACGGCGAATGGCGGACAGTTTTTCGTCTAGAAGCGCCGAGGTTCCGGGAGTTCACTCACCGGGATCTAGCGCAAACGGTTGAAACAAAAACGGGCGCCAAGGCGCCCGTTTTCAAAATATCAGTCTATTGTTAGCAGCGAACGCGGCGCGTTGAGCCGTTCGAGTAGGCGACGTAGCAACCGTAGCGGTCACGATAGACGCGCTGGCCCGAATAGCGGCCATTGCGCTGATCGACCGAGTTACCGACTGCAGCGCCAACCAGGCCGCCTGCAACGGCGCCGACGGCTGCGCCGCCCCAGCTGTTGGAAACCGCACCGCCAATAAGGGCGCCAGAGCCAGCGCCGATTGCGGTGCCCTGCTCAGTTGCCGTGCACGATGCAAGCGCACCCACGAGTGCTGCAACGAGAACAACCTTCTTCATCATGACTTACAACTCCCCAGTTACATGGCCTTTAGATGCGGCCCATCAGGACAAGGATAATGATAATGACGAGAACTAGCCCCAAACCGCCAGAAGGTCCATAGCCCCAAGCGCGGCTGTAACCCCAATTCGGCAGAGCGCCGATCAAAAGCAGAATAAGGATAATAAGAAGTATCGTACTGAGCATGTTTTCTGTCCTTCAACTCACCGCGAGTTACGAATGGACAATAAACACGGTAGCCGGGTTTTTGTTCCCGGCTAAACTTATGTGCGTGCAATTTCAGGATGGAGTTTTCTTGATGGTGCCGGAACTTATATTCTACCGGACGGTATAAACGCGTCAGGCTCAAAAAGGTTCCGCTGTTCCGCAGAAAATTTTAACGAAACATCAAACTCAGGGCGGAAAGTGTTAATGGCGCCCGATTTTCAATGCTGATCCTGCAATCAAGGAGGCTGCATATAGCGCCCGTTCGCGCAGTTCATCAATATGCAGTGGCGAACAAAAGCGGAATTTGCGGCTGTCGGCGATTCGTCTGTGATTCGTTCCGGCTTTGACCCGAAGGTTAATTCTGTGGTTTTCGGGGTTTTCCGTCTTTGCGGTTGACGCTAGATGAAAAGAGGCCGTCCAAGGCCGCCTGCTGCAAATTGCCGGATTCCGGTGATTCAGCATCTAGTGGGAAAAGCTGATTCAAAACCAATACTTAGCCGTGAACAAAAGCTGAATCACCGCGAGTCTGCGATTCGTCGCTGATTCGTTCTCAAGCTGTTCCGAATCTCAAAACAGAGGCTTAGCGCCGCTTGTTGAATCAAATTAGCAGCGCATTCGCATCATCCGGCTCTTGCGTTTGCCGGTTGCCCTGTCCATGTGTTGTCTGCTGACTTGACCCTGGGGCTCCCCGCCTCACTTGCATGGACCATGACACTGAATTCGCAGCCGATGATACTGAGTGGACGCGGTGTGACCGCGGTGCTCGGGCCGACCAATACCGGCAAGACGCATTACGCCATCGAGCGCATGGTCGCGCATGGCACCGGCGTGATCGGGCTGCCGCTGCGCCTTCTGGCGCGAGAGGTCTATAGCCGGGTCGTCGAGAAGGTCGGTGTGCACAATGTCGCGCTGGTCACGGGCGAGGAAAAGATTTCTCCGCCCAATGCGCGCTTTTCGGTCTGCACCGTCGAGGCGATGCCGCGCGAAACCAAGGCGGCCTTCGTCGCGATCGACGAAGTGCAGCTCGCCGGAGATCTCGAGCGCGGGCACATCTTCACCGATCGCATCCTGCATCTGCGCGGCCGCGACGAGACGCTGCTGCTCGGCGCCGGCACGATGCGCCCCATTCTCCAGCAGCTACTGCCCGGAATTACCGTCATCGAGAGGCCGAGACTGTCGCAGCTGCTCTATGCCGGGCAGAAGAAGATTACCCGGCTGCCGCAGCGCTCGGCGATCGTCGCCTTCTCGGCTGACGAAGTTTACGCGATCGCCGAACTGATCCGGCGCCAACGCGGTGGTGCGGCCGTCGTTCTTGGCGCGCTCAGCCCGCGGACGCGCAATGCGCAAGTGGCGCTCTATCAGGCGGGCGATGTCGAATATCTGGTCGCCACCGATGCGATCGGCATGGGGCTCAATCTCGACGTCGATCATGTCGCCTTCGCGCAAGACCGGAAATTCGACGGCTACCAGTTCCGCAATCTCAATCCCGCAGAACTTGGCCAGATCGCCGGGCGTGCCGGCCGCCATGTGCGCGATGGCACCTTCGGCGTCACCGGGCAGGTCGCACCTTTTGATGATGAACTGGTGCAGCGGATCGAGGCGCACGAGTTCGACAACGTCAAGGTTCTCCAATGGCGGACCAAGGAATTCGACTTCGCCTCGATACAATCGCTGCGCGCAAGCCTGGAAAAGCCGCCGAGCGTCCAGGGGCTGACGCGATCCCTGCCTTCGGTCGATCAGCAGGCGCTGGAACATCTTTCACGATATCCGGAAATTATTGATCTTGCGACCAAGCCGGAAAGGGTTGAAAAGCTCTGGGAAGCTTGTGCGCTGCCCGATTACCGGCGTATTGCACCGGCCCAGCATGCCGATCTGATCTCGACCCTCTTTTCTGATCTCGTCCGCCGTGGCACGGTGAACGAAGATTTCCTCGCGGAGCAGGTGCATCGTGCGGACCGGACGGACGGTGAAATCGACACGCTTTCGGCGCGAATCGCGCAGATAAGAACCTGGACCTATGTGTCGAACCGGCCCGGTTGGCTTGCCGATCCGACACACTGGCAGGAAAAGACGCGGGAAATCGAAGATCGATTGTCCGATGCGTTACATGAAAGGTTGACGAAACGCTTTGTTGATCGCAGGACATCTGTGCTCATGAAGCGCCTGAGAGAGAATGCGATGCTGGAAGCTGAAATCAGTGTGAATGGTGATGTCTTCGTGGAGGGACATCATGTGGGTCAGTTGAGCGGTTTCCGCTTCACGCCCATCGGTGGAACGGATGGACCGGACGCCAAGGCCGTACAGGCTGCTTCACAAAAGGCGCTTGCTCTGGAATTCGAAGCGCGCGCTGCGCGCATGCATGCTGCCGGCAATGGCGATCTGGCGATCAGCGCCGATGGCCTTGTGCGCTGGCTCGGCGATCCCGTGGCGCGGCTTTCGGGCAGCGATCACATCATGCGGCCGCGGGTGCTACTGCTTGCCGACGAGCAGTTGACCGGAAATGCGCGCGATCATGTCGCCGCCCGCGTCGAGCGCTTCGTCAATCATCATATCAGCACGGTGCTTAAGCCGCTCGACGATCTGTCTCGCGCCGAAGACCTGCAGGGCTTGGCAAAGGGTCTGGCGTTCCAGCTCGTCGAGAATCTCGGCGTACTGTTCCGCCGCGACGTCGCCGACGACGTCAAGTCGCTGGATCAGGATGGCCGTGCCTCGATGCGCCGCTACGGCGTGCGGTTTGGCGCTTACCACATCTTCGTTCCGGCACTTCTGAAGCCGGCACCTGCCGAATTGATCACGCTCCTCTGGGCGCTGAAGAACGACGGCCTCGACAAGCCAGGTTACGGCGACCTCATTCCGGTTCTGGCCGCTGGCCGTACGTCTGTCGTCACTGATCCGAGCTTCGAGCGCACCTTCTACAAGCTCGCCGGTTTCCGGTTCCTCGGAAAGCGGGCTGTTCGTATCGATATCCTCGAGCGGCTTGCCGATATCATCCGTCCGCTGCTGCAGTGGAAGCCGGGTCAGGCAAACCGTCCCGAGGGTGCCTATGACGGCCGCCGCTTTACGACGACGACCGCGATGCTCTCCATCCTCGGCGCGACGCTTGAGGACATGGAAGAGATCCTCAAGGGTCTCGGTTACCGTGCGGATGCCGTGAAGGCCGAAGAGGCTGCCGCCCATCTTGCCACGCAAGATGCGTCGGCTGCACCGGCCGCGAGCGAGGCACCAGCCGAAGAAGCGTCCGACAAGGCCGATCACGACGATGCGGATGGTGCTGAGGAAGCACCTGCAGAAGCACCCGCTGCCGAGGCTGCGCCTGTTGCTGCCGAAGCGCCTGCTGAAGCTGCCGAAGTGACAGCCGAAAGCGGCGAACCGCAGGAGCCGAAGCCGGTTCTGCTGTGGCGCCTCGGCGGCCGCAACGACAACCAGCGCCCGGTGCGCAACCACGGCGAACGCCGCGGCGGCGAGCGCCAGCAGGGCAACCGTCGTCAGGGCGGCGCGACCGAAGGCGCTGAAGGCAACAACCGCGGCGAAGGCAATCGCGAAAGCCGCGATGGCAACCGCCAGCAGCGCGGCCGCGATGGCGGCAAGCCGCATCAGGGCCGTGGCGATCGCAACGAACAGCGTGGCGACCGTCAGGATCGTGGTGACCGGAAGGATCGCAACGACCGCAACAACAACCGTGGCGGCGCCCAGCCGCTGCGCTTCGAGGCCAAGCCGCCGCGCAAGGAGAAGCCGATCGATCCGGATTCGCCCTTCGCCAAGCTCGCTGCCTTGAAGGAGCAGATGAAGAAGTAATCGATGGGCGGGGAGACACAGCCAGCAAGCGGTTCGCGCCAGCGCATCGACAAGTGGCTGTTCTTCACGCGCATGGTGAAATCCCGCTCCCTGGCGCAAAGCCATGTGCAATCGGGGCACGTTCGCATCAACGGCGAGCGTGCCATCCAGCCCAGCCAGACAGTCAAGGCGGGCGATCGCGTCGAGCTGCAACTCGATCGCCGGGACGTCGTCCTTCTAGTCAAGCTGCCGGGCGAGCGGCGGGGGCCTTTCGAAGAGGCGCAGCGCCTTTACGAGAACATCACGCCGCCTGAAGATGAGACGAAACGTCTCACCGCCTACGAGCAAGCGATCCGCGGCGCGGGGGCAGGACGGCCGACAAAGAAAGAGCGGCGGGCAATCGACAGGCTCCAGTCGGGCGAGGATTAGAAAACTCTGTCTGCGCCACCGGTTTTTGAAGATGGATAATCCTTGAAATCAGCCTGTAAAGCCGATACGTCACAATCAACTCGCCGGACTGCGTTCTTGCCTCCCAAGCCAGTCAACGCTGCTCCTCCGGCACAGGGAAAGACGCGACGTTCCAGGTTCGTCTCCCCGCTCGCGTGAAATCCTGGAGTTCATCATGACCTATGTCGTGACCGACAATTGCATTCGCTGCAAATATACCGACTGCGTGGAAGTCTGCCCGGTCGATTGCTTCTATGAAGGCGAGAATTTCCTCGTCATCCATCCCGACGAATGCATCGACTGCGGCGTTTGCGAACCCGAATGTCCTGCCGAGGCAATCAAGCCGGATACCGAGCCGGGTCTCGACAAATGGCTCAAGATCAACGCTGAATATGCCAGCGTCTGGCCCAATATTACCGTCAAGAAGGACTCGATGCCCGAGGCCAAGGAAATGGACGGCGAGACCGGCAAATTCGAGAAGTACTTCTCCGAAAAGCCCGGCGCGGGCGATTGAGTTCAAGCTGCTGAAATCCGCCTGAAATCGGGTTAAGAAGGCGCTTAAACGTTTCAAGTGATGCTTCACTAATATGTGAGCCATGTGTTGCCCGCATGACTCACACGCACCAAATTATTGATTTCCTCATATTTTTGTGATAGGTTCTAGAGACTGACCCATTTGAGGCACGAGGCGTGCCCAAAACCATCACGAAAGCAAATTAAATCCGTACGCGGTTTCCGTGACATATCAACGAGTTGAGCTGTCCGATCGTTAATCGCGTGCACGAATTTCTTTGCTTATGTCTGGTGGGACCAGAGTGAAGTCACCCGACGGGAATTCTACCGTCTCATCCGGGCCTGACTGACCCGGCTCCGGCCGCCGCCGGAAGCGTAACAGGGAGTTTTTGATTAGTATGACGACCCAGCAGAAAAAACCTTCAGCAGCTCGCCACGGCTTCAAGACCGGTGAATCGATCGTGTACCCCGCTCATGGCGTCGGTACCATCACCGCTATCGAAGAGCAAGAAGTTGCCGGCATGAAGCTCGAACTTTTCGTTATCGATTTCGAAAAGGACAAGATGCGTCTGAAGGTTCCGGTCGCAAAGGCGATGAGCATCGGCATGCGCAAGCTGTCGGAAACCGACTTCGTTGAGCGCGCGCTCAAGGTTGTGCAGGGCAAGGCTCGTGTCAAGCGTACCATGTGGTCCCGCCGTGCGCAGGAATATGATGCCAAGATCAATTCCGGCGACCTGATTTCCATCGCAGAAGTCGTGCGCGATCTCTATCGTGCCGAAAACCAGCCGGAGCAGTCCTATTCCGAGCGTCAGCTTTATGAAGCTGCCCTCGACCGTATGGCTCGCGAAATCGCTGCCGTGAACAAGATGTCGGAAACGGAAGCCGTCCGTCTCGTCGAGACCAACCTCAACAAGGGTCCGAAGCGCGGCAAGGCAATCGAAGAAGACGACTCCCAGGACGAAGCCGCATAATAGCACTTTGTTTTTCCTTGCAAAAAACCCGGCCTTCGAGCCGGGTTTTTTATTGGAACTTTTTCCGCGCTGACGCGTTTAAATCTCGTAAGTGCGGACAAAAAACCGGTGGAGTCCACCGTTCGTCCGCTGGTTTGAACGCTGGACGAGGAGTGGGTCATGGCTTCCACATTTTGCCGGAACGGCAACTTGAAGAATCAGATCCTGCCTGACCGTCTGACCGGTACTTGTTGAAGAGATAGGGCCTCCTCCTGAAAAGTCCAGGAGAGAGGCCTTTTGCATTCGAGAGCTGAATTTGATCCGGGCGGCTACGTTCCGGAAACGAACCTTCGTTGTTTTTTGTTTGGGCGCGAGGCCTGATTTTAGGAGACCGATATGAGGAACATGTCTGCAGACCGGCGCATGATCAAAATTGCGATGGCGGCTCCCTATCTTGCCCGCGAGGAAGAGCATCAGCTGGCGATCCGCTGGAAGGACAATGACGACCGCGGCGCGCGCAACCAGATCGCCATGGCGCATATGCGTCTTGTCATCTCGATGGCCGGGAAGTTCCGCAATTTCGGCCTGCCGATGAGCGATCTTGTCCAGGAAGGGTATGTCGGTCTGCTTGAAGCTGCAGCGCGGTTCGAGCCCGAACGCGAAGTGCGATTTTCGACCTATGCCAGCTGGTGGATCCGTGCCTCCATCCAGGATTATATCCTGCGAAACTGGTCGATTGTTCGCGGCGGCACAAGCTCAGCGCAGAAGGCGCTGTTCTTCAATCTTCGCCGGTTGCGCGCCAAGCTGGCGCGTGGCGACACCCAGTTGACCGTACAGTCGATCCATCAGGAGATCGCTGCTGCGCTCGGCGTCAGCCTTGCGGACGTCCAGACGATGGATGCGCGGCTCTCCAGCAACGATGCGTCGTTGCAGGCGCCTTCGGTCTCCGGGGACGCCGATAGCGCCGAGAAGATGGATTTCCTCGTCAGCAACGAGCCACTGCCGGACGAGCAGGTGACGAACATGATCGACGGCGAGCGCCGCCGCGTCTGGCTGGCCTCGGCGCTGACGCATCTCAACGAGCGCGAGATGAAGATCATCAGTGCACGGCGCCTGGCCGAAGACGGAGCGACTCTCGAAGAGCTTGGCGCCGATCTAGGAATTTCGAAGGAACGCGTGCGCCAGATCGAGAGCCGGGCGATGGAAAAGTTGCGCAGCGCGCTTGTCAGCGCCGATCCGCATATGGCCGCCTACGCCTGAAAGTAGTCTTTACTCCCAGAAGCACAGACTGGCCCGGTTCGCACCGGGCCTTTTTTATTCGGCGATGATTTTCACGCGGTCGCCGGGTGCAACGGACGCGCCCATCGGCAGGGCGTTGATCAGCTTGAAAAGGTCGAGCTTGCGATCGGTGCCCATCATCCGGGCCGCGAGCGTGGTGATGTTGTCGCCGGCGCGTACAGTGACGACGCGGATGCGCAGCGGCTTCAGCGAAGACATCTCGTCCGGCGTCATGCGGCGGAAGCTCGCTCTCAGCACGTCGGCCGTCTGCTGCAGCGCTGTGCTGCCCTTCGGCACGGCCGTCAGGAAACGGAAGATCTGCTGGTTGTTGCGGATGACGGTTACGTCGAAATCCCAGCGATCTGCGCTGGCGCGGGCGGTTGCGGCTTCCATGCCGTTGATTGTCGTCGGCTGGATGGTCGACGGGTCGAGGCCTGTCACCCAGCCGCTCGAGATATAATTTGTCAGGCTCTGGTTGTTGCTGTCGGCCACGCCGTCGAAGCGGATCGCGACATCGCCCGGGCCGGTCGCCATGACGGCTTCGACCTTGTTGTCGATGGTGAAATCGGGCGGTACGTCGAAGCGGATGCCGAGGCCGCCATGCAGGAAGGTCTGGCCGCGCACATAGCCCTCTTCCGGGCTGTCGCCGTAGAGCAGGCCGTCGATGCCATCGAGATAATAGTCACGGCCCTTGTCGCCGACCTTGCCTTCCTGGCCGAAGGCGCGGGCGTGGTCACGCGCAAGCTCGATGCGCTGTGCCGAGTTCGGGTGGCTCGACAGGAAGTCGAGGCTCTGGTCGGCGTCGGGGTCGGCCGACATGAAGCGGCTGTAAGCGGCCATGCTGTCGAGGAAGCGCGCCGCCGAGTAGGGATCGTAGCCTGCCTCACCCAGCATGCGCACGCCGATCACGTCGGCCTGCAGTTCCTGCTGGCGGGAGAAGGCGGCGAGACGCAGCTTGCCGCGGGCGAGAGCCTGCTTGCCGGCGATATCGCTCGACAGGACTTCGGCGACCACGCGACTGGCAATGACTTCCGCCTCTTCGCGCTTCTGGCGCTCGATGCCGTGGTTCGCGGTCACGTGGCCCATCTCATGCGATAGCACGGCAGCGACTTCGGAAGCGTCGTTGGCGAGCGCCAGCAGGCCGCGGGTCACATAGAGGTAGCCGCCCGGAAGCGCGAAGGCATTGATCGCCGGCGAATTCAGGATGGTGATGCGGTAGGACTGGCTCGGATTTTCGGAAACCGCCGTCAGGGCGCCGGCAATGCGGGCGACAAGCCGCTCGGTCTTGGCATCCTTGTATTCGCCGCCATAGCTGGCGACGATGCGCGGATGCTCCCGGGCACCCATCGCGGCGCGCGGGTCGTTCTTCTGGACCTCATCGACGATCTGCGGATTGGACGAGGGGGAAACCGTCGGCTGGTAGGACTGTTCGATGATCGACTGACAGCCGTTGAGAGCCATGGCCGCTGCCGTCAAAAGCAGCGCATGCCGTCCCCGTTGACGCAAAGCGGATAGCACGTTCCTGGAAGGCGCGGGTCTCGTCCACGTCGTCATGCTGTCCAGTCTGGCTCTCCGAGTCATCTTGCTTTTCGGCCGGCTCGCCAAATGTTCGATCCGGCCACTTCCAACGGGGTTCAACAGGCGCCCATCCCGCTTCTCGCATTGCACAACGGGGGAACAGACGTCATTGCTGTAGCTGATTTCCGCATCGGTTGCATAGCGAGACTCTGCGTAATTATGGCGCCGTTGTAATTTAGCAAGCTTAGCGTGGTTAAGGAGTTCTTTCGCTCCAATGAAATTGTGGCGAAAGTGCCATCGCGGCGTGGATATTCGTCAGCGCTGCAGAAATTGCCGCAATGCGGGCGTGCTCTGATCAGCCAGATACTCGCCCAACGGCGCGGCGAGTGCAATCGCGCCATGGTCGATGAAAACGCCATATTGTGCAATGCGGCGAACCTCATCGGGGTCGTGCGAAACGATGATGACGGTCGCTCCGGTCTCGCGCTGCATCGCCGTCAGAAGCTCCGCCATGCCATTGCGCAGGCTGGGGTCGAGGGCGGCAAAGGGTTCATCGAGAAGCAGGATCGGCCGCTTGCGGACAAGGGCGCGAGCGAAGGCAGCGCGCTGCCTTTCGCCGCCGGAAAGCGTTGCAGGAAGCCTTTTTTCGAAGCCTGTCAGGCCGACCTGAGCCAGCGCCGCCGAGATGTGGCTGCGGTCCGCCGGTGTGAGCTTCAGGGCCGGATTAATGCCCAGCCCGACATTGGTGAAGATATCGAGATGGGCGAAAAGATTATTGTCCTGAAAGACCAGCGAGACGGGCCGCTCGGCCGGGTGACTGCCGGTGACATCATGTCCGGCGAGCAGAACGCGGCCGCTCTCCGGCGTCTCGAAGCCTGCCAGCAGATTGAGGAAGGTCGACTTGCCGGCGCCCGATGGGCCTGTCACGGCAATGATCTGGCCGCCGGGCAGCGTGCAATCGAAATGGAAGGCGTGGCTGCCGAGCGTGAGGCGAACGTTCTGCACGGTGATATCAGCGGCCGTCATCGGCACCATGTCCTCGCATCTGGCCGGATGTTCCGGCAATCGTCAGCAATAGGCAAATGACGCCGAGGATCAGCGCAAGGCCATCGGCATCGTTGGTTCTGTAGCTTCCCATGCGGCTGTAGACCAGCCATGGAAGCGTGACAAAGCCATCGGATCCGAACAGGGCGACAGCGCCGAGATCGCCGAGCGACAGCGCCATAGCGAAAGACAGGGCGGTCAGCAACGGCTTGCGCAGCCCCGGCCAGTCGACAAGCCGCAGCCGCGCCGCGCCGGTTATCCCGAGACTTGCCGAGAGGCGCGCGGTGCGGCGCTGATGGACGAGATAGGCCGGTTCAAGCACGCGCATGACGAAGGGCAGAGCCATCAGCATGTTGATCAGAACGACGAGGACGGGCGCAAAAACAGAGGCGTCGCCGAATGGCCTGAGCGCCATGAACCAGCCGGTCGCAAGCACTACGGGAGGCGCCAGCAGCACCATTGACGAGGCTCCGCCCATCGCGGCGTAGAGGGCGCGGCTGCCGCGCCCGGAGCGCCTTTCCCCACTGATGGTCTGGCGAGCGCGGATCAGGGCTGCTGATACGACAAGGGTCAATGTGGCGGCAGAAAGGGATATGCCGAAGCTCATCGCTGCGGCTTGCCAGAAGACCGGCTCGCCGACCAGCTTTGGGAGGTCGGCTCTCAGGCCCGCCACCAACACGGAAAGCAATGGCGAAAGCAGAAAAGCCGTGGCGAGGACGAGGAGCAGGCCATCCGACAATTTTGCCATTGGCATTCTGCCATCGAAACGCATGGAGTGGCGTCCGGCGGTCAGCCCTTCATCACGGCTGGCGGGGAGAAACGACATGGCGCCGAGGATGAGGCCGGTCAGGGTAATCTGCAGCAAGGACAGAGCTACCGCGCGGCCCGGATCGAAGTCGAAACGCAGCGACTGGTAGATCGCCACCTCGATCGTCGTTGCCGCTGGTCCGCCGCCAAGCGTCAGCACCAGCGTGAAACTGGTGGCGCAGAGCATGAAGATCAGCCCAGAAATGCCGGGGATCAGGCCGCGGATCGCCGGCCATTCGATGAAGCGGAAGACGGCGCGCGGGCGCATGCCGAGATTACTTGCCATCAGCCAGTATTCGGACGGCAGCCTCTCCAGGCCGGCGAGCATCAGCCGGCAGGCGAGCGGCAAGTTGAAGAAGACGTGAGCGAGCAGGATGCCGGTCAGGCCGTAGATGCTGACGGGTTCGGACAGGCCGAGCTTGAGCAATGCGGTATTGAGCAGGCCCTGCCGTCCCCAGATGCCGATGAGCCCGAGCGCGCCGATCAGAACGGGCAATCCCATTGGCACGGCCATCAGCCGGATGATCCAGATACGGCCGGGAAAGTTTGGCTGGCGGGCAAGTGCCCGCGCGACCGGGAGTGCCAGGAGAACGGAGAGCAAGGTCGAAAGGACGGCCTGCAGCAGCGTGAAACGCAGGACGCGGAGAATGTAGGGATCTGAGATGATGCCGGCGAACGCATTGCTGCCGCCGGAGGCAGCAAGCGAGATGGCGGCTATGCCGATGAAAAGCAGGATGGCGGCGAGGCCGATTGACCCGCCCGCCAGCGCATTTCGCCGTTCCGCCGCCGTCTGCAGCATCAGTTCATGCTCATGGCTGTCAGCCACTCGTCGATCCAGGTCTTGCGGTTTTTGGCGACGTCATCGGGGCTCATCAGGAAGGTCTTGGACGGATTGACCAGCTTGCCGAAGGCATCCGGCAGCGGCGTGGAGGTGGCCGAGACCGGCATCATCCAATTGTTGGTCGGGATCGTGTCCTGGAAACCCGGCGTCACCATGAACTTCAGGAAGTCACGAGCGAGGTCCTTGTCGGGAGCGTTTTTCAGCAGGCCTGCGACTTCGATCTGGATGTAGTGACCTTCGGAGAAGGCTGCAGCCTGGTAGCGGTCGGTATTCTCGGCGACCATGTGATAGGCCGGTGAGGTCGTGTAGGACAGGACCATCGGCGCTTCGCCCTTGGTGAACAGGCCATAGGCTTCCGACCAGCCGGGGGTCACCGTCAAGATGCGGTTCTTGAGCTTGGCCCAAGCCTCCGGCGCCTTGTCGCCATAGACGGACTTTACCCAGAGCAGCAGTCCAAGGCCGGGCGTCGAGGTGCGCGGATCCTCGATGACGATCTTTTGCGATGGATCGCCGTCGACCAGTTCCTGCATGCTCTTCGGCGGGTTCTTGATGGTCTGCGTGTCGTAGATGATGGCGAAGTGGCCATAGTCATAGGGAACGAAGACATCGTCCTTGAAATCGCCCGGTACCTTGAGGTCGCTGGTATCGACGCCGCTTACGTCGAACAGGCCGGTGTCCTTGGCTTCGGTGATCAGGTTGGTATCGATGCCGAGCACGACGTCGGCTTTGGTCGAGGCGCCTTCGAGCTTGAGGCGGGAGAGAAGCGCCACGCCATCGGCGACGCTGACGAAATTGACCGTGCAGGCGCAGGTCTTTTCGAAGGCCTCCTTGACCTTGGGGCCGGGGCCCCATTCCGAGGTGAAGCTCTCGTAGGTGTAGACCGTCAGCGTCTTGTCGGCGGCCTGCGCCGGCGACAGAGTGACGGTTGCGGCAAGGAAAGCCGTGGCGAATGATGCGATCAATGGTTTGCGGCCGGGCATGGCGCGCCTCCTCCTAAAAAGTTGTTTCATGGGGAAAAGGGCGGTGCCTGGTGTCACGCGTCTAATCCCTCCGCCGGTGTTAGCCGGATCAGGTTCCGCGGGTTGGCTTGAAAGCCTCTCAGCCAGATATCCTTGCGGATACAGGGCACCCCGTTAGAGCGTTGGCAGATGTATAGTGATGCAGGCTTTATGACAAGGGCGCAGCGCGCCCTTGCCGCTACTCGGCGGCTTCGGCGGCTGCGGCCGTGTTCTTGGTCTCGCCGTGGCGCGGCAACTGGACCGGTTTCAGCGAAAGCGCTGCAATCAATCCAATCAGAGCAAAGGCGCAGGAGGTCATGAACAGCGGCGTGAAGGCGCTGGCATAGGCATCGGCGACAGCCTGGCGGCTGGCTTCCGGGAGGGCTGCCATCATCTTCGGCGTCAGCTGCTCGATATCCGTAACGCCGGGGATGGAGATGCCGACCTTCGCCAGCTGCGAGCCGATGATGGCGCCGTAGATGGAGATGGCGATCGAGGCGCCGCCCATGCGCGACAGCGTGACGGAACCGGTGGCGGCGCCGACGTCACGCGCCGGAGCGGCGTTCTGGACGCCGATGACGGGCACCTGCTGCGACAGACCGATGCCGATGCCGTGCAGCATCATCAGCAAGCCTATAATCGGCAGCGGCGTACCGGCATGGACCTGCGTCAGGAGTGCAAAGGCCACAGCGCTGCAGGAGAGGCTGGCGATGGCGAAGGGCTTGTAGCGTCCGGTGCGCGAGATCATGCGCCCGGCAAAGAGCGAACCGCAGACGAGGCCGCCGGTCAACATGACGAAGAGCAGGCCGGCATGCGAGGGCGACAGGCCCGTCGTCGTCTGCAGGAACAGCGCGAAGTAGTTTGCCATGCCGATCGCGATGCCGCCGCCGGTGATCGACATGATCAGGAGAAGCGGGAAGGTCGGGTTGCGGAACAGCGACAGCGGCACGATCGGTTCGGCGGCGCGGCGCTCGACGAAGACCCAGGCGATGGCGCAAAGCGCGCCGATACCGATGATCCCCAGGCTCTGCGGCGCCAGGATCGAGCCGAACAGTTCGCTGCCGTCGGCCATCAGCACGATGCTCGTCGTCGTCATCGCGAGCAGAAGGGCGCCGGCATAATCGATCTTCGGGCGGCGGTGCGGCTTGCGATAGGGCAGCATCAGCGCGAGGCCGATCAAGACAATGAAACCGATCGGCACGTTGACGAGGAAGATCGAGCGCCAGCCGAAGAGATCGCTCATCATGCCGCCGAGAACGGGGCCGATGGCGCTCGAGGCCATCAGAACCAGGCTGGAATAGCTCTGGTAGCGGGCTCGTTCGCGCGGCTCGAAGAGATCGGCATTGACGGCAAAGATCGATACCATGATGCCACCGCCGCCGAGGCCCTGGAGCACGCGGGCGGCGATCAGCGTGTTCATCGAGACGGCGAGACCACAAACGGCGGAGCCGACGGTGAAGATGGCGATTGCGGTCATCATCACGTATTTGCGGCCAAAGAGGTCACCGAGCTTGCCATAGACGGGCATAACGGCGCTCAGCGACAGCAGATAGGCGGAGCCGATCCAGCCGAAGCGTTCGAGGTGGCCGAATTCGCCGACGATGGTCGGCAGCGCCGTCGAGACGATCTGATTGTCCAGCGTTGCCATGAACATCGCGGTCATCAGAAACAGGAAGAGAATAAGCCTGCGGCGGGGATCCGTCACGAGCGGCTGGGAGGCAAGCTGCATATCCATGAAGACAGTTCCAATCTTGATCGCCAATTTATGTGACAAAAGCATATAAATGTCAATGACACCAGAATGACGCAGGCATATTTCCTTCGCGCAAGCCTTCTGTTATGCTCGGCGCATGAACGAGAAACCCGCCCGCATTCACGAGCTTGATCCGCTGTCACTGGAGAACGAAAGCGTTTCCAGCATCGGCCAGAGCATGACCCGGATGAAGCTGATGACAGGGCGCCGGCTGATCGGGCGTCTGGCAATCCAGAGCGTCGCGCCGGATCTCGAGCTCTCGCATCTCGATGTTCTTGACGCCGTGCGCCGTGCGCAGCCGGCCGATGAAGTGACGGTCGGGATGATTGCAGAAATGCTGCGGATCGATCCGTCTCGCGCCAGCCGCGTGGTGGCCGACATGGTCAGCCGCAACATTCTTCGCCGCGAAGCATCGCAAGCCGATGCGCGGCGCATCGTCGTGGTGATGACGCCGATCGGCCAGCGGCTGCTGTCGGAAATCCGGGCGCAGAAGCTGTCGTTGATCACAGAAATCCTCGACGGCTGGAGCGAGACGGACGTCGATGCCTTCGCAGCACTCTATGAGCGCTTTATCGACGGTTATGAAAAAGCCTTCGAACGGCGCGATAAGGGCACGCCCGGTTAAGCCCCGCCCCTTTCCCTCGACCCCTGCTTTGCGCTATGGGCATTGCCCATGACCCAGACGACCTTCACGATCCTGCTCGGCGGTGAGCTGACGCCGACAGAGCGGCTGCGCAGTGCGATTGCCGGCAGCCGGTTCATCGCGGCCGATGGCGGCATGCGGCATGCGGCAGAGCTCGGTGTCGTGCCGGAGCTCTGGGTGGGCGATTTCGATTCCACCGCACCGGATCTCGAAGGTGCGTTTCCGGGCGTGCCGAAGCAGCCCTATCCCGCGGCCAAAGCCTCGACGGATGGTGAGATCGCCGTTTCGGAAGCGATAGCCCGTGGCGCGAAACGGCTGATCCTTGCCGGTGCGCTGGCGGGGGAACGGTCCGATCATGCGCTTCAGCACCTCCTCTATGCCGTCAGCCTCGCCGAACAGGGTATCGACCTGTTGCTCACTTCGGGGCTGGAGGAAGCAGTTCCGCTTCTTTCAGGTTCCATCGAGCTCGACCTGCCGAAGAACAGCCTGTTTTCGGTGCCGGGCTTCAGCGAATTGCGCGGTCTCTTCATCGAAAACGCGCGCTATCCGCTCTCGGATTTCCATTTGCCGTTCGGCTCGTCGCGTACCATTTCCAATGTGGCAGAAGGCAAGGTTCGGTTCACGCTCGGCAGTGGCCGCGCGATCGTCCTTGCCCGCCCCTATGACCTTTCCGGAGTCTGATCCTTGGCGCCTCCCATTCTCAAACTGGACGACATCTTTCTGAGCTTCGGCGGCGCGCCGTTGCTGGCGGGCGCAAGCCTGCAGGTCGAGCCGGGTGACAAGATCTGCCTCGTCGGCCGCAACGGTTCCGGCAAGTCGACGCTGCTGAAGATCGCGGCCGGCATTGCCGAGGCGCAGTCCGGCGAGCTGTTCCGGCATCCATCCTCAACGGTCCGATATCTTGAGCAAGCTCCTGATTTCGGAAGTTTTGCAACGGTGCAGGCCTATGCCGAGGCCGGGCTTGGGCCGGGCGACGATCCCTATCGCGTCACCTATCTGCTGTCGCATCTCGGCCTCACCGGCGAGGAAGACCCGAAGAACCTTTCCGGCGGCGAAGCCCGCCGCGCAGCACTTGCCCGCGTCATGGCGCCGGAGCCGGATATCCTGCTGCTCGACGAGCCGACCAACCATCTCGACCTGCCGACCATCGAATGGCTGGAAGGCGAGCTGCAGAAGACGCGCAGCGCCCTCGTGCTGATCTCGCACGACCGCCGCTTCCTCGAAAAGGTCTCGACGGCAACCGTTTGGCTCGATCGCGGCACGTCGCGGCGTCTGGATCGTGGCTTCGGGCATTTCGAAGTCTGGCGCGATCAGGTGCTGGAGGCCGAGGAGCTGGAACAGCACAAGCTCGGCAAGGCGATCGAGCGCGAAGAGCATTGGCTGCGCTATGGCGTTACCGCGCGCCGCAAGCGCAACATGCGCCGCCTCGGTGAACTGCAGACCATGCGCTCGCAATATCGCGGCCACAAGGGCCCGCAGGGCAGTGTCCAGGCGAGCGTTTCGGATGCGCAGGAATCCGGCAAGCTGGTGATCGAGGCAGACAAGATCACCAAGACATATGGCGAGCGGCCCATCGTCACGCCGTTTTCTATTCGCGTGCATCGCGGTGATTGCATCGGTCTCGTCGGCCCGAACGGTGCCGGCAAGACGACGCTGCTGAAGATGCTGACCGGCCAGTTGGCGCCCGACAGCGGCACCGTGAAGCTTGGCACGAATCTCGAGATCGCGACGCTCGACCAGAAGCGCGAGGAACTCAACCTCGACGACACGCTGGCCAATTACCTAACCGATGGCCGCGGCGAAAACCTGCTTGTCAACGGCGAGCAGCGGCACGTGACCGGCTACATGAAGGAATTCCTGTTCCAGCCCGAGCAGGCGCGCACGCCGATCAAGAACCTCTCCGGCGGCGAACGTGCCCGTCTCATGCTGGCCCGGATCCTGTCGCGACCGACAAACCTGTTGATCCTCGACGAGCCGACCAACGACCTCGATATCGAAACGCTCGACCTGCTGCAGGAAATCGTCGCCGGCTTTCCGGGCACGGTCATTCTCGTCAGCCACGACCGTGACTTCCTCGACCGCACCGTGACCTCGACGATTGCGCCTGCCGTTCCGGATGCACCTGATGGCCGGTGGATCGAATATGCCGGCGGCTATTCCGACATGATGGCGCAGCGGAAAGGCGCTCTGGATGAGCGTCGCAGGGCGGAGAAGGCGGCCGAAAAGGTAAAGGCGGAGGCTTCGCCTTCTGCCGAGGCGCCGAAGGGCAAGGGCAAGCTTTCGTTTAAGCAGAAGTTCGCACTCGAGAACCTGCCGAAGGAAATGGCCAAGGCTGAGGCCGAAATCGCCAAGCGCGAAGCGAAGATGGCCGATCCGAACCTCTTCACCAAGGATCCGGCAACCTTCAACAAGCTTGCCGCCGAGATGGAAAAGCTGCGCGACAGCGTGACGAAGATGGAAGAGGAATGGCTGGAGCTGGAAATGCTCCGCGAAGAAATCGAAGGCTGACTCTCACGTTTCCTTGATTCGCCGGTGTCCCGGTGCGGCTCTAGAGTCCGCTCCGGCAGCCGGGGATATGCCTGCTATCGTGGCGACAAGGAATAGTCATATGTCTCGCAAGCTTTCTTCCGCATTTCTGACGGCGCTCGCCGCCGCAGCCATCACCTTTTCAGCCGTTCAGTCCAGCCAGGCCGACGATACGCAGCGCGTCCGCATTCGCGGCATCGTCGAGAGCCTCAACGGCGATGTGCTGACCATCAAGACCCGCGACGGAACCGACCAGTCGATCGCCATGCAATCGGGCTTCCGGGTTGGCGGCATCCAGCGGGCGGCCGTCGATGACATCAAGCCGGGCGATTTCGTTGGCGTCGGCTCGATGCCGAAGGGCAGCGGGCCGAATGACGCGCTGCAGGTGATGATCTTTCCGGCATCGATGAAGGGTACCGGCGAGGGCAACCGCCCCTGGGATGCCAAGCCGAATACCGAGATGACCAACGCGACCGTCAGCACCGCCGTCAAGGCGATCAACGGCAAGACGATCACGCTGACCTATCAGGGCAAGGAAAAGACCATCGCCATCCCTGATGGCACACAGGTCGTCACCATCGCTACGGCGACCAAGGACGATCTGAAGCCAGGCGCGGCGGTGATCGTCAACGCCGAAAAGGCTGCCGACGGCAGCGTCTCCTCGAAACAGGTCTCGGTCGGTCTCAGCGGCGTTCAGCCGATGTAATCGTTAGATAACCGGTGCCGCCGCTGGGCGGCCGGTGCCGGTTTTCGGCGGTGGCGGTGGTTCTTCCGTCTTGGAGGCGATCGCTTCCAGATGGAGAACCCTCGGCTTCAGGATCTCCATGTAGATCTCCGAGCGGCCGATATAGATCATCGATGTTTCCGGCAGCGCCGTCAGCAGGTTGGTAAGCGTCGCCTGCCATTCCGGCTCCAGGCCTTCAAGCACTTCGTCGAACACCACCCAGCGCGGCCGCACGAGCAGAAGCCGGGCAAAGCCGATGGCCTTCTGTTCGTCGGAATCCAGAACCTTGTCCCAGCGCGCCCGCGTGTCGAGGCGGCCAATCAGCTGGCGCAGGCCGGCCTTTTCCATCGCCGCTTCGATATCCTCGTTCTTGTAGGAGCCGGCCGGTTCGGGGAAGGAGAGCGCCTCGCGCAGCGTACCGCCGGGGATATAGGCGACCTGGGGGACGAACAGGATGTCGTCGGAGGGCGGGAGGCCCATCGTGCCGCTGCCGCAGGGCCAGAGGCCGGCCATCGCCTGGAAGAGAAGCTTCCGATTGACGTTGTGATCGCCGTTTATCATCACCTTTTCGCCGGCCTTCAGCGTCACATCGGGCTCGTGCAGGCGGAAGCCGCCGCATTGATCGACCTCTTCGCCCAACTTGGCGGCGATGGTGACGTTCTTCATCACAAGCCTGTCCGCGGCGGTGTCTTCGTAGGCGATGACGTTCTTCGGATTGAGCGGTTCATCCATGTGCTCAAGCGCATGGCGGAAGTCGGTGACGCGGTTGAGCGTCGCGCGCCATTCGGCGATCGGGCCGAAATTGGCGACATACCAGCGCAGCGCCGTATTGACCTGGTTGAAGGCGCCGACCGACATCATCAGCTCACCGAAGGTCAGGCCGCCGGAGAAATAGGCGGGCGCGGCGACGATGATCGGGATGACGATGACCAGCCAGCCGTAACCGGCGGAAACCCAGGTCAGGTTGGTATTGGCCATGGTCAGCCGCTTGAGCACAGCGAGAACCGTGCTGATATCGGTATTAATGCGCTGGCGCTCGTTTTCCTCGCCTCTGGCGACGGTAATCGCCGGCATGTTCTCGTTGGCGTGCATCAGCGAGAAGCGGAGTTCGGCTTCCTTGGAGAAGCGCTCGGCGTTGATCGGCACCAGCTTTCTGCCGACGATCTGGCTGAGGATCGATGCCGACGCGGCATAGAAGACGGCGGCCCAGACCATGTAGCCGGGGATGGCGAAGGAATAGGTGCGGAAGTGGAAGACGAAGCCGCTCGACAGCTCCCAGAGCACGCCGATGAAGCTGACGAGCAGGATCGTCGACTGGATGAGGCCGAGAACGAGGCCGGTGGTGCTTTCGGCAAGGTTGCGGGCGTCCTCATGCAGGCGCTGGTCCGGATTGACGCCGATCAGCCCGCTTGAGGCGAGCCGCAGGGCCCGCTTGTGCTTCAGCCATTGATCGACGAGATCGCGGGTCAGGCCCTCGCGCATATAGAGCGCCGTCATCTGGTTCAGCCAGGCCTGGCCGACATTGAGAAGTAGCAGAGAGCCGGCGATCAGGCCGAAAATCTGAAGCTGATGGAAGAACTCGCCGACATCGCGCCGCTGCAGCGAATCATAGAACGGCGCGTTCCAGCGGTTGAGAACGACCTGACCGTAGGCCGTCGCCAAGATGACGAACATAAGGATAGCGGCGAGAGACAGGATCTTGCCGCGCACTTTCGAAGCCCAGAAGGCTAAAAACATCAATTTGAGGCGATAGCCGAGGCTGAGATCGTATCCGACCCTATCTTGCCGCTGGCCGACAGCCCCGCCTTTGGCGTCGTCCGTCATCATGCATTCCTGTACAGCATCATCCCTGATTAACATGGTAGCGCGTGCTGTCCATCAACAGATTCTACCAGTCATTAATGCGTGAGTTACCTAGCTCAAAGTGCAGGTTGCGAATCGCGATTGATTCGCGGCGCTGTCAGCGCTATCTAGAGGATTGTGGTGATTTGGCCGGCCGGCTTGCAGCCACGTTAAATAAGTCGCTAAAGGGCCGCGTGCGGACCGGTAGCGATTCTTTTTTCGCCACCGGTTTTTTTATTTGCCGGTTGTCCTGTTCGATCGAGTGAATGCAATGCCCATCAAGATTCCTGACACGCTGCCCGCTTTCGAAACCCTCGTTCAGGAGGGTGTGCGGGTGATGACTGAGACAGTGGCTATCCGCCAGGATATCCGCCCGCTTCAGATCGGGCTTCTCAACCTCATGCCGAACAAGATCAAGACCGAAGTGCAGATGGCGCGCCTTGTCGGTGCCTCGCCGCTGCAGGTCGAGCTGTCGCTGATCAGGGTCGGCAACCATAAGGCCAAGAATACCTCCGAAGACCATCTGCTGGCCTTCTACCAGACCTGGGAAGAGGTGAAGCACCGCAAGTTCGACGGCTTCATCATCACCGGCGCGCCGATCGAGCTGATGCCCTTCGAAGACGTCAACTATTGGAGCGAGATGCAGGAAATCTTCGAGTGGACGAAGACCAACGTGCATTCGACGATGAATGTCTGCTGGGGCGCGATGGCGGCGATCTACCACTTCCACGGCGTTCCCAAGCATGAGCTGAAGGAGAAGGCATTCGGCGTCTATCGCCACAAGAACCTGAAGCCGTCCTCCGTCTATCTCAACGGTTTCTCGGATAATTTCGAGATTCCGGTGTCGCGCTGGACGGAAGTGCGCCGCGGCGACATCGAGAAGGCGCAGGGTCTTGAGATCCTTATGGAATCGAGCGAGATGGGCGTCTGTCTGGTTCAGGAAGAGGCAAGCAAGCGCCTCTACATCTTCAACCATGTCGAATACGATTCGACGTCGCTGTCGGACGAATATTTCCGCGACGTGAATGCTGGCGTGCCGATCAAGATGCCGCACAACTACTTCCCGCATAATGATCCGGCGCTGCCGCCGCAAAATCGCTGGCGCAGTCACGCGCATCTGCTGTTCGGCAACTGGATCAATGAAATCTATCAGACGACGTCCTACGACCTCAACGAGATCGGCACGAAAATCTGACGGCTTATCAATCTGTTGATGCTATGCCGCTGCCTTTGCCGCAGCGGCATTTCTTTTTTGGCATTGGCAGTTGCGGTTCGCGGCAAATGGGGGCAGTTTCGCTGCCGGATGCGAACAGATTTCAGGACGATGGTATAATGGCGGAAGAGCTCAAGCGGGAAGTTTTCGGAACGACGAAAGACGGAGAAACCGTCTATCGCGTCGAGATCAAAGGCGGCGGTCTGACGGCCAAGATCATGAGCTGGGGCGCTGTCATCCAGGATCTCAGGCTCGACGGCCACGATGCCCCGCTGCTGCTCGGCTTCGACAAGTTTTCCGACTATCCGGCCTACTCCTCCTATTTCGGTGCGACGCCCGGGCGCTGCGCCAATCGCATCGGCGGTGGCAAGTTCACGCTAGATGGCAAGGACTACCAGCTGGAGCTCAACGAAAAGGGAGTCTCGCATCTGCATGGTGGCAGCGATAACATTGCCAAGCGCAACTGGACGATTGTCGAGCATGCCGTCGATCGCGTTGTCCTGAAGATCGTCGATCCCGATGGCCGCGCCGGCTATCCGGGCAATTGCACGATCCAGGCCACCTACCGGGTTCACGGTAACGGCGAGTTCTCGATCGTCTATGAATCGACGTCCGACCAGCCGACGCTCGCCAATGTCTGCCAGCACGCCTATTTCAATCTGGACGGCCGCGATGACGCGCTTGGCCACGACATCATGATCGCGGCCGATCACTATCTGCCGACCGACGAGCGGCAGATCCCGACAGGGGAACTGCGCCCGGTCGACGGCACGGCTTTCGATTTCCGCGAAATGGCGCCGATGAAGCGTTTCGAAGGTTCGGAACAGGCGCTCTACGATCATAATTTCTGCCTGTCGAAGGAGCGTGTCGCCAAGCGCACCGCCGTGCTGGCCCGCAGCCTCAATTCCGGCGTGTCGATGGAAGTGCGGACGACCGAACCTGGCGTGCAGTTCTATGCCGGCTTCAAGCTGAATGTCGCCGTGCCCGGTCTGGACGGCCGCAAGTACGGACCGTTTGCCGGGTTCTGCCTGGAGACCCAGGTCTGGCCGGATGCGATCAATCACGAGGGCTTCCCGAATGCCGTGCTGCGGCCGGGCGAGGTCCTGCGGCAGGAAACGGATTACATCTTCACCAAGAACTGACGCGTTCGATTTGATCGCTGGTTTACGAACCCTCGTGATCCGTCACGAGGGTTTCTTTTTTGCGGCGTAGATTCAGCTTGAAGACTGGTTCTAAATAGGTTCTAATGTGCGCCTATGGATAGAACCAGTCTGATAGCAGAGCTGAATGCGCGCGGACTGCGCGACGAGGCCTCGACCGGACCGCTCTACAAGCGGCTGGCCCTGGCATTGACCGGTCTCGTTCAGGAAGGATTGCTGAAGCCCGGCGCCGCACTGCCAGGTGAGCGCGATCTTGCTGAGGCCCTGAAGCTTGGGCGTGTCACGGTGCGCACCGCCTATCGCGAGCTGATGTCTTCAGGCGCGCTTGAATCACGACACGGCAGCGGTACCTTCGTTTCGGCGCGTGTCGAGCGCATGGAGCAATCGCTCTGGCGGCTCTCGTCTTTCTCGGCCGACATGCGTTCGCGCGGCCGCTCTCCGGCGGCGAAAATCCTCTCCCGGCAAATCAATCAGCCATCGCCGGAAGAAAGCTTCCTGCTGGGGCTCGGTCAGGACGAGCCGGTGTTGCGGCTCGATCGTCTTCGTCTTGCCGATGGTTTGCCGCTGGCGATCGAGCGCGCCGTCGTTCCGGTCAAGTTCGTCGGCGAACAGGCGGGTGGCGAGGGTTCGCTCTATGACGCCCTGGCTGCCAACGGCCACAAGCCGGTGCGGGCGCTGCAGCGGCTGACGGCCGTGACGCTCGACCCATCCTCGGCCGCGATGCTGAACGTCAAGGCCGGTGCGCCGGCCCTGCTGATCGAGCGGATATCCCGCCTCGAAGATCAGCGCGTCGCTGAATATACCCGCTCGCACTATCGTGGCGATGCTTATGATTTCGTTGCAGAATTGAGAATTGGAGATGAACTATGAGTGAGAACAAGTCGCTGATGCTGCAGGAAGCCGGCCAGTCGCCGGAGGTCGTGGCGACCCTGCTCGAAAAGGAAAAGCCGGCTTTTGCCGAAATCGCCAAGCTTTTCTCCTCGGCGCGGCCGAGCGTGGTAACGACGGCCGCGCGCGGGTCTTCCGACCATGCCGCCACCTTCTTCAAGTATCTTTTCGAAATCACCTGCGGCGTTCCGGTCGCATCCGTCGGCCCGTCGATCGCGTCAGTCTATGGCGCGCCGCTACATCTGAAGGGCGGCATTCACTTCACGGTTTCGCAGTCGGGCGCCAGCCCTGACATCGTTGCCCTGCAAGAAGCCGCGAAGAAGGGCGGCGCCACGACGATCGCCGTCGTCAACGTCACCGATAGCCCGCTGGGCAATCAGGCCGACATCGTGCTTGGCCTCAATGCCGGACCGGAGAAAAGCGTTGCCGCAACGAAATCCTTCATCGCTTCGGTTGCAGCACTTGCCGGCGTAACGGCAGTGATCGGCGGCAAGGCTGATCTGCAGGCGGCGCTTCAGAAGCTTCCGGGCGCCCTGTCGGCCACATCGGGCATCGATACGGCCGCGGCAGAGGATGTGCTTTTCAACGCCAGCTCGCTTTACACCGCCGGCCGTGGACCGGCCTTCGCGATTGCGCTCGAAGCTGCGCTCAAGGCAAAGGAAACGTCCGGCCTGCATGCCGAAGCCTTCTCACTGGCTGAATTGATGCATGGTCCGATGCGTCTCGTGCAGCCAGGTTTCCCCATCGTTGCCTTCGCGCCTGACGATGCCGCCTATGCCAACAACGTCCAGGCGCTGGAGCGCCTGCAGAAGCTCGGAGCGACGACCGTGCCTTTCTCGACACAGCCGCTTTCCGGGGTCAACCTGCGCGTTCCATCGACCGGCAACGGTCTTCTCGATCCGCTGGTTTCGCTGCTCGTCTACTATCGCCTCATCGAGTCGGTCACGCGCCGCAAGGGTTTCGATCCCGACAAGCCGGCAAACCTGCTCAAGGTTACGGAGACCGTCTGATGTCCCGCAAGATCTTCACCGGCGCCAGGATCTTCGACGGCGAGCGCTTCCATGACGAAAGGGCGCTGGTCGTTTCGAACGGACGCGTCGAGACCATCGCGGCACTCAACGATCTACCCGAAGGCGAGACCGTGGTGCTTGACGGTGGCGTTCTCTCCGCCGGTTTCATCGACGCGCAGGTGAACGGCGGCGGCGGCCGGATGCTGAACGACGAGCCATCGCCGGACTCGATGTACATCATCGCCGACGGCCATCGCCGCTATGGCACGACAGCGCTGCTGCCGACGCTGATCACCGACACGGCTGATGCCACCAAGGCAGCGATCGAGGCTGCGAAGGACGCGGTCAAGACCAACCGCGGTGTCGCCGGTCTGCACCTCGAGGGGCCGCATCTGGCACCGGCGCGCAAGGGCGCACATCTGGCGTCGCTGATGCGCCCGGTCGAAGACGCAGACGTCAAGGCGTTCATTGCGGCGCGTGAAGCAATCGGCACGCTGCTCATTACCATGGCGGCTGAACAGGTGAGCGTGAAGCAGGTGCGCGCGCTTGCCGAAGCCGGCGTGATCGTCAGCATCGGACATTCCGATTGCAGCAGCGAGCAAGCGGAAGAGCGTTTCGATGCCGGCGCCCGTGGCGTCACGCATCTCTTCAACGCGATGAGCCAGATGGGGCATCGCGCTCCGGGTCTCGTAGGTGCCGCGATCGATCACCCCTCGACCTGGTGCGGCGTGATTGCCGATGGCCACCATGTCGATCCGAAGGCATTGCGCACGGCGCTGCGCGCGAAGCGCGGCGAAGGAAAGCTTTTCCTCGTCAGCGATGCGATGTCGCTTGTCGGCTCCGACAAGAACAGCTTCACGCTGAATGGCCGCAACGTTCATCGCGAGAGCGGCAGTTTCTGCTCCAGGGTAGTTCTGGATGATGGCACGCTGGCAGGGTCCGATGTCGATATGGCGTCCAGCATCCGTTACTGCGTGACCTATCTCGACCTGACGCTGGCCGAAGCGCTGCGCATGGCGACGCTTTACCCGGCGCGCTTCCTTCGTCTCGAGGGCTACGGCCGCCTGTCTCCGGGGTATCGCGCCGACTTCGTGCACCTGACCGATAAGATCGAGGTCACCGCGGCCTGGATCGGCGGGGAGAGGAAGTAGCGATGACTGCGATCACCGATGCTTATTTCTCGAACCTGATCGAGCGGCTCGGCCAGCTGAAGTCGGCTCTCGATGTTCCAATGCAGCGGGCCGCCGCGGCGATCCTCGAAGCGGCCCGCACCGACAAGCGGGTCTATGTCTTCGGTACCGGGCATTCTCACATGCTGGCCGAAGAGGTGCATTACCGGGCTGGCGGGCTCGCCTTCACTGTTCCCGTACTCGTCGGTTCTGCGATGCTGCACGAGGGTGCGGTGATCAGTTCGGTCTACGAACGGACGGAAGGTCTCGTTCGTCCGGTGCTCGAGCGCTATGGCATGCAGCCTGGCGACGTGATCATCATCGCGTCGAATTCCGGCGTGAACGCCGCGCCGATCGAGGCCGCCGATTACGGCCATGAGATCGGCGCCAAGGTGATCGCCATCACCTCGATCGAATATTCCAAGGCGATCGCCAACGGCCGCCGCAGGCTGGCCGAGGTTGCCGATATCGTCCTCGACAACGGCCTTCCGCCGGGGGATGCCGTCATCGAAATCGAAGGGAGCGGGCTGAAGGTCGGGCCGGTCTCGACGGCAGTCGGGGCGACCGTGCTCAATGCGATCTTTGCCGAGGTGGCCTCGGAGCTCGCCAAGTCAGGCGATGCGCCGGTTTATCTCAGCGCCAACATGCCGGGCGCTGCAGAGGTGAACCAGCAGCTGGTCAAACGCTACCGGCCGCGCAACCCGCATCTCTGAAACGAAAAAGGCCGGCGTCTCAGCCGGCCTTTTGCTTTGCCCCTGCGGACAATCAGTTCTTGGCGCGCTCGACGTAGGAGTTATCTTCCGTCGCGATGACAACGCGGATGCCGGCATCGATATGCGGCGGAACCAGCGTTCTGATACCGTTCGAAAGGATTGCCGGCTTGTAGGAGGACGATGCCGTCTGACCCTTGACGACCGGCTCGGTCTCGGTGATTTCGAGCGTCACATGGCGTGGCAGCTGGAGAGCCAGCGCAATGCCTTCGTGCATCGACAGGATGCAGGTCATGCCTTCCTGAAGATAGGCCTTCTGATCACCCATCGTCTCATTGTCGACGACGACCTGATCGTAGCTTTCGGGATTCATGAAGTGGAAGCCTTCGCCGTCCTCGTAAAGGAACTGGAAGTTGACGTCTTCGACGAATGCGCGCTCGACCTGCTCGGTCGTGCGCCAGCGCTCGGACACCTTCACGCCATCGACGATGCGGCGCATGTCGACCTGGGTCACCGGCGTGCCCTTGCCAGGATGGAAGTTGTTGGCCGTAAGAACGACATACAGCTTGCCATCCACTTCGAGAACGTTGCCCTTGCGGACGGAGGAGGCGATGATCTTGACCATAAGACTTCCTTGTAACTCAGCCTTCGGCGTCGTAGAGGACTGTCGCAATAGCCCTCTAGACGCGATTAATTTTCCTTTGGGGCGGCAACTAACTTAAAATCCGGCGAAAAGCCAGCCCAGCGTTGGCCGTCGCGGTGAAGAAAGCGGAGAATGAGCCTGACGAGCGCCAAAGCCTCGCCCTGGTGGACGCCCGACGTCCATGCGGATCGCCGCCCGTTCCTGATCGGGCGCAACGCGATCCAGGCGGCACTGCGTCTTTATTTCGCCGGCGAAGATTTTGTCGAGGTCGATACGGCCGCACTGCAGGTGTCACCGGGCAACGAGGCGCATCTGCATGCCTTCGCCACCGAGGCGCTGACGACGGATGGCCAGCCGGCACCCTTCTATCTGCACACCTCGCCGGAGTTTGCCTGCAAGAAGCTCCTCTCGGCGGGCGAACAGCGGATCGCGTGCTTCGCGCATGTCTATCGCAACCGCGAGCGCGGGCCGCTGCACCATCCTGAATTCACCATGCTGGAATGGTACCGGGCGGGAGAAAGCTACGAGACGCTGATGATGGATTGCGTGCGGATCGCAGCACTCGCTGCCGAGACCGCCAAGGCATCCAAACTGACGTATCGCGGTGCCGAGGCCGATCCTTTTGCCGGCCCGGAGCGGATTTCGGTTGCCGAGGCTTTCGATCGCCATGCCGGGATCAATCTGCTTGGCTCCGTTGCTGCCGATGGCTCGACCGATCGCGAGCATCTGGCGGCCGAATTGCGCCGCAACGGCCTGCGTGTCGCCGAAGACGATGGCTGGGCCGATCTCTTTAGCCGCGCGCTGGTCGAGAAAATCGAGCCGCATCTCGGTTTCGGCCGCATAACCATTCTCGACGAATATCCTGTTTCGGAAGCTGCTCTGGCGCGGCCGTCAGGCCGGGATCCACGGGTTGCCGAGCGCTTCGAGGTCTACGCCTGCGGCGTCGAGCTCGCCAATGGTTTCGGCGAGCTGACGAATGCTGCCGAACAGCGGCGCCGTTTCGAGATCGAGATGGCCGAGAAGGCACGCATCTATGGCGAGCGCTATCCGCTGGACGAGGATTTTCTCGAGGCGTTGCAGATCATGCCGGAGGCGAGCGGTATCGCGCTCGGTTTCGACCGGCTGGTGATGCTGGCGACCGGTGCTTCGCGCATCGATCAGGTGCTGTGGGCGCCCGTCGCGGAGTATGGCCGATGAATATCGTCAGGCCGATCAAGAGCGTCGATGACCTGTCGAGCGCAGGCTTGATCGGGGACGCCGACCGGCTGGCGCTCGAAGATGTCGCGGCGCGCTATGCGATCGGGTTGACGCCATCGATTGCGGCGCTGATCGACCGTGCAGACCCGGCCGATCCCATTGCTCGCCAATTCGTGCCCGATGTTTCCGAACTGCAGACGACACCGGAAGAGCGGGACGATCCAATCGGTGATCTCCCGCACAGCCCTGTTGAAGGGATCGTGCATCGCTATCCGGATCGTGTGCTGCTGAAGGCGGTGCATGTCTGCCCGGTCTATTGCCGTTTCTGTTTCCGCCGCGAGATGGTCGGGCCGCAAGGTCTCGGCACGCTCGAACCGGAGGCGATGAAGGCAGCCTTCGACTATATCCGCCAGCATGACGAAATATGGGAGGTCATTCTCACCGGTGGCGATCCGCTGATCCTGTCGCCGCGGCGGCTGGAAGACATCATGCGGGAGTTCTCGGCGATCGATCACGTCAAGATCGTCAGGTTTCATACCCGCGTGCCCGTGGTCGATCCGCGCAAGATCGATGCGGCGCTCATCGACGCGCTGAAGGCGAGCGGCAAGACCGTCTACATCGCGCTGCACGCCAATCATCCGCGCGAGTTTACGGCCGAAGCGCGGGCGGCCTGCGCCCGGATCGTCGATGCCGGTATCGTCATGATCAGCCAATCTGTGCTGCTCAAGGGCGTCAACGATGATGCGAATGTGCTTGCGTCGCTGATGAAGACTTTCGTCGAGAACCGTATCAAGCCCTATTACCTGCATCATCCCGACCTTGCGCCCGGCACCAGCCATTTCCGGCTGTCGATCGAGGAAGGGCAGGCGATCGTCGCAGCCTTGCGCGGCCGCATATCCGGCCTCTGCCAGCCAGCCTATATTCTGGATATTCCGGGCGGCTACGGAAAGACCGTGATCGCCGAAAGCGGCGTTCGCAAAACCGCCGACGGTTGCTTCTCGGTCTCTGATTACAGGGGCGGCGAGCACAGCTATCCACCGGCGGGATAGAAGATTTCCGTTCCATTTCTGCACTGGGAAGTCCTTCGCGCCGCTCCTGTATTACGCCAAACTGGCGAGGCAAGTATTTGAGCAGAAACGGCGAAATTCAATCAGGGCGCGATACTCGATAAAACTTTAAGTGTGAATCTTGCTCATCTTTAACCAGACAAATTAGCGGAATATTGGGTTTTCCGGCCTAAAAGAGCGCTCATGATGAAGGCGATGAACGCCTGCTCTGGATCATGACAATCTTGGAGATGTTCGGATGAACAAGACAATCCGCGATATTATAGCCAAATTCGGCAAGCTTCCCGCGTCGATCGACCAGGTCGCCGACGACGCCGATCTCTACGCGGCGGGTCTGACATCCTTTGCATCGGTCCAGCTGATGCTGGCGATCGAAGAAGCCTTCGATATCGAATTCCCCGACAATCTTCTCAACCGGAAGTCCTTCGCCAGCATCTCGGCGATCGAAAAGACCGTCGATATGATCAAGGACAGCCGGAAGGTCGCCTGATGAACTTCCCGGTCAAGATCACGGAAGAGAGCTTTGCGGCACGGGCCGCGCGCGTCGCCGAGATTGCGGCTAAGCACGCCGATACCGTCGATGCCGAAGGCCGTTTCCCACGGGAAGCTGCCGATGCGATGAAGGCCGAACGTCTGCTCGGCATTCAGATCCCCCGCCACCTTGGCGGCGAAGGCGCGACCACGACCGAAATCGCTGAACTCTGCTCCGTTCTGGGCCAGGCCTGCGCTGCAAGCGCGATGGTTTTCGCCATGCATCACATCAAGCTTTCGAGCCTTGTCGAGCACGGCGCGGAAAGCGAGTGGCATGCGGGCTTCATGCGGCGTATCGCGGCCGAACAGCTGCTGATCGCCTCGGCGACGACCGAAGGCGGCATTGGCGGCAACCTGCGCAATAGCATCTGCGCCATCGAGATCACCGGCGGTACCTGCCGTCTCGAAAAGGACGCGACCGTGATCTCTTACGGCTCACATGCCGACGCGATCCTGATAACGTCGCGCAGCGGCCCGGAGGCCGCGTCTTCGGATCAGGTGCTGACGGCTTTCCTCAAGGACCAGTATACGCTCGAGCGAACCCATGTGTGGAATACGCTCGGCATGCGCGGCACCTGCTCCGACGGCTTCCTTTTCAAGGGCGAAGCGCCTGCGGCGCAGATACTCCCGAAACCCTTTGCAGAAATCGCGGCGCAGTCGATGCTTGCCTCTTCGCATCTCCTCTGGAGTGGCGTCTGGTATGGCATCGCGGTCGATGCCGTCTGCCGCGCGCAGGCGTTCGTTCGCGCTGCCGCCCGCAAGTCGCCCGGCGCTCCGCCGCCCGGTGCGCTACGTCTTGCCGAGGTTTCGAACCTTCTGCAGATGGTCAAGTCGAATGTCGTCGCGGGCCTCAAGGCCTATGAGGACGCAAAGGCCGATCCCGACAAGCTGTCGTCGATGGGTTTTGCCGTTGCCATGAACAACGTGAAGATCGCCTCGTCGGAAACGATCCTCGAGATCGTCAACCACGTCATGCTGATCTGCGGCATCATGGGCTACAAGAACGGCACGCCTTTCAGCGTCGGCCGTCACCTTCGCGATGCGCATTCCGCGCAGCTGATGATTTCCAATGACCGCATCCTCGGCAACACGTCGAGCATGCTTCTCGTCCACAAGCAGGACACTAGCCTACTGGGGTGACTCACATGGATATGCAGACCTCGTTTCTGGACCGGCTTTTCGAATCCGGCCTGCTGATCGATACCGGCGTTGACGGCCTCTACGGCCGCAGCGGCCAGTTCGAAGACGTAATCTCCGCTTTCGAGCGCCTGATAGACAGGTTCGGTGGCGCCGATGGCGCCGAAGCCATGCGCTTTCCGCCAGGCATGAACCGGGCGATCTTCGAGAAAAGCGGCTATATGAAGAGCTTCCCGCAGCTTGCGGGTACGGTGCACAGCTTCTGCGGCGCCGAGCTCGATCACATGAACCTGCTGCAATGCATGGAAGTCGGCGATGACTGGACCAAGGGCCAGGAAGCGACCGAGATCGTACTGACGCCGGCGGCCTGCTATCCGCTCTACCCGACGGTCGCCAAGCGCGGCAACCTGCCGGCAAAGGGCGGTCTTTACGATCTGCAGTCCTACTGCTTCCGCCATGAGCCTTCCAAGGATCCGGCACGCCAGCAGCTGTTCCGCATGCGCGAATATGTCTGCATGGGCACCGAGAGCCACGTGACGGATTTCCGCCAGCGCTGGATGGATCGTGGCGTCGAGATGATGAAGCTGGTTGGCCTCGAGGTGGTCATCGACGTGGCGAACGATCCATTCTTCGGCCGCGCCGGCAAGATGATGGTCAACAACCAGCGCGACCAGAACCTCAAGTTCGAGCTGCTGATCCCGATCACCTCGACCGCCAATCCGACTGCCTGCATGAGCTTCAACTACCATCAGGACTCGTTTGGCTTGAAGTGGGGTCTGAACCTTGAGGATGGCAGCGTGGCGCATACCGCCTGCGTCGGCTTCGGTCTGGAACGTATCGCGCTTGCGCTGTTCCACCATCACGGTCTCGACGTGAAGGAATGGCCGGAAAACGTTCGCAAGGCGCTCTGGGGCTGAGACGTCCGATGAAGGCTGTTTTCCCGGCTATCGCTCCGGATGGCTACGTCAGGCATGCGCTCCATTCCAGCGAGCGCATGTGGCCGGAAACCAATTGCTATATCGATCTCTGGATCGAGGTACTGAACACGCTCGGCCTGCCGCCGGAAGCGATGCTCGGCTTTACCATGACGCAGGATTTTGAGGGCGACCAGTTCACCTTCTTCAAGGTGCCGCTGGAAGATCTGGAAACGCTCTACGGCATTCGCGTCAGCGAACTGGCGATCTTCGATCGCGTCGAGCGCCATATCGAAACGCAGATCGGCCGCGGGCGGCTCTGCCTGATCGAGATGGATTCTTATTACATGCCCGACACCCAGGGCACTGCCTACCGCACCGAGCACGGCAAGACGACCGTGGCGATCAACCGGCTGGATTTCGATGCGAAGCGCGTCGAGTATTTCCACAATGCCGGGTTCTTCGCGCTGGATGGCGAGGATTTTGACGGTCTGTTTCAGCTGAATTCAGGCGCGGACGGAGCGTTGTTTCTGCCCTACACCGAATTTGCCAAGTTTCCGGTGATGCTTCCAGGCGATGCGGAGATGCGGGCGGCCTCCCAAACGATCTTCAGAAAGCATTTCGCCCGCCGCCCGGCCCGCAATCCGATCCGCGCCTTTGCCTCGGTTTTCCCGCAGCAGGTCGAGGAAATTGCCGAGCGGCCCTTCGGCTTCTTCCACAAATATGCCTTCAACACGCTTCGCCAGTTCGGCGCCAATTTCGAGCTGGCGGCGGATCATCTCGCCTGGCTTGCGCCGGGGCAATTCGGCAGCGCCGAGGCTGATGCCCGGCAGATTTCCGAGACGGCCAAATCCGTGCAGTTCCAATTGGCGCGGGCCGTGACCCGCAAGAAATTCGAGCCGCTGCAGACCGCGCTTGATCCGGCTGCCGATGCATGGGATTCCATGATGGCTTCGATTTCCGAGCGGCTGTGACACCGGAGGCTTGATCATGCGGGGCAGGTTGGCGAGCGTCGGCGCAGAAGAGGTCCTGCTTTCGGAAGGCTGGAACCTCGTTCTCTCGGAACCCGATGCCTATGCCGTGCCGCATGATATCCCCCCGACGTCGCAGTTCATCGCCGCATCGGTGCCCGGAACCGTTGCCGAAGCTCTCGAGAGAGCCGGTCTGTTCGACAGGGAAAATCCGGAGTCTCTGAACACCCGGGATGCCTGGTATGTCTGCCGCCTGTTCGATACGGAACCGGGAGACTGGATCCTGCGGCTGGAGGGACTGGCAACGCTTTGCCACGTGTTCGTCAACGGCCAAGAGCTTCTGTTTTCGGAGAGCATGTTCACCGCTCACGAAATTCCGGTGACGCTTGCCGGCGGCGACGAGCTTGCGCTGTGCTTCCGCGCACTTGCGCCGAAGCTTACCGAGCCCGGGCCACGCGCCCGCTGGCGCCCGCAGATGATCACGCCGCCGGGCCTCAAGAATGTCCGCACAACCGTGCTCGGCCATATGCCGGGCTGGTGCCCGGAGATCCATGCCGTCGGACCGTGGCGGGCGATATCGCTGGTGCGCAGCGGCCCTGTTTCGATCGACAATGTCTCGATCCGCAGCGTTCTGGATGACGATGGCAGCGGGCGGGTCGGCGTTTCGCTTTATTCCGCTGCGGAGGATCCGATCCTTCAGCTGCGCTGCGGCGGGGAAGAGACGGCCTTTGAGAAGATCGGCGAGAACCACTATTCGGCCATCCTCAAGCTCGCCGATGTGAAGCCGTGGTGGCCGCACACGCACGGAACGCCTGAACTCTACGATCTGGCGCTGGTTTCCGACGATGTCGAGTACCCGCTCGGCAAGACCGGTTTCCGCACGATCACCGTCGATCGCGGGGCCGATGGCGACGGCTTCGGGCTTTGCGTCAACGGCGGGCGCATCTTTTGCCGAGGTGCTGTCTGGACCACCGCCGATATCGTGCGGCTTCCCGGCGCGCGGGCCGATTACGAGCCGTTCCTGCGGCTGGCTGCCGAAGCCGGCATGAACATGATCCGCGTCGGCGGCACGATGGCGTACGAGGCGCCCGATTTTTTTGCGCTCTGCGATGAGCTCGGCCTGCTCGTCTGGCAGGACTTCATGTTTGCCAATTTCGACTATCCACGCAACGACAAGACCTTCATCGGTCACGTCCATGCCGAAGTCGAAGGGTTCCTGCATGGGGTTCAGGCCTCACCCTCGCTTGCCGTGCTCTGCGGTGGCAGCGAGGTGCACCAACAGGCGGCGATGCTCGGGTTGCCGCGGGAGTTCTGGGGCGGTCCGGTGAGTGACGAAGTGATCCCGGCGATCGCTTCGCGGCTGCGGCCGGATGTGCCCTACGTTCCGAATTCGCCCTATGGCGGGGCCATGCCGTTTTCGCCGAATGCAGGGGTCACGCACTACTACGGTGTTGGCGCCTATATGCGCCCGCTTGACGATGCGCGCCGGGCCGATGTGCGTTTCGCCGCCGAAAGCCTTGCCTTCGCGCATGTCCCGCAGCAGAGAACGTTGCAGCGGCATCTCGACGTGCCCTCCGTTCACAGCCCTCTCTGGAAGGCCCGGGTGCCGCGCGACCGCGGCGCGTCCTGGGATTTCGAGGATATCAGGGATCACTATCTCGGGCTGCTCTACGATACCGATCCGGCCAGGCTTCGCCGCGAAAATCCGGAACGCTATCTCGATCTTTCCCGTGCCGTCACGGGCGAAGTGCTGACCGAGACCTTTGCCGAATGGCGCCGCAGCGGATCGCGTTGCGACGGCGCGCTGGTCTGGACGCTACAGGATCTGCTGCCCGGACCGGGTTGGGGGGTGATCGATTCCACCGGCGAACCCAAGCCCGTCTGGCATGCAATGCGCCGGGCCTTCCGGCCGTTGCAGGTGGTGCTAACGGACGAAGGGACCAATGGTCTGGATGTGCATGTGGTCAACGAGACATCTAATGACCTTGCCGTGGAACTGGAGCTTATCTGCTTCCGCAACGGCAGGCAGCAGGCGGCGAGCGGCAGCCAGAGCCTGACGATCGCAGCGCGGAGCAAGCAGAAGATCGCGGCGACCGAACTTTTCGGCGCCTTCTTCGATACCACTTACGCCTTCCGTTTCGGCCCGCCGTCGCATGACGTTACGGTGGCGCGGCTGCGCTCGGTGGAAGGTGACCTGCTGGCCGAGGCGTTCCACTTTCCGCTTGGTCGGGCAAAGGCGTTTCACGATGCCGATGTTGCCGTGACATTGGTGGATGACGGCGGCGCATGGGCACTCGATGTCTCCGCCAATTGCCTTGCCCAGTCGCTTCACATCGATGCCGCGGGTTACCGCCCGGCTGACGACTGGTTTCATCTGGCCCCGGGCATCCAGCGCCGTATCCGGTTGACGCCTGTCGGTACTGAGGCGGGAGAGCCTCACGGCGAGGTGCTCTGCGCCGGCAGTATGCGCCGCTTTGCTTTCGGCGCGGGTGGTTGAAAAACAGATGCCTATCCGATCTCTCTACCGTGCCTTCCGCTCCCATGTCCTGCAGCGGCTGATCCCGAAATCCCGGGTGGCTTTCGATCCGGCACGGCCGATCGAAGTTGCCGGCTATCTGTCGATGATGGCCGGTGTAGGCGAGTCCGCGCGGCTTTGCGCCGACGCGCTGGCGGCGGGCGGCCGCCGGATTTCGTTGCGTGATGTCAGCACGCATGCCGATGAAGGCGCGTCCGTCGAATGGAAGGCTGCGGCAGTCAATGCCGCTCAACCGGGAACGCGCATCTGGCACCTCAATCCGCCAATGCTGCCGCGTGCGGTGCTCAGTACCGGACTGCGGGAATTCGCCCGCGCCTACAACATCGGCTATTGGGCTTGGGAGCTGGAGATCGTGCCACCGGAGTGGCGGAACGGCGCGCGCTATGTCAACGCGGTTTTCGTCCCCTCCGAATTTACCCGCAAGGCGATTGCGCCGCTGACCAGCGCGCCTGTCGTCGTCGTGCCGCATCCAGTGACGGAGAAACCGGCTGCCGACGGGATGCGAGCGAAGTTCGGCGTCGAGGACGACGCGTTTCTGGTCAGCTTTATCTTCAGCGCGGGATCGTCGATCAACCGCAAGAATCCTCAGGCGGTGATCGACGCATTCAAGATCTTTCAGCGGCGCTGCCCAAAGGCTTTCCTGCTGATGAAGGGAAGCGGCGATCCGGCGAAGGATCCCGGCCTTGCAGCCCTTTACCGTTCGGCCGAGGGCAATAGCCGGATTCGCATCGTCACGGACAAGTTGGCGAGCAGCGAGATCAACGGGCTGATCCGCGATTCCGATGCCTATATCTCGCTCCACCGTTCGGAGGGTTTCGGCCTGACCGTTGCAGAAGCGATCATTCACAATACCCCTGTCGTGACCACGGGATGGTCCGGCACCGTCGATTTCTGCGACCCTGAAAATACCTGGAACGTCGCGCCATCGCTGATCCCGGTCGTTGATACGCATCCGGAATTTGCGGCGCTGAAGGGTGCAGTCTGGGCCGATCCGTCGCCTGAAGTGGCGGCGGGCTACCTCGATCAGATTTATTCCGACCCGCAGGCGGCGAAGGAAAAGGCCGCTCGCGCCAAACGCTTCCTGGTCGCCTATCTGGAGGCCAATACCTACGAGAAAGCGCTGCAGGCGCTTGCCGGTGCGGGCCGTTAACCGAACTCCTCTGTCCTTATTTAACGGTTTCACATTAGGAGTGGCTGAGAAGCCAATGGAAAGACACGGATGTCGAACGGGATCATAGCGAATTCGGTGATGAACGCGGCTGCGGGTATGCTGCTGCTGGCGACCGGTTTTGCATCGTCGATCATCACCGCCCGCCTGCTTGGCCCGGAGGCAAATGGCATCGTTGCCTTTTCGCTCTGGCTTGTGGTCACCGGCGCGTCAATTGCCGAACTGGGCTCCAGCATCACGCTTCTGAAGACCCTGCCGCAATTGAATGTGCAAGGCTACGACAGCAAGCGCCGCATGGGCTTTGCCTCTATCCTCGTCACCTTCATGCTGTTTTCGACGGTGGTGCTGCTCGGGCTCTACGGCATCTTCTTCCTGTCGTCGGAAGAGATGCATTGGGCCGAAACGGCGCCGTCGGTGGCAATGGTGACAGGCGCGCTGTTCTTCATTCAGGCGATCGGCTCTTTCGTCAAATTCTACCTGATCGGCGAAAAGCGCCTCGGTGATTTCTTCAAGCTCACCGTTGGCGTTTCGATTCTGCAGCTCGGTGGCGTCGCGATCGGCGCGGTGCTTTACGGCGTAGAGGGCGTGCTGATCGGCTATGCGCTTGGCCAATTGGTGTTTTTCGTCGCGACGATGCCGATCCTGCTCACCAAGCGGGACAGATGCGATATTTCACTTAGCGTTCTCGCCTCGTCGTCGGTGATCATATCGACGCAATTCCTGATCGATTCCGTTTTTATCAATCGCCTCGAACTGCTGTTCCTGCAGCAATTCTGGTCGGTCGAGATGGTCGGTTACTACGCGATCGGTCTGTCGGTCGCCAATATCGCCCTGCAGCTGCCGATCCAGATGACCGGCAGCCTGCTGCCCTATTATTCGGAGCAGCGGCACAACAGCAAGGATTCGACGCTGCCCGTCGAGGTCTTTGCCGCGGTCACCCGCAGCATGGCCTATATCATCATGCCGATGAGCTTTGGACTGGCGGCGATCTCGGGTGTTCTCGTTGTCAGCGTGTTCGGCGAAGCCTTCCGCCCGAGCGGTCCCGTCGTCATGCTTCTGGCGCTGGCCGCCCCTGCCTACACCTTCATGCAGATCCTCAGCCTCTACCTGCTGTCCATGGACCGGGTGCGGGATCGCCTGAAGACCAGTGTGATTGGTGGCCTTGTCATGGTAGGCGGTTGTTTACTCCTGGTGCCTACTTTTGCGGCGGAAGGCGCTGCGGTCGTTCGCATCGCTGTTTTTGTCGTGATGTGCGTGATCATGATCAAACAGACCGGCTTTGGAAGTCAGCTTTCGACCCTCTATGTCAGCCTCGCGAAGGTGACGGTGGCGGCCGTGCTTTGCGCATTGGCCGCTCTCGCGGTCCTTGAGCTCGTCCACAATCCTTTTGGCCTGGTGCTGGCGATCATCGCAGGCGGTGTCGCCTATCTGCTCGCACTCAAACTTCTCAAGGTCATTCCGAGACAAGACGCAATTGTCATTCGCTCGATCCTCAGCAAGGTGCCGTCTGCGTTGCGCGGTCCGGCGTTGAAGGCCGCGCAATTCATCGCGCCGCTGCAGTCGGAGAATGATCAGAAAAAGCCAACCGAGGCCGTTCACCAGCCGGCTGAAGGTGCTGGCCGCAGCGCCGCCTTCCCGGTTGCCTTCGATGGCACGATCGGGCTGTTCATGCCCGAAAATCCTGCGGTCACCAAGCGGTCCTCCGCTGTCCTCTTCGTCAGCCCCTGGGGCTTCGAGGAAATGTGCAGCCGCAAATTCTATCGTGTCGCTGCCGAGCATTTTTCGGATATTGGCGTTCCCAGCCTTCGCTTCGATTATCTGGGCACCGGCGACGCGCTTGATTTCGGCAATCAGCCGGCAACGCTCTCCAGCTGGGAAGCATCGGTTCGTGCTGCGGCCGAAGAGCTGAAATCGCTGAGCGGTTGCGACCAGATCATCCTGATCGCCCAGGGGATCGGCGCCGCGCTGGTGCAGCGTATCGGCGCGACGATTCCGGGTGTGAGCGGCGTCGCGATGCTGGCGCCGGTTCTCAGCGGACGCGGCTATCTGCGCGAATTGAACATGTGGGCGAAGATCATTCACGCCGACCTCGGCCTTAGCAAGGAGCACGCTCCGGCCGATCAGGTAACGATCGCCGGTCTGTTCATGCCTGAAGCGATTGCCGCGGAAATCCGCAAGCTCAATCTGACGGCGCCCGAGAGCCTGGCTGCATCGCATTATGTGATCTTCGAGCACCCGTCACGCGTCGGCGATTCCAGCTTTGCCACTGCCCTCAGATCACTCGGCGCGACCGTCGACGAGACTGTGTTCGAGGGGTATGACGAGCTGGCGACCAATCCGCTGTTTGCCAAGACGCCGATGCGCGTCGTTGCCGAACTGACGCGCTGGATCGAGACGAACACGGTGCCGGATGCCACGGCGGCAAATTCGGTGGTTCCCGCCGAAAACCAGATCCTGTACGGCGATGGCTTTGAAGAAGTGCCGGTGCGTTTCGGTGCGCATCACCATCTCGTCGGCGTCATCAGCCGGCCGGTCAGGGCGTCCAAGGGCAATTCGGTGATGTTCCTCACGACCGCCTATGACCGCCACGCCGGCTGGGGCCGCGCGATCGTCGACATGGCGCGCGAACTTGCACGCCAAGGCGTGACGTCTTTGCGCTTCGATTCCGCCAATGTCGGCGACAGCGTTCCGCGTCCCGACGCTCCGGATCAGATTCTCTACTCGCAGACGCAGATCGATGACGCTGTATCTGCGCTCGATCTCCTGGAGACCCATGTTCCTGGCCCCGTGATGGTCGCCGGGCGCTGCAGTGGTGGCTATGTAGCTTTCCGTGCCGGCATCGCCGATGAGCGCCTGAAGGCGGTCGTCTCGATCAATCCCTTCGTCTATTACTGGGACCCCGCCGTTCAGGTCGCCAAGGAGCATGTGGTCTCGGTGCCGCGCAGCGTCGACGACTACAGCCAGCGGCTGATGAACATCGAGACGCTGAAGCGGCTTTTCCGTGGTCAGGTCGATGTGAAGGCGGCCTTCCAGAACATCTTCATCGCCCTCGGCCGCCGGGTTTCGCATCGCTTCGCGCCGCTGATCGAGCTGTTACCGCACAAGGGGCATGTGGCGCGCGAGGTGAAACAGGCCTTCGCATCGTTCGGCAAGCGCAACGTGCCGCTGACGCTGATCTACAGCGAAGCGGATGTCGGCCTCGATCATATGTATTTCCACTTCGGTCCGGGTGGCCGCAAGCTGGCGCGCTATCCGAACGTGCGTCTCGTGATGCTTGAGGATGCCGACCACAATCTGACGCCGCTGGAATCGCGCCGGATCGTGCTGGATGAGATCGCCAAGCTGGCGAAAGCTTAAGCGGCAATCCGCTGGAAAGCCGGGATACCGAGCGATCTGTAGAGATCGATATAGAGCCCGGCGACGTGATCCCATGAATAGGGTCTGGCGGAAGCGATCAGCGCATCGCGCATTGCCGCCGGTTCCGTCAAAATCGCCGCGAAGGCCTGCTCGAGTGCTGCCGCTGCATTTTCCGGATCGCTGAAATCGGCAATCGATAGCGGCATCTTGCGTTCGGCTAGCGCCAGATAGGCGGCATTGCGGTTCAGAACCGGATAGAGGCCGGCACTCATCGCTTCCAGTGCTACGAGGCCGAAGCCTTCGTATTCGGATGCCGAGGCGAAGAGCGATGCCGCCGAGATCAGAGACCGTATCTCCGGATTGGCGATGCCGACATGAAGGCCGACCGCACGATCGAGGCCGCGGGCCGCGATCTCGCGCGTGAGATCGGCGCCTTTCAGATCCGATTCCGAGCCGACGATATCCAGATGCCATTCCGGATCACGGGCGGCCAGAACCTGCATGGCATCGAGGAGATGGTCGAGCCGCTTGTTGACCGAGAAGCGGCCGATGGTGACGATCCGGCGGTGCGGCTGGCGTGATGCGCTGTCTGCGAACTTGCCGATATCGACGCCGTTCTCAATCAGCACGGTATTGCCGGCGATCTGCGAGAACTGGGCGATATCGGAGGCGCTGCAGCCGACGACGCGCTTGTAGTTCATCGCCGAGAACCGTGTCAGCGTCTGGAACCATATCTTCTTGAGGGCCGCATGCTTCTGCGTGTGAAAGAAGCCGCCATGCGTCGTCGCGACCATCGGTCTCCGGTGCAGGACGCGGCTGAGTGCCAGCGCGTCGAAAAAGAAATCGATCGCGTGGACGTGGACAAGATCGGCGTCCGCGAGATGGCGAAGGACCTGCGGTGCGATCGGATAGCGGGTGCTGCCGGACCAGGGGATACGCACGACGTCGATACCGTCGATGATCTCATGCGACGGAAGCTTGCGGTCGCGCGCCGTGAACAGCGTGTCGAGTGTGACGACCCGGACGCGGTAGCCGCGCTTGACGGTCTCGCGGGCCAGGTTAGCAACGACATCTTCGAGCCCGCCGCGGTTCGGCAGAAACTGGCGCACGACATGCACGATCAGCGGTGCTGCATTTGCCTGCTCTGCCGTTGCTTCCAATGCCATGCTCCCTGATCCCGGAACGGGCCGCGCCATAGTGCCGGACGAGATACCGGATCGCCTTAAGGCCCGGTTTACGGAGCGCCCGGCAGCCGGAAATCTTCCGGAAGAGAGTTAATCCTGGAGATCAGAATGCCTTGAAGGTCAGCGTCGTCAGGGAGCGGACGATGCCGGGGATATTGGCGATGTTATCGTTGATGAACTTGCCGATGTCCTGGCCTTCTTCGATATAGACCTTCATCAGCAGGTCGTAGTCGCCGCTGGTTGAGTAGAGCTCAGAAACACGTTCCGTCTGGTAGATGGCGTCGGCAACCTCGTAGGTCTTGCCGGGGGCGCATTGGAGCTGGACGAAAATGGGCTTCATGGGGATTTCCTGCGGAGTGAATGTTTGCGCACATAATGCGCGAAACCGCTCCCATGATGCAAGCTCAAGACTTCGCCTCGGTCTCGATCCACGAACGAAAGGCCGCAAGCGGCGGATAGTCGGCGCGTTCGGACGGGTGGGCGAGATAGTAGCGCTCGCGGCTTTCGATTTCTCCATCGATGGCAGCGACGAGATCGCCGCGCTTCAGCTCGTCCTGGATGAGGAAGGTCGGCAGCAGCGCAACGCCAAGCCCGGCGACGGCCGCCTGGGCGGCGGTGGCGAACTGGTCGAAGAGCATGCCGTGAAGGCTCTGGAAGGCAACGCCGTTTTCTGCAAACCATGCCTCCCAGGCATCCGGCCGGGTCGTCAGATGCAGCAGCGGCACATCCAGTAGATGGTGCGCCTCGCGGATGCCGTGATCCCTCAGAAATTGCGGACTGCAGGCCGGAACCGTCTTCTCCGACATCAGCAGCGTCAGTTCAGCACCCGGCCAATGGGGGTGACCGAAATGGATGGCGGCGTCGATCGAATCGAGACGGAAATCGAAGGGCGAGAGCCGGGTGACGAGATTGATGGTGACGCCGGGATTCTGGCTGAGAAAGCGGCCGAGCCTTGGCGCCAGCCAGCGGGTCCCGAAAGTCGGTAGAATGGCGAGGTTCAGCGTTCCGCCATAGGGGTTGGCGCGCAGGTTCAGCGAGGCACTCGAGATGCGGCGCAGCGCCTCGCGGATTTCCCTCGCATAGCCATCGCCTGCCAGCGTCAGCCTGACGGTCTGGCGTTCGCGCAGGAAGAGTTCGACGCCCAGCTGCTCTTCCAGAGCCTTGATCTGCCGGCTGACGGCGCTCTGCGTCAGATCAAGTTCGCGGGCGGCGGCAGTGACGCTGCCGGTTCTGGCAGTGGCCTCGAAGGCCGCGAGCAGCGATATCGAGGGCAGGAATCGGCGGGATGCGAGCATGGTTCAGTCCATTTCAGAATGACCTGTTTCCGAAACGTCGATATTCACGGTGAAAACCGGTTTGTAAAGAAATCTGTCGCGCATATTCGGAATGAACTCGAGGCCTGATGGAAACCATCCATTCGCGGTGAGGTGCCTGCTATGAAGGCATCGGAGAGTGCTTTCGCGGTTGCCGTCGCGGCGCTAGATTAACGGCGGTTTCGCCTTTGGATGGATTGACCGATGCTGAATGATCCGCGCTCGCATGGACTTTGGGAAAAGACTGCGCCCCAGCCGCCTGTAACCGCGCCGCTGACCGGATCCGTGCAGGCCGATGTGGTTGTCGTCGGTGGCGGCTATACCGGTATTTCTTCGGCATTGCATCTGGCGGAGGCCGGCAGCAGGGTCGTTCTTCTCGAAGCCAAGGAAATCGGCTTTGGCGGCGCCGGGCGCAATGTCGGCCTGATCAATGCCGGCATGTGGGTGATGCCTGATGATCTTCCCGGTGTGCTCGGGCCGGTTCATGGCGAGCGGCTGCTCGACATGCTCGGCAATGCGCCGCGCCTGGTGATGGAGCTGATCGCCAAGCATGACATTTCCTGCGAGCTCGAAACGAACGGAACTCTGCACTGCGCCGTCGGCTCCGAGGGCCTGAAGGAGATCGAGAACCGGGCGGCGCAGTGGGGCAAGCGTGGTGCGCCTGTGACCGTGCTGGATGCAGCGGAGACGGCGCGCCGGGTCGGTAGCGATGCCTATGCCGGAGCGCTTCTGGATATGCGAGCCGGAACGCTGCAGCCGCTCGCCTATGCTCGTGGGCTGGCGCGGGCTGCCGTGCAAGCCGGTGTTTCCCTGCACACGGTAAGCCCGGTGATTGCGACGGAGCGTCAGGGTGCGAAATGGGTCGTCCGCACCGAACAGGGGACCGTTACCGCCGACTGGATCATCGTCGCGACGGATGCCTATAGCACCGGCCCCTGGGAACAGGTGCGCACCGAACAGGTGCATCTCCCCTATTTCAATCTCGCGACCACGCCGCTTGGCGACAATCTGCGCAAGTCGATCCTGCCCGGCCGCGAAGGCGTGTGGGATACCAAGGAAATCCTGTCGTCGTTTCGGATGGATCAGGCAGGCCGTCTCGTCTTCGGCAGCGTCGGGGCGCTTCGCAATACCGGTACCGCGGTTCACAAGGGCTGGGCGCAGCGTTCTATGCGCAAGCTCTTCCCGCAGATCGGCGAGGTCGAGTTCGAATGCGAGTGGTATGGCAAGATCGGCATGACCGACAATGCTTTGCCGCGGTTCCACAAGTTTGCCGATAACGTCGTCGGATTCTCGGGCTATAATGGCCGCGGCATTGCCCCTGGCACGGTTTTCGGCCGGACGCTCGCCGAACATATTCTGGGCCGCATCAGCGAGGCCGAGCTGCCCTTGCCGCTGACGGATCCGCGCGAGCCGGGGTTCCGGGCGCTGAAGGAAATGTGGTACGAAGCCGGCGCCCAGGTTGCCCACTTCGCCGATGCGCGTTTTTAAGAACAAGAAGGTTGGAAACACATGACCATCGCTAGCCTCGACCTCGCAGCCGAAACCAAGAAGCTGCTTTCCGAACTCGGCGTCGATGCCGCCCGCTATACCGGCGGAACGCTGCGCGTCACCTCGCCGGTCACAGGCAAGGAAATCGGTGCCCTGAAAGAAGATAGTGTTGCCGGCGCCAAGCAGGCGATCGACGCCGCTCACAAGGCTTTCGCCGAATGGCGAGCGGTCCCGGCGCCGAAGCGCGGCGAGCTCGTCCGTCTGCTCGGCGAGGAGCTGCGCGCCGCCAAGGGCGCGCTCGGCCGCCTCGTTTCGATCGAAGTCGGCAAGATCACCTCCGAAGGTCTCGGTGAAGTTCAGGAAATGATCGACATCTGCGATTTCGCCGTCGGTCTCTCCCGTCAGCTTTACGGCCTGACGATCGCCACCGAGCGCTCCGAGCACCGGATGATGGAAAGCTGGCACCCGCTCGGCGTTGTCGGCATCATCTCGGCTTTCAATTTCCCGGTTGCTGTGTGGTCGTGGAATGCAGCGCTTGCGCTGGTCTGCGGCAATTCGGTCGTCTGGAAACCGTCGGAAAAGACGCCGCTGACGGCGCTGGCGACGCAGGCGCTGTTCGAGAAGGCGCTGAAGCGTTTCGTCGCCGAAGGTGGCTCGGCGCCGGCCAATCTGGCAACGCTCTTGATCGGCGGCCGTGATGTCGGCGAAGCCCTTGTCGATCACCCCAAGGTTCCGCTCGTTTCGGCAACCGGCTCGACGGCTATGGGCCGCGCCGTCGGTCCGCGTCTGTCGCAGCGCTTTGCCCGCGCGATCCTGGAGCTCGGCGGCAACAACGCGGCCATCATCTGCCCGACTGCCGATCTCGACCTGACGCTGCGCGGCGTCGCCTTCTCGGCGATGGGCACGGCCGGTCAGCGTTGCACGACGCTCCGCCGCCTCTTCGTCCACGACAGCGTCTATGACAAGCTCGTTCCGCGCCTGCAGAAGGCCTATGGTTCGGTCACCATCGGCAACCCGCTGGAGAACGGCACGCTGGTTGGGCCGCTGATCGACAAAGCTGCCTACGAGAAAATGCAGTCGGCTCTCTCTGCTGCCAATGCAGCGGGTGGCAAGATCACTGGCGGCGAACGTGTCGAAAACGGCGCTGGCGAAGCCTTCTACGTTCGCCCGGCTCTGGTCGAGATGCCGTCGCAGACGGGTCCCGTTGTCGATGAAACCTTCGCGCCGATCCTCTACGTCATGAAATACAGCGACTTTGACGAGGTGCTCGAGCTGCATAATGCCGTGCCGCAGGGCCTCTCCTCGTCGATCTTCACCAGTGATATGCGCGAGGCGGAAACCTTCGTCTCGGCCCGTGGTTCGGATTGCGGTATCGCCAACGTCAATCTCGGCCCCTCGGGTGCTGAAATCGGCGGTGCGTTCGGCGGTGAAAAGGAAACCGGTGGCGGCCGCGAATCCGGTTCGGACGCTTGGCGCGCCTATATGCGCCGCGCCACCAACACCATCAACTACGGCAAGACACTGCCGCTGGCGCAGGGCGTGAAGTTCGACGTCGAATAACGCAGCCGCATTGCAGCACCGGGGGCGATGACGTAACACCGTCGTCGCCCTTTTTGTTTTTCGCCAAGGTTCTTTCCATGCATCTGACGCTCGCCGCTGCCGAAACGCTGGTTATCGAGTCGTTGAAACGCAGCGGGGTTGAGGAGGGCAATGCGCGATCCGTGGCGCGTGCGCTCGTTGCCGCCGAAGCGGCCGGGCAGAGCGGGCACGGGCTCCGGCGTGTTGCCGCCTATGCTGCTCAGGCAAAGTCCGGAAAGGTCGATGGCATCGCCAGGCCGATTCTCTATCAGCCCTATCCGTCGGTCATCCAGGTCGATGCCTGTCATGGATATGCCTATCCGGCATTTGATCTTGCGGTACCCGTGCTGACGGAGATGGCTCGGACGCAGGGTATCGCCATGGGTGCCATCCGCCGCTCGCACCATGCAGGTGTTCTGGCGTTGACGGTCGAGCGTTTCGCGGAAGCCGGCCTTGTTGCCCTCATGGTTGCCAATGCGACCGCAGCGATGGCCGCATGGGGTGGGCGCAAACCGCTGTTTGGCACCAATCCGATTGCCTTTGCGGCGCCGGTGACCGGGCAGGACCCGGTTGTCATCGATCTGGCGCTTTCGCGCGTTGCCCGCGGCAAGATCATGGCCGCCCGTCAGAAGGGTGTGCCGATCCCTGCCGACTGGGCTTTCGACCGCGATGGTCAGGCGACCACGGATGCCGTGGCAGCTCTGGACGGCACGATGGTGCCGTCGGGCGAAGCCAAGGGGGCTGCGCTGGCGATGATGGTCGAGATCCTGGCTGCGCCGCTGACCGGCTCCAACTTCTCCTATGAATCGACATCGCTTTTCGACGACAAGGGCGCGGCTCCGGGTCTGGGCCAGATGATCATCGTCATCAATCCGGAAGCCGGCGGCGGCGCATTTGCGGCAGCGCGGCTAACGGAGCTTGCCAACGAAATCTCGTCCGATCCAGGCGTCCGTCTGCCCGGACGGCGTGGGCAGAATGCACGCCGGGCGGCGATCGAAAACGGCATCGATGTCGATGATGACGTGATCGCGGACATCGCTGCGGTATAGAATCGTTCTAAACTTGATCAATAATTTCAAGTATTTGTGATCGCGGTCTCGTGAAGCAAACTTGAAAATTGAAGTCAGGAAAAATATAGGGTGCCGCGCAGCACCCCACACCCCCAGCAGGGTGCCAATGCCATGGAGGGCATCATGACCAATTCCATCACGCGCCGTTCTGCGCTGGCGCTTGCCGCGTCGCTTCTGGCCGCAACCTCGCTCGCTTCCGGCGCTTACGCCCAGGACGAGGGTATTGTCGTCTATAACGCGCAGCACGAAAGCCTCGGCCGCGAGTGGATCGATGCCTTCACCAAGGAGACCGGCATCAAGGTCACCATGCGCCAGGGCAGCGACATGCAGTTCGCAAACCAGATCATCCAGGAAGGCGACGCCTCGCCGGCTGACGTGTTCCTCACCGAAAATTCTCCTGCGATGACCCTGGTCGATGGCGCTGGCCTGTTCGCACCCGTCGACAAGGAGACACTGGATCAGGTTCCGGCCGAATATCGGCCTGCCGACGGCATGTGGACGGGTATTGCTGCCCGCTCGACGGTATTTGCCTATGATAAGCGCAAGCTGACCGAAGACAAGCTGCCGAAGTCGATGCTCGACCTCGCCGACCCGGCCTGGAAGGGCCGCTGGGGTGCTGCTCCTGCCGGCGCCGATTTCCAGGCGATCGTCAGCGCGCTGCTGCAGCTGAAGGGCGAGGACGCGACCGCTGCCTGGCTGAAGGGCCTCAAGGACAATGCGACGCCTTACAAGGGCAACAGCGTTGCGCTGAAGGCAGTCAATGCCGGTGAAGTCGAAGGCGCGATCATCTATCACTATTACTGGTTCGGTGATCAGGCAAAGACCGCTGAAAACAGCGCCAATGTCGGCCTGCATTACTTCAAGAACCAGGATCCGGGCGCTTTCGTCTCGATCTCCGGCGGCGGCATTCTCAAGTCGACGCAGCACATGAAGGAAGCCCAGGCGTTCCTGAAGTTCATCGCCGGCAAGGCAGGCCAGGCCATCCTCAAGGACGGCACCTCCTATGAATATGCCGTCAGTGGTGAATCCAACGCCAAGCTCGTTCCGCTCAAGGAGCTGAACGCGCCGAAGGTCGAAGCATCCGAGCTGAACAGCAAGAAGGTCGTCGAGATGATGACGGCCGCCGGTCTCATCTAAGCCCATCTGCCGCAGGGCCCAGGAGTCAAAACTATTGCTTTTGGCTCAAGAAAACCCTAGGGCATGATCGCTCATGGCAACCGCTTCCTGACGAGGCGGTTGCCTTCCTTTTTCAGCGTCACAAAGGCGTCGGCCTTGCTGCAAGACAACAGATCGCTCGTGACCGGCCTTGCCGGCAATGAAGCGCCGGTCAGCACAATCGCTTCCCTTCGCGGGCGCATGCCGCACGCTTCCGTCGTTGTCTTCGCAACGGTCGTCGCTGCCTTCAGCCTCGTGCCGCTCGGCTTCATCGCCTGGATCACCTATGACGTCGGCTGGGACACGGTGAAGGCGCTGGTCTTCCGGCCGCGCGTCGGCGAGCTGATGGTCAACACGGTGCTTCTCGAAGCGCTGACGATTCCGCTATCCATCGCGCTTGCGGTGACGCTCGCCTGGCTGACCGAGCGGACCGATATTCCGTTTTCACGTCTGTGGTCATGGCTTGCGGTCGCGCCGCTTGCGGTGCCCGCCTTCGTGCACAGCTATGCCTGGATCAGCCTCGTGCCCGGCATGCGCGGGCTGGAAAGCGGCGTCTTCGTTTCGGTGCTCGCTTACTATCCGTTTCTTTATCTGCCCGTGGCAGCCGCTCTCCGGCGGCTCGATCCGGCCATCGAGGATGCGGCGGCTTCTCTCGGGCTGAACCCATGGCAGGTGTTTTTCCGGACCGTGCTGCCGCAGCTGCGGCTGGCAATCTGCGGCGGCTCGCTGCTGATCGCGCTCCATCTGCTGTCGGAATACGGGCTATATGTGATGATCCGTTTCGACACGTTCGCGACGGCGATCGTCGATCAGTTCCAGTCGGCTTATAACAGCCCTGCCGCCAACATGCTGGGCGGCGTGCTGGTTGGTTGCTGCCTGTTCCTGCTCGGCCTCGAAATTCTGGTTCGCGGCAACGAGCGTTATGCCCGGGTCGGTTCCGGTTCGGCGCGGCCGGCCGACCGGCGCAGGCTCGGATGGTTCGTGGTTCCGGCCATTCTGCTCCCCGTCGTCGTTGCCGTCCTGACGCTCGGTGTTCCCCTGGTGACGCTCGGACGCTGGCTCTATCTCGGCGGTGCGGAGATCTGGCGTATCGATACCGTCGGCAATGCTTTTCTGCAGACGATCGTGCTTGCGGTCGCCGGCGGCATTCTGACGACGATCGCTGCCGTGCCGATGGCATGGCTTTCGGTCCGAGCACCCGGGCGCTTCCAACGCTTCCTCGAAGCCTGCCACTATTATGTCGGCTCGCTGCCCGGCGTCGTCGTGGCGCTGGCGCTGGTGACAATTACCGTGCGCCTCGTGCTGCCGCTCTACCAGACGTTCGCGACGCTGACCGTCGCCTATGTTCTCTTGTTCCTGCCGCGTGCCATGGTTGGCCTGCGCGCCAGCATCGCGCAGGCGCCGGTGGAGCTGGAACGGGCGGCGATGGGCCTTGGCCGCACGCCGGCGCAAGCCGTTCGCCAGATCACCATGCGGCTCGCCGCACCGGGCTTTGCCGCCAGCATCGCGCTTGTCGCCCTCGGCATCACCAACGAGCTGACGGCGACGCTGATGCTGTCGCCAAACGGCGTCGAAACGCTGTCGACGAAATTCTGGTCGCTGACCAGCGAGATCGATTATGTCTCCGCAGCGCCCTATGCTGTGATGATGATCATCCTGTCGCTGCCGCTGACGCTGCTTCTCTACGTTCAATCGAAACGGACTGCCGGACAATGACGCTGCTCTCGATCCAATCCGCCAGCAAGCGCTATGGCCCGGTGACGGCGCTCGACAATGTGTCGCTGGATGTGCCGGCGGGCAGCCGCACCGCGGTCGTCGGACCGTCCGGTTCCGGCAAGACCACGCTCCTGCGGCTGATTGCCGGTTTCGAGCGTCCGGATCAGGGCAAGGTTTGCCTTGATGGCGAAGTTCTCGCCAATGGCCCGTCCGCCGTGCCCGCCCATAAGCGCGGCATCGGCATCGTATCGCAGGACGGTGCACTGTTTCCGCATCTGAGCGTCTCCGACAATATCGGCTTCGGCTTCGAACGGGGTGCGGCCGATCGCGACAAGCGGATCCTCGAGCTGCTCGATATGGTCGAGCTCGACCGCAACATGCTGACGCGCCGCCCGCATCAGCTCTCAGGCGGCCAGCAGCAGCGTGTCGCTCTTGCGCGTGCGCTCGGTCGCAAGCCGCGGCTGATGCTGCTCGACGAACCCTTCTCGGCGCTGGATACCGGTCTTCGCGAAAACATGCGCAAGGCCGTTGCCCGCGTGTTGCAGGCGGCCGGGATCACCACCATTCTCGTCACGCACGATCAGGGTGAGGCGCTGTCCTTTGCCGATCAGGTGGCGGTGCTGCGTGATGGAAAGCTGGTGCAGGCCGGTTCGCCGCAGAAGCTTTATCTGCAGCCGAGAGATCGCGAGACGGCGCTGTTTCTGGGTGATGCCGTCATGCTGCCCGCTATCGTTCGCAACGGATTTGCCGATTGCGCGCTGGGCAAGGTTGCCGTCGATGGCGATCATCAGGGCAAGGCCGAGATCATGCTGCGGCCCGAGCAGATCCGCGTCGTTCCCGATGACAGCCAGCCCGCCTATCACGGGCGGGTGGTTGAAGTGGAATTCGGTGGCGCGACCTGCACGGTCGCCGTCTCACTGGAAGGTGTGGCGCTGCCGCCCATTCTCATCAAGACATCGAGCGTCGCCTTGCCGGAGACCGGCGATCGCGTCCGTCTCGACATCGCTGGCAAGGCCCACGTTTTCAGCGTCCGCTAAGCCGTCTTCCGGCTCGCATCGATTTCGTCGCTCTGTTCCAGCCAGCCGCCGGTGAAGCCGGCACGCTCCAGCCCAAGGCGAATAACCGGCGATTGCCGCATCAGGCTCCAGATGAAATCCGAGCGGTCGTTCTCGATCGTCATCACCAGCAAGCCCTGGTCGATGCCGACGCAGCGGTCGTCCACCCAGCCCTCGGGCCGCTTGGTCTTCACGGTCGGATTGAAGCCACCCGGAAAGCGGCCTTCGTAGATGAGATCGGGATAGGTCTCGAGCAGGGCCTTGGTGCCGTCTATCGCCGCCTGACGGTCATAGGGAAGCGATGCGAGTGCTGCCCACGGCGCAATCGTGCCGTCATCAGGCCCGAGCGGCGCGCCGCGCGCCGCATAGCCCAGCACCTTCGGATGGCGTCCGCCGCGCATATGGCGGCTCGGCGGCGGGCCATCGGACGCCGACAATCCCCAGACGTCCTTGTTGTAGCCGACGAAATGCCCGGGATTGCGCACGGCGTAATCGCGCTGCACGGCGATCGAAACCTGCGTGTTGCGGAAATAGTCCCAATCGCGCACCGCCATCGGGCGGTCCTGGATGCCGCGGAAATCGATCCAGGCATGCGAGAAGAAATGAATGAACAGTGGACCGGCATAAAGATAGGCCTGCTCCTTGTGAAGCATCCAGGAATAGCTCGAGGTAAAGGCGTCGTAGCTCGCCTGCGGGATCGGGTGCGTGGGTGAGGCGAGCGCCAGCGTATAGAGCAGCACCGCCTCGTCATATCCCTGCCAACGCCAGCGCAGGAAGCCGCTGGCGGGCTTCCAGCCCATCGAGATGGTCTGGCCCTTGTTCAGCGCCCAGGTCCAGTCGATGCGCTCGTAGATGGTTTTGACGAGATCGCGGATTTCCCGCTCGCTGTCATCGGCGCGGTCGAAATAGGCGGCGGCCGTCAGCATGCCGGCGGCCAGCAACGTCGTGTCGATGGTCGACAGCTCGCTGTTCCAGGCGCGGTGACCGGTATCCATGTGCAGGAAGTGGTAATAGAAGCCGCGATAACCGGTCGCGTGGCGTTCCCGGCCCTGATGGCTTCCGGCAAAGAACCGCACGGTCGCCAGTGTCCGCTCAACCGCTGCCGCCCGGGTGAGCCAGCCGCGTTCGACGCCGACCGTATAGGACGACAGCGCGAAGCCGACGGCAGCGATGCTGCACGGCACACCATCGACCGACGTGTCGGCGACAAGCCCGTTGTCAGGGTTCGTGTGTTTCAGGAAGTAGTTGAAGGCGGATTGTTGCAGCCTGTCGATCAGCGCAGCATCCGTATCGTCGAGTCGTTGCAGCATACTCAAACCATTCATTTTCGCCCTGCTTCAACATGGCAACGCGTTGCGCGCAAATCAAACCTTTTTGAAAGGCGGTGTGCGGCTTGAATGGATCGTCGGCTGGGAACAGGGCGAAGACCGGCAGAGCGCTGGAGCGCTTTCTCTTCAATTTTGTGTCCTGGAGGAAGTTTGGAGCGGGCGAAGGGGTTCGAACCCTCGACCCCAACCTTGGCAAGGTTGTGCTCTACCACTGAGCTACACCCGCTCATAATCCCATGGCCTGTGGTAGTTGTGAGGACCGTGGGCGCCACCTTGCGGCGACGGGCGCTATATCGCCCAAACGATTTTCAAATGCAACAGGGAAATGACGGCGAGGCGAAGAAAAATTGTAAGCCTTTGGAAAAACTTCCGAAAATGCCGCAAATCCGGGCGAAAGCGTCGATCGCGCGCATTGCAAAAGCTGAGGCCCGGACTTAATCAAAGCGCCTGCCCGCAATTTTTGTGAGATGGATGGCGCAATGACCGATACGAAGCCGAAGACCCGCGACGAGCTTTTTGCCTTTCTCGACGAGCTCGGCATCCAGCATGCCACGAAGGATCATGCGCCGGTGTTCACAGTTGCCGAATCTGTGTCGCTGCGCGACGAGATTCCAGGCGGCCATACGAAAAACCTCTTCGTGAAGGACAAGAAGGACCAGTTCTTTCTGCTGACCGTCGAAGAGCATGCGAGCGTCGATCTGAAGACGGTGCACACGCTGATCGGTGCTGCCAGCAAGGTTTCGTTCGGCAAGCCGGAAAAGCTGATGGAATATCTGGGCGTGATTCCGGGATCGGTCACTGCGTTCGGGGCGATCAACGATACCGGCAGCAACGTCACCTTCGTTCTCGATGCCGATCTGATGAAGGAAGAGATCGTCAACTGCCATCCGCTTTCCAACGATGCGACGACCTCCATTGCCAGCGCCGATCTCATCCGCTTCATGGAAGCGACGGGTCACAAGCCGCTTGTCTTGAAAGTCACGGCCTGACATACGATTTTAGCGCTAGAAAAAAGCCGGGCGCGACCGGCATTGGCGGGAGATACCTATGAGCGGCAACGACAACCCCTACAGCACGTCCTACGGCACGATGTCGGCAACGGCGACCTATGGCGGCGGTGCGCCGCAGGCTGCTTCCGCGCCGGCGGCAGCGGGCAGCTATATCAAGGACACGACGACGGCGAACTTCACGAAAGACGTCATCGAGGACTCGCGCAACCAGCCGGTTCTCGTCGATTTCTGGGCGCCGTGGTGCGGCCCGTGCAAGCAGCTGACGCCTGTTCTGGAAAAGGTCGTCAACGAGGCTCAGGGGCGGGTGAAGCTGGTGAAGATGAATATCGACGATCATCCGTCGATTGCAGGCCAGCTCGGCATCCAGTCGATTCCCGCCGTCATCGCCTTCGTCGGCGGTCGTCCGGCTGACGGCTTCATGGGTGCGGTGCCGGAGAGCCAGGTTCGCCAGTTCATCGATCGTCTTGCAGGTCCTGCCGGTGCCGATCAGGCGGCCGAGATCGAAGCTGTGCTCGAAGAGGCAGCCGGTCTTCTGACTTCGGGCGATGTCAACGGCGCGGCGCAGCTCTACGGCGCGGTGATGCAGGCCGATCCGGAAAATGCCAAGGCGCTTGCCGGCATGGCGGAATGCATGATTGCTGCCAACCAGCATGAGCGCGCCCGCGAGGCGCTGACCGATCTGCCTGAGGAGCTTGCCAAAGATGCCGGCATCCAGGCCGTTCTCAAGAAGCTCGATCAGATCGAGGAGGCCCGCAAGCTCGGCGACCCCTTTGCGCTGGAGCAGGTGCTTGCCGGTAATCCCGATGACCATGAAGCACGGGTGAAGCTCGCCAAGATCCGCAACGTCGAGGGACGCCGCGACGAGGCGGCCGAGCATCTGCTGACGGTCATGCGCAAGGACCGCACTTTCGACGACGACGGCGCGCGGCGCCAACTGCTGCAGTTCTTCGATGTCTGGGGCTTCAAGGACCCGGCAACTATCGCTGCGCGGCGCAAGCTTTCCGCGATGCTGTTCTCCTAACTTGAGGCGGGTGCCCTTGCGTTTTTGAGCGGGGGCACCACATTCAAAAGGGATGGCAAGGGCTCCGATTTTTCCTGCCTGAAGAATGCGGGACGAAATTTCATGCAAGTCGGGAATGCGAGATATTTGAAACCCGGTGATCTGCCGGAAACCGTCGCCGTTTTCCCCCTGACCGGCGCTCTCCTCCTGCCGACCGGGCAACTCCCCTTAAACATTTTCGAGCCGCGTTATCTCGCGATGTTCGATGCGGCGATGGCCGGAAACCGGCTGATCGGCATGGTGCAGCCGGCGCTCGTCGAGACCGATGACAAGAGCGGCGAGTGCAATCTTGCACCCGTAGGCTGTGTCGGCCGGATCACATCTTTCGCAGAGACCGGCGATGGCCGCTATATCGTCTCGCTGACCGGCATCTGCCGCTTCCGGCTGATCGGCGAAAAGGTGACGCACGAGCCGTTTCGTACCTTCCGGATCGCGCCGTTCATTTCCGATCTTTCGGCGCGCGACGAAGAGGATGCTGTCGATCGCTCAGCGCTTCTTTCGGCCTTCAGGGCCTATCTCGATGCCAACAAGCTGGAAGCGGATTGGGACAGCGTCGAACGCGCGAGCAATCTGACGCTCGTCAATTCGCTGGCCATGATGTCGCCCTTCGGCCCGGCCGAAAAGCAGGCGCTGCTGGAGGCGCCCGACCTGAAGACGCGAGCGGAAACGCTGATTGCCATTACCGAGATCGTTCTGGCGCGGGTCTTCGGTGACTCCGACACGGTTTTGCAGTAAGCAACCGGAATGGACGAAAAACTCAGCCGCGTCGATCCGAAGCTTCTGGAACTGCTTGTGTGCCCGTTGACGAAAGGCAGGTTGAGCTATGACCGGGAGCTCAATGAGCTGGTCTCGGAAAAGGCGAGGCTTGCCTATCCGATCCGCGACGGGATCCCGATCATGCTGGTTTCCGAGGCCCGAAGGCTGGACGACTAGATCGCTTCACCGGCGAGAAGGCGCGGATTGGACTTGGTGGTCGTTCCCGCCGCCTGGCCAATGAAGAACGACTTCAGGCCGGGCAGCCGATCGACGATGCCGAGGCCGACATCGCGGGCGATGCGGACCGGCGTCATATCATTCGAAAACAGCCGGTTCAGAACATCCGTCGTTACGCCCATACGGAACGTGTCGAAACGGCGCCAGGTCTGGTAGCGCTCCAGAATGTTGATCGAGCCGATATCGAGGCCGAGGCGATCGGCTTCGACGATGGTTTCGGCAAGTGCGGCGACATCCTTGAAGCCGAGATTGAGGCCCTGGCCCGATATCGGGTGAATGCCGTGGGCGGCATCGCCGGCAAGCGCGAAGCGCGGCGCCACGAATGACCGGGCCAGCGTCAGCCCGAGCGGGAAGGCGCGTTTGACGCCGATCACCTTCAGCGCGCCGAGCTTGTGGCCGAAGCGGCGCTCCAGCTCTTCCTCGAAAATCAGATCGTCGCCGGCGACGAGGCGGTTGGCATCGCTGGTGCCTTCGGTCCAGACGAGGGACGAGCGATTTTTGGTCAGCGGCAGGATGGCGAAGGGTCCGGAGGGCAGGAAATGCTCCTCGGCACAGCCGTTATGCGGCCGCTCGTGCTCGACGGTCGCGACGATGCCGGATTGCCCGTAGTCCCAGCTGACGGTCTTGATGCCGGCGAGGTCGCGCAGTTTGGAACGCACGCCGTCGCAGGCGACCACCAGGCGCGCCTCGATGCTGCTGCCGTCCGACAGCTCCACCGTCGAGTTATTTTCGCCGGTCTTCAGCCCGGTGGCGCTGAGCCCATGGCGGATCTCGATGCCGAGCCGCTCGCAGACGCCGCGCAACTCGCGGACCATCACCGCATTGGGGATCATATGCGCAAAGGGCCTGCCATCTTCGATCTCGCCGTCGAAGGTCAGGAACACCGGACGAACGGGATCCGATGTCTTGGAATCGGTGACGATCATCTTGGTGATCGGCTGGGCCTCGCCGCGGATATTTTCCCAAATGCCGAAAACCTCCAGCATCTTGGCGGCGGCGGCGATGATGGCGGACGCCCGCATGTCCTTCTGCCAGACATGCTCGGGTGCTGCCTCGACGACGGCAACATCAAGATGCGGCGCCGCCTGCTTGACCGCCACCGCCGCGGACAGGCCCACATAGCCACCGCCAACAACCAGCATATCAAGCATCGCCCACTCCTCAGCCTTGTGAATACAATCGCGATCTATATAGATCATCGCTCCCTTACTTCCTACTGCCGGGGGCACGCAAATGACCGCAGCTGCGGCAAAACCGACCGCCATGGAAACCCTTCTCGCGACGCTCGACCTCGAGCCGATCGAAATCGACATCTTTCGCGGCCGCAGTCCGCAGGTCGGTTGGCAGCGAGTCTTCGGCGGGCAGGTGATCGGCCAGGCGCTGATGGCGGCGCAGCGGACAATCGAGCCCGGGCGGATCGTGCATTCGCTGCACGCCTATTTTATGCGTCCAGGCGATCCTTCGGTGCCGATCATCTATCAGGTCGAGCGCATTCGCGACGGATCGAGCTTCAATACCCGCCGCGTCGTCGCCATCCAGCACGGCAAGGCGATCTTCGCGCTTTCCTGCTCGTTTCAGATCGAGGAGCCGGGCTTCGACCATCAGGCCGGAATGCCGGATGTGCCGCCGCCGGAAAAGCTTCTCGGCGAACAGCAGATCAAGGATCAGTACCTTGCTCACGCGCCGGCTGCGATCCGTAAGTATTGGGAGCGCGAGCGGCCGATCGAGATCCGGCCGGTTTCGCTGACGCATTATTTCTCGAGCGAGAAGCTGGAGCCACGGCAGGACGTCTGGGTGCGCGCCACAGGCCCGGTGCCGGATGACAGGCTCTATCAGGCAGCGGTGCTCGCCTATCTCTCCGACATGACGCTGCTCGACACATCCCTTTATGCGCATGGGACGTCGATTTTCGATCAGACGCTGCAAGTCGCAAGCCTCGACCATTCCATGTGGTTTCACCGGCCGGACAAACTCGACGACTGGCTGCTCTACACCCAGGATAGCCCCTCTGCCTCGGGTGCTCGCGGGCTGACACGCGGTAGCCTGTTTACGCGCTCGGGTGTTCTGATTGCGTCGGTCGCCCAGGAGGGGTTGATTCGGAAAAAGGCAGATGAATAAATAATGTGCATATTCGCAGTTTTGCGCATTATTTAAGCTTTTATTGCGCCGCCAAATGCCTCAAAATTGGCATCCCTCGATATCGTCTTTACTTTTCAATAACTTATAACGCGCCTCGAATCTGGCACGCCCCTTGAATGTATATCCCCGGTCGCTGCTCGCAAACGTCAGTGGCAAGGAGAGTCGGCTCCGTGCCGAGGATAACGAAGGATGGGAAACCAGATGAAAATTGTGATGGCCATTATCAAGCCGTTCAAGCTCGATGAGGTCCGCGAAGCCCTCACCGCGATCGGCATCCAAGGCCTGACCGTGACCGAAGTTAAGGGCTACGGGCGCCAAAAGGGACATACTGAAATTTATCGCGGCACCGAATATGCGGTCAGCTTCCTGCCGAAGCTCAAGATCGAAATCGCAGTCGCCACCGAGATCGTCGACAAGGCGGTCGAAGCCATCGCATCGTCGGCCAAGACCGGCCAGATCGGCGACGGCAAGATCTTCGTCTACTCCATCGACCACGCCGTCCGCATCCGCACGGGCGAAACCGATACCGAAGCGCTCTAAGAACCGCTGAGCAAGGAGCTTTTTACCAATGTCAATTTCGAAGTTTTCTTCCACATTTGCGCGGTTCGGCGCTGCATCGGCTGCGCTTCTGGCGCCGGTCGCTGCTTTTGCACAGGACGCCGCGACGACGGCCGCTCCGGCCGCTGCCGCCGCTGCTGCTCCGGTCGCCGACAAGGGCGACACCGCCTTCATGTTCATCTCCACGCTGCTGGTTCTCTTCATGATCCTGCCTGGCCTGGCACTGTTCTACGGCGGTCTCGTTCGCGCCAAGAACATGCTTTCGGTTCTGATGCAGTGCACGATGGTCGCTGCGGTTCTGATGCTGATCTGGGTCATCTACGGCTACTCCTTCGCCTTCGGCGGATCGGAAAGCCCGTATTGGGGCGGCACGGCCAAGATGTTCTTTGCCGGCGTCACCAAAGATACGACGGCTGCGACCTTCTCGCAGGGCGTTGTCATTCCTGAGTTCATCTTCGCGATGTTCCAGATGACCTTTGCTGCCATCACGCCTGCCCTGATCGTCGGCGCCTTTGCCGAACGCATCAAGTTCTCGGCAGTCGTTTTGTTCTGCGCGCTCTGGGCAACCTTCGTCTACTTCCCGATCGCTCATATGGTCTGGGACGCCAACGGCCTGCTCTTCAAGATGGGCGCGCTGGACTTCGCAGGCGGCACGGTCGTTCACATCAACGCCGGCGTTGCCGGTCTGATCGGCGCGATCATGGTCGGCAAGCGTACCGGCTACGGCAAGGACATGATGGCTCCGCATTCGATGACGCTGACCATGGTCGGTGCCTCGATGCTCTGGTTCGGCTGGTTCGGCTTCAACGCCGGCTCCAACCTCGAAGCTTCGGGCGGCGCCATGCTCGCAACGGTCAACACCTTCGTTGCCACCGCTGCTGCCGTCATCTCCTGGGCAATCGTCGAAACGCTTACGCGCGGCAAGGCATCGATGCTCGGTGGCGCTTCCGGCATGGTCGCTGGTCTCGTTGCCATCACGCCTGCTGCCGGCATCGTCGGCCCGATGGGCGCGATCGTCATGGGTCTGATCGTTTCGCCGCTTTGCTACTTCTTCGTCTCGGTCGTGAAGAACAAGTTCGGCTATGACGACACGGCTGACGTCTTCGGCGTTCACGGCGTCGGCGGCATGTTCGGTGCTATCGCCACCGGCATCTTCGCCAGCGCGTCGCTCGGCGGCGTCGGTTATGCCGAAGGTGTAACGATGGGCGGCCAGGTCGTCACCCAGCTGACGGCTATCGCCACCACCATCGTATGGTGCGGCGTCGGTTCGGCGATCCTCTACAAGGTCGTCGACCTCATCGTCGGCCTGCGTGTTGCCGTCGAAGCCGAGCGCGAAGGTCTCGACCTCGCGACCCATGGCGAAGCTGCCTACCACTCGTAATCAAGGGATTGCGGCGCCCGGCAAAAAAAAGGGCGCCGCTGAACAGCCCGTCGCGGCCTATCGAAAACATAGACCGCATTTTGGCCCGGACCTTCCAAGGTTCGGGCCCTTTTATTTTCAACATACTAATACCCTGATGTCATGGTTAACACCGCTTTAACCGTCCTCTGGTTAGGTGGAAGAGACGCATTCTGCGTGAATTGCGCGAGCGATTCGCGCCGCAGCACATGGACGGTAGGACATATGGCAAGAAGCACGTCGCCGGCGATCGATAGCCGGCCGGACCGTTTCTCCCTTTCAGGGTTCCTGTTCAGGCAGGCGCAGGCTCTTCTGGGCTTTGCGATCTTCCTGATGCTGGCGCTTGCCGTTGCGGCGCTGGCCACATGGAACGTCGCCGACCCGAGCTATTCCTACGCAACAGGCAATGCGCCGAGCAATATCCTCGGCTATAGCGGCGCTGCTTTTGCCGATCTGGCGATGCAGTTCTTCGGGCTTGCCAGCGTCAGTGCGCTTCTGCCAGTCGTTGCCTGGGCTTTGGCGATGATCTCCGGCCGTCATATCAGCCGCATCCCGGCGCGCGGCGGTGCGTGGGCGCTCGGCTCGGTGCTTTCCTCTGCCGTCATCGGCTGCTTTCCGCCACCACTCACCTGGCCGATCCCGAACGGTATCGGCGGCGTCATCGGCGACATGATTCTGCGCTTCCCGGCGCTGTTCGTCGGCGCCTATCCGACCGGAACATTCGCAACCGCCGTCGGCTGCGTCTTCGCGGTGCCGACCGTCTGGATGATGCTGTTTGCGGCCGGTCTGGTTGGCCGCACCGAAGAAGATGACGATATTGCCGAGGACTTTAACGAAACGCGCTCCAAGGCGCGTTCGGTTGGCGAAGCCGATGAGGATGATGGTGACGATGAAGGTGGCTGGCTTGCCTTCGGCGCGCTGACGCATGCCTGGTACATGAGTCAGGCGCGTATGCGCCGGCTCTTCGGCATGGGTCCGCGCAAGCGCCGCCAGAGCGACTTCGAATCGCCCTACGATTTCAACGATGACGAATTCGGCAAGCTCAACGAGCCGGTGCGCGCCAAGGCGCCTGCCGGCCGCGGCGAGCGCATGGACCCGTCGATGGATGTGGGTGCGGCCTCGCAGCGCCGTATCGTCTCCGCGCCGTCGATTTCGCTCGATGACGATGACGACGATGATGCGTTTGACACCGACATGCCGCCCCGCCCCGCCGATATCCTGCCTGATGACGACGAAGACGGCTGGATGATGCGCGCCCCGGCGCGTTCCGGTGGCAAGCAGGAGCCGCGGGTGACGCCTGCAGCATCGCGCCCGAAGCCAGGTGCGCGTCTTGACCGCGAATCGCAGGGCAGCTTCATCCGTCCCGAAGGTTTCCAGCTGCCGCCGATGCATCTTCTGGCCGAGCCGAAGAATGTCGTCCGCGACAGCACGCTGTCCGCCGATGCGCTGGAGCAGAATGCCCGGATGCTCGAAGGCGTTCTCGAAGATTTCGGCGTCAAGGGCGAGATCATTCATGTCCGTCCTGGCCCCGTCGTCACGCTCTACGAACTGGAGCCTGCTCCGGGTATCAAGTCGTCCCGTGTCATCGGCCTTGCCGACGATATTGCCCGCTCGATGAGCGCGATCGCTGCCCGCGTCGCCGTCGTGCCGGGCCGCAACGCCATCGGCATCGAACTGCCGAATTCGACCCGCGAGACCGTCTATCTGCGCGAGCTGATCGCCTCGCGTGATTTCGAGGGCTCCAAGGCGAAGCTCGCCATGGCGCTTGGCAAGACGATCGGCGGCGAAGCCGTCATCGCTGACCTCGCCAAGATGCCGCATCTGCTGGTCGCCGGTACCACCGGTTCGGGCAAGTCGGTCGCCATCAACACGATGATCCTGTCGCTGCTCTACCGGATGACGCCGGAACAGTGCCGCCTGATCATGATCGATCCGAAGATGCTGGAACTCTCCGTCTATGACGGCATCCCGCATCTGCTGTCGCCCGTGGTTACCGATCCGAAGAAGGCCGTCGTTGCGCTCAAGTGGACCGTCCGCGAGATGGAAGAGCGCTACAAGAAGATGTCGAAGATCGGCGTCCGCAATATCGATGGCTTCAATGCCCGCGTCGAGCAGGCGCTTGCCAAGGGCGAGCAGATCTCGCGTACCGTGCAGACCGGCTTCGACCGCCATACCGGCGAGGCGATGTACGAGACGGAAGAATTCGATCTGCAGCCGATGCCATATATCGTCGTCATCATCGACGAAATGGCCGACCTGATGATGGTCGCCGGCAAGGATATCGAAGGCGCGGTGCAGCGTCTGGCGCAGATGGCGCGTGCCGCTGGTATCCATGTCATCATGGCGACGCAGCGTCCGTCCGTCGACGTCATCACCGGTACGATCAAGGCGAACTTCCCGACCCGCATCTCCTTCCAGGTGACGTCGAAGATCGACAGCCGCACCATCCTTGGCGAACAGGGCGCAGAACAGCTGCTCGGCATGGGCGACATGCTCTACATGGCCGGCGGCGGCCGCATCCAGCGTGTCCACGGCCCGTTCGTGGCCGATATGGAAGTCGAGGAGATCGTTTCGTTCCTGAAGACGCAGGGCGCGCCTCAGTATCTCGATGCGATCACGGCCGACGACGACGAAGACGGTGACTACGGTGGCGGCCCGGCCGGCACCTCCAATCTTGCCGATTCCGACGATCCCTACGACCAGGCGGTGGCCATCGTGCTGCGCGATGGCAAGGCATCCACGTCCTATGTTCAGCGCCGTCTCGGCATCGGTTATAACCGTGCTGCATCGCTGATCGAGCGTATGGAGCAGGAAGGAATCATCGGTCCCGCCAACCATGCTGGTAAACGCGAGATCCTCGTTCCGACGGAAAGTGATATACTCGATCGCTGACACGCGAAAAAATCTTTCGAGGCAACGGCTTCACGGAAACCTGATCGCCTCGAAAACGTTACCTCTCGCAGCTATGCGTCTGCGCCATGAAGACGCCGCCTTTCGGCAGCAAGCAGGTCGCATAAAGGAGACCTAGATGAACAACTCCGATTCATTCCTGAACGGCTTTTCGCTGACGCGCCGCCATATGCTGGGCGCGATGGCGCTCGGCGCCTTGTCGGCCGCATTACCGTTCAATGCTTTTGCTCAGGCGGCAGCCGCGGGCTCTTCGACGGCACAGGCGATCGCCGACCATTTTTCGAGCGTCGGTACCATGCAGGGCGAGTTCGTGCAGTTTGGTCCGCGCGGCGAGCAGACGGGTGGCAAGTTCTTCATCGAACGGCCCGGCAAGCTGCGCTTCAACTACGACGACCCGTCGCCAATCCGGGTGATTGCCGACGGCAAGAATGTCGCGATCGGCAATCTGAAGCTCAAGACCTGGAACCTCTATCCGCTGTCGAAGACGCCGCTCAGCCTGCTGCTGGCACAGAAGATCAATCTCAGCGATGGTTCGGTGAAGAGCGTCAAGGAAGAGTCGGACCTGACGACGATCGCGCTTGGCAACAATACCGTTTTCGGCAATTCGACGATCACCATGATGTTCGATCCGAAGACCTATGACCTGCGCCAGTGGACGATCACCGACAACCAGGGCAAGGACACCTCCGTGATGGTGTTCAACGTCAAGACCGGCGTGCAGTTCGACGACAAGGTGTTCCGGGTGCCTTACGAAAGCATTCCTGGGACGGCCGCCTCGCGCGACTGATCCTGCCGATCTCATCTCATTGAGGCGACGCCCGGCTTTGTCCGGGCGTTTTCTTTTGTCGCCCGTTTCCTCCGGCGCGGCTTTGCTCTAGAGCCTTTTCACCCCTCGATGAAAGGCATTGGCATGAGCTTCTCGATCACGACCTGGAACATCAATTCCGTCCGTCTCCGGATGCCGATCGTCGAGAAATTCCTGCTCAAGCATCAGCCCGATATTCTCTGCCTGCAGGAAACCAAGGTTCCGAACGAACTGTTCCCTTTGGCGCCGCTGAAGGCGATGGGCTACGAGCACATCCTGTTTCACGGCCAGAAGGGCTATCATGGCGTGGCGATCGCATCGCGGCTGCCGATCGTCGAGGATCACCGCTTCGACTACGGCGATGTCGGCCATGCGCGGCATATCTCGGGTATCTTCGAACGTGGCGGGCGCCGGATCCGGTTGCATAATTTCTATGTGCCTGCAGGCGGCGACGAGCCTGACATCACAATCAACCCGAAATTCGCTCACAAGCTCAATTTCGTCGATGAGATGAAGCTGCTGAAGGCCAATGCCGAGCCCAACACGTCCTCGATCCTGGTCGGCGATCTCAACATCGCGCCGCTGGAGCACGACGTCTGGTCGCACAAGCAGTTGCTTAAGATCGTCAGCCATACGCCTGTTGAGACCGAGGGGCTGCTTGAGGTCATCAAGCGCGGCGCCTGGCTCGATCTGATGCGCCAGCATGTGCCCGCCAATGAGAAGCTCTATACGTGGTGGAGCTACCGCGCCAAGGATTGGGAAGCGGCCGACAAGGGCCGCCGGCTCGACCACATCTGGTCATCATCCGATCTTGGGCCGCTGCTGCAGCGTGTCGAGATCCTCAAGGAAGCGCGCGGATGGGAAAAGCCATCCGACCACGTTCCCGTGACGGCCTACTTCAATCTCTGATCAGGAAAAGCGGTGGAGCTGCGCCGTGGCGCGCGCAGCGAGCTCCGCGATGTTGTCGCGGATACGGTTTTCGATGAGTTTGGCGGCTTCCGGATATTCCTCGATGAGGCGATGGAAGAGCGAGCGAGTGATGCGGATGATGCCGGTATCCTCGCGGGCGACCGCGGTATATTTGCGCTCCACCAGCGTCACCAGCGCAAGTTCGGAAAGCAGTGTTCCGGGTCCCGCGACACGCTGCACGCGATGATGCCCATCCTTGTCCATCACGGTGAGTTCCAGCGCGCCGCTGGTGACCACATAGGCGCTCTCCGCCGGAGAGCCTTCGCGGAACAGCATCTGGCCGGTGGAGATGACACGACGATCGGCGCCGAAGGCGACCAGGCGGAGCTGGTCGTCGGACATGCCGTTGAAGAGCGGCAGCTGCGAGAGCGTGTGGATGTCGTCTGTCAGCGCCATCTGCGCATCTGCCTCACGGTATGATCTTGTATCCGCCGTTCTCGGTGACGAGGATTTCGGCATTGGACGGGTCGCGCTCGATCTTCTGGCGCAGGCGATAGACGTGGGTTTCCAGGGTGTGCGTGGTGACGCCGGAATTGTAGCCCCAGACCTCTTCGAGCAGCACGTCGCGGGTCACGACCTTCTGTTCGGCGCGATAGAGATAGCGGATGATCGCCGCTTCCTTTTCCGTCAGCCGGATCTTCTGGCCGTTTTCGGCGGTCAGCAGCTTCTGGCTGGGCTTGAAGAGATACGGACCGACCGTAAAGGTCGCGTCTTCGCTCTGCTCGTGCTGGCGCAGCTGCACGCGGATGCGGGCGAGCAGGACGGCGAAGCGGAAGGGCTTCGTCACGTAATCGTTTGCGCCGGCCTCAAGACCGAGAATGGTGTCGGAATCGGTGTCGTGGCCGGTCAGCATGATGATCGGTGCCTTGAAGCCGCCCTTGCGCAGCAGCTTGACGGCTTCGCGGCCGTCCATGTCAGGCAGGCCGACGTCCATGATCAGAAGGTCGATCGGTGCTCCACGGGCAGCCTGCACGCCTTTGCCGGCGGTCGATTCCTGGAGAACCGTGAATTCCTCATAGAGCGCGAGCTGCTCCGTCAGGGTTTCGCGGAGGTCGTCATCGTCATCCACCAGAAGAATGGTGCGTGCGGTCATGCGGCTTTGTTCCTCAGGTTCCGTCTTACAAGTCCTACGCCAAATTCGATGATTGGCAAAGAGCGCAAGACGCGCGGTTGCAGCGCCCGGATCGATATGATTTCATCGAACATCCAAGCAAAACAAAAACATGTGACAATAATGGAAAAAACAAGGCAGAGAGCGGCAAAGCGTATCTCCACCATCCTTGTCAGGCCTCAACCGGGAAAAAAGAGCCGGGCGCTGGTGCAGTGCGGGCCTATCGTCGTGCCTGCAGCGATCGGCCGGACGGGCCGTAGCGTCTTGAAGCGCGAGGGGGATGGGGCAACGCCGGTGGCCTCGATGAAGCTGCTGTACGGCTTCCGGCGCGGCGAGCGTCCACAGCGGATCGCGACACCGCTTGCGCTTTCGCGCATCCGTGCCGGCATGCTCTGGTGCGATCAGGCGGAGAACGCCAACTATAACCGCCTGGTCAAGGCGCCGTTCAAACCGAGCCATGAGGAACTGAAGCGCAAGGACGGCCTTTACGACGTCTGCCTCGTCATGGACTGGAACGTGTCTTCGCGGGCGCGCTATCGCGGCTCGGCGATCTTCTTCCACCTGATCCGCCCCGGCTACCAGCCGACGGACGGGTGCGTTGCCGTCAAGCCGCAGGACATGCGCCGCATGCTGCCCCACATGCGCAAGGGCACGGTCGTTCGGGTTCTCTGAATCTCAAGGGGTGATAATTCTTGGCCGCCGTCCTATATGGCTTCTCGACGTCGCGCTGCCTCGGGCGCGCCGGCTTTCAAATTGACGGAGACATATTGTGGCCAATCAACCCATCATTACTTTCCATGACGGTCATTCCATTCCGCAGGTAGGCCTGGGCGTCTGGCAGACGCCGCAGGATATCGCCGCGCCGACGGTGCTGAAGGCGCTGCAGGCCGGTTACCGCCATATCGACACGGCGTCCGGCTACGACAACGAACAGGGCGTTGGCGAAGGCCTCCGCTCCTCCGGTCTCGACCGCAAGGACGTTTTCATCACCACCAAGCTGCGCAACCCCGATCAGGGCTATGACAATACGCTTCGCGCCTTCGACGGCAGCCTGAAGAAGCTCGGCATGGACTATGTCGATCTCTACCTCGTCCACTGGCCGTCGCCGCATCGCGGCCTCTACCGCGAGACCTGGAAGGCCTTCGTGAAAATTAAGGAAGAGGGCCGGGCACGCTCGATCGGCGTGTCGAACTTCTATCCGGATCATCTGGAGCACATCATCGGCGATACCGGCGTCGTGCCCGTGATCAACCAGATCGAGCTGCATCCCGACTTCCAGCAGAAGGCGGCGCAGGAGGCGCACAAGAAGCTCAACATCGTAACGGAATCCTGGAGCCCGCTCGGGCAGGGCAAGTTCATCGCCAATTCCGTCATCGGTGAGATCGCCAAGAAGCATGGCAAGACGCCGGCGCAGGTGATCATCCGCTGGCATATCGATACCGGACTGGTGGTGATCCCGAAATCGGTAACGCCGTCACGCATTGAAGAGAATTTCAACGTCTTCGATTTCAAGCTGGATGCAGACGATATGGCCGCGATCGCCAAGCTTGATGACAAGGGCGCCCGGATGGGGCCGGATCCCTACACGGCGACGTTCTGATATTATTCAGAAACAAAAAAGGGCGGCTCGAGGCCGCCCTTTTCACGTCCTGAACCTAAAGGCTCAGTTCCATTCGCGGATATCGACGAAGTGGCCGGCAATCGCCGCAGCAGCAGCCATGGCGGGCGACACGAGATGGGTGCGGCCCTTGAAGCCCTGGCGGCCCTCGAAGTTGCGGTTGGAGGTCGAGGCGCAGCGCTCGCCCGGCTTCAGGCGGTCGTCGTTCATCGCGAGGCACATCGAGCAACCCGGCTCGCGCCAGTCGAAGCCGGCCGCCTTGAAAATCTTGTCGAGGCCTTCCTTCTCCGCCTGTTCCTTCACAAGGCCGGAGCCCGGGACGATCATGGCGCTGACGGTGGAGGCAACGGTCTTGCCTTCGACGACCTTGGCAACTTCGCGCAGGTCTTCGATGCGGCCGTTGGTGCAGGAGCCGATGAAGACGCGGTCGATGTTGATGTCGGTGATCGGCGTACCGGGCTTCAGGCCCATATAGTCGAGCGCGCGCCACTTGGAGGTACGCTTGGTTTCGTCCTTGATATCGTCGGGGTTCGGAACGATGCCCTGAACCGAGATGACGTCTTCAGGCGAGGAGCCCCAGGAGACGATCGGCGGCAGTTCGGCGGCGTTGAGCTTGACGATGCGGTCGAAATGGGCACCTTCGTCGGTCTTCAGCGTCTTCCAGTAGGCGATCGCCTGTTCGCGCTCGGCGCCCTTCGGCGCACGCGGCTTGTCCTTCAGGTATTCGAAGGTGATCTCGTCAGGCGCAATCAGGCCGGCGCGGGCGCCGCCTTCGATCGACATGTTGCAGATCGTCATGCGGCCTTCCATCGACAGCGCGCGGATGGCTTCACCGGCATATTCGATGACGTAGCCGGTACCGCCGGCCGTGCCGATTTCGCCGATGATGGCGAGAACGATGTCCTTGGCGGTGACGCCCGGCGGCAGCTGGCCGTCGACCTGCACCAGCATGTTCTTCGCCTTCTTCTGGATCAGCGTCTGGGTGGCGAGAACATGCTCGACCTCAGAGGTGCCGATACCGTGGGCAAGCGAGCCGAAGGCGCCGTGCGTCGATGTGTGGCTGTCGCCGCAGACGATCGTCATGCCCGGCAGGGTGAAGCCCTGTTCCGGTCCGATGATGTGGACGATGCCCTGGCGCTTGTCGTTCTCCGAGTAATACTCGACGTTGAACTCGGCGGCATTGATCGCCAGCTGCTCGACCTGGATGCGGCTTTCCTCGTTCTTGATGCCGAGGTGGCGATCGGGAGAGGTCGGAACGTTGTGATCGACCACCGCCAGCGTCTTCTCCGGCGCACGAACCTTGCGGTTCGTCATGCGCAGGCCTTCGAAAGCCTGCGGGGAGGTGACTTCATGGACCAGATGGCGGTCGATGTAGAGAAGACAGGTGCCATTGGCCTGTTCGTCGACTAGGTGATCGTCCCAGATCTTGTCGTAAAGGGTACGCAGTGCGCTCATAGCGGTATGTCCGTTTTTGGATGCAATGGAAAAAGGAAATGGCGGAAAAGCCCGCCGGCCGTCATTCGATCAACGAAGTCGGCTGTTGAGAGCGCCCGAAACGCACGCAAAGAACCGCGCCGGCAGGCGATAATGGTCCTGCAGCACGAAAATATGCGCGCCTGTGCACTTGAACTTGCTTTCCATGAGGCTGGATATAGCGATTTTTCTCATAAACGGCAATTCGAATCGTCAGGACTATCGCCCGTGCCTGCGGCGCATCCGCTGCTCCACCTGTCTCAACCCCAGCGACAGGCCGATCGTCAGGATCAGGTAGATGTAGGTGACGATCGAATAGGTCTCGAAGAAGCGGAAGGAGCCGGAGGCATAGACCTTGCCCATCTGCGTGATGTCGGAGACGCCGAGCACGGAGACCAGCGAACTATCCTTCACCATCGAGACGAAGTCGTTGGAGAGCGGCGGGAAGATGACGCGGATCGCCTGCGGAAAGATGACGAGCCGGAAGCGGTGATAGCGCGACAGGCCGAGCGCCTTGGCGGCTTCGATCTGGCCGTGATCGACGGACTGGATGCCGGCGCGGAAGACTTCGGCGATGAAGGAGGAATAACCGATCATCAGCGCGATGATCGCCCGCCACATCAGCGACAGGTCGCGAACGAGAATGGGCTCGGCTATGCCCGATTTCACCAGTGGCGTGATCAGGAAATTATAGGCAGCGACAATGCCGGGCGCGCCGACGAAGGCGACGTAGAACAGCAGCACCAGCATGGGGATGCCGCGGATGATCTCGATATAGAAACGCGAGATCTGCCGCAGCACCTTGCTGTCGGACAGCCCGAGGAGTGCGATTCCAAGGCCGAGGATCGTTGCCAGCACAAAGGCGACGATGGTGACGAAAACAGTGATCCAGACGCCGTTGAAGACGGTCTGGAAGACCTGCGCATAAATGCCGTTGGTGACAATGACGATGGCGAGGATGATGCCGATAACGGCAAGGGCGACCAGCCACCAGGGATAGTCGCCCTTCTCGGATCGCGGGGATGGGTGTGGCGCCATCTGCGATGATCCGGAATTACTGGCCCATCTTGTAGTCGAGGAACCACTTCTTGTTCAGCGCGTCGAGCGTGCCGTCGGCCTTGAGGCTGGCAATGGCGGCGTTGACCGGGGCAACGAGGTCCGAGCCCTTCGGGAAGATGAAGCCAAAGTCCTCGGTGCCGAGCGGGCCGCCGATGACCTTGAGTGTGCCGTTCGAGGCATCCACATAGCCCTTGGCGGCGACGCCGTCGGTCAGCACCGTATCGACGTCTCCGGTCTTCAGGGCCTGAACGGTGGCGCCGAAGGTTTCGAAGAGCTTGATGCGCGGGTTCTGCTCGTTGCCGTCGAGGATTTCGTAGACGGCGGTATAGAAGGGCGAGGTGCCCGGCTGGGCGCCGACCAGGCCATCCTTGAAGGCGCCGAAGGTCTTGCCGTCGGTGAAGCGGCTTTCATCGGCGCGGACAAGCATGAACTGCTGCGAGCGCATGTAGGGGTCGGAGAAATCGACCTTCGCCTTGCGGTCGTCCTTGATGGTGATGCCGGTCATGCCGATGTTGTACTGATTGTCGGAGACCGCCTGGATCATCGCGTCCCAGCTGGTGTTCTGGTACTCGACCTTGAAATTCAGCCGCTTGGCGATCTCGTTCATCGCATCATATTCCCAGCCGATCTGCTTGCCGGATTTCGGATCGACGAACTGCAGCGGGGGATAGGCGTTTTCGGTGACAACCACGACCGACTTGCCGCCGAGATCGGGCAGGCTTTCCGTAGCAGCGGCGAGCGGTGCAAGAGAAAGGGCCGCGAGGCCCGCGAGAATGGTGCGGCGGAAAAGCATGCTGAAAATCCCCGGTAAAATGTGGCTGGCGGAAACTGTCATAGAAGAGAAGGCGATGGCAAGAGCGGCCAGTGCGCGGCTGCGGCTCTAAAACAGAAAAGGCGGCCCGAAGACCGCCTTTTCATGCAAGAATTTTGCGCTGGGCAGAACTTATTCTGCTGCAGGCTCAGCAGCGGCTGCTGCTTCTGCAGCTGCCTTTGCTTCAGCGGCTTCGGCTGCTGCCTTTTCGGCGGCGAGAGCCTGTGCTGCTGCAACCTTTTCAGCTTCCAGACGTGCCTTTTCCTCGGCAACGGCGGCGCGCTCGGCGTCGTTGAGCTTGCGGGCGCGAACGCCGGTGTCCTCAACGATACGGGCAGACTTACCGCGACGGTCGCGCAGGTAGTAGAGCTTGGCGCGACGGACCTTACCGCGGCGAACGATTTCGACGCTTTCGATCATCGGCGAATAAACCGGGAATACGCGCTCGACGCCTTCGCCGTAGGAAATCTTGCGGACCGTGAAGTTTTCCTGCAGGCCGCCGCCAGAGCGGGCGATGCAAACGCCTTCGTAGGCCTGGACGCGGGTACGCGTACCTTCCGTGACCTTCACGTTGACGCGGACGGTGTCGCCCGGGGAGAATTCAGGCAGGGTGCGCTTGGCTTCGATCTTGGCGACCTGTTCGGCCTCAAGCTGCTGAATGACGTTCATGACTCAACCTCTTTGTTGGTTCAACAGCCAGAGCGCTCTACGATCTATCTTTGGCGAAGCCTCGGATATATGCCGGTGAAGGCAGGAGCGAATTCGTCTGCTTTTCTTTACGTGGTTGATGGGATTTTTTCCCATTCCGGGCGTGCGCATACCCTATCGCGCAGGCTTTGTCACCCCTCCCGCTCTGAAAAACCGCAATGATCGCCGGTCTCGTATGCCTGCCGCCGGATGCTGCGCGCAATCAAGGCAGCGAGTTCCCTGATTAAATATTTGTCGAATGCCTAATTTAGGAGCAGATTCTGATTCGGGCCAAATCATGACCCGTGGGAATTTGGAGGGGAATGAATGTCGATAAGCAATCCATCGCCTTCGTTGTATAACGAGGACCTGGCGCCTGCAGAAGAGAGGAAATGGGGCGCCTTCAGTATCTTCAACGTTTGGACATCCGACGTCCATAGTCTTTGGGGTTATTACCTCGCCGCAAGTCTTTTCCTGCTGTGCGGCAGCTTCATCAATTTCGTGATTGCGATCGGTATCGGTTCGCTGGTCATCTTCTGCCTGATGAGCCTTGTCGGCAATGCCGGCGTCAAGACGGGCGTACCCTTTCCAGTTCTCGCCCGCGCTTCCTTCGGCACGTTCGGCGCCAACCTCCCGGCGCTGGTGCGCGCCGTCGTTGCCTGCTTCTGGTATGGCGCGCAGACGGCGGCGGCTTCGGGCGCGATCGTTGCGCTCCTTATCCGCAACGACAGCATTCTCGCCTTCCACCAGAACAGCCATATGCTCGGTCACTCGACGCTGGAGCTGATCTGCTATGTGATCATCTGGGCGCTGCAGCTGCTGATCATCCAGCGCGGCATGGAAACCGTCCGCAAGTTTCAGGATTGGGCCGGGCCTGCGGTCTGGATCATGATGCTGGTGCTTGCGGTCTATCTCGTCGTCAAGGCGGGGACCTTCTCCTTCGGCAGCGAAATCCCGCGCGATGTTCTGCTTGAGAAGACCAAGGATGCAGGCGTGCCCGGCGAACCCGGTTCGTTCCCGGCGCTGGCCGCCGTTGCCGCGACATGGATCACCTATTTCGCAGCGCTCTATCTGAACTTCTGCGATTTCTCGCGCTACGCCAAGGACACCAAGACCCTGCGCAAGGGCAACCTCTGGGGCCTTCCGATCAATCTTCTCGCCTTCTGCCTCGTTGCTGGCGTGACAACGACGGCGGCTTTCACCGTCTATGGCGAGGTGCTGCTGCATCCGGAAGCGATCTCGGCGAAGTTCGACAGCTGGTTCCTGGCGCTGCTGGCGGCTTTGACTTTTGCGGTCGCGACGCTCGGCATCAACGTCGTTGCCAACTTCGTGTCTCCGGCCTTCGACTTCTCGAACGTCTTCCCGCGGCAGATCAGCTTCAAGCGGGGCGGCTATATCGCGGCTCTGATCGCGCTGGTGCTTTATCCGTTCGCGCCCTGGGAGACGGGTGCGGCGCATTTCGTCAACTTCATCGGCTCGACGATGGGGCCGATCTTCGGGGTGATGATGGTGGATTACTATCTGATCCGGAAGGGCGAACTGAATGTCGCGGCCCTTTACCGGGAAGACGGCGAATTCCGCTTCCAGAACGGCTGGCATGCGAACGCCTTCATCGCATTCATCGTCGGCGTGGTGTTTTCGTCGATCCTGCCGACCTTCACATCGATCCTGCCGGATTGGTGGGGTACCTATGGCTGGTTCTTCGGCGTCGGCATCGGTGGCCTGGTCTATTACGTGCTGAGGATGAGCACGCGCGGCTCTGCCGTTGGCGCCGCCACCTGACAAACAAGGCGCCTGGTCTCCGGGCGCCTATTCTTCCAAGAGGTCGGGCCGTCGTTTCCTGGTCAGGGCGACGGCCTGTTCATGCCGCCATTTCTCGATGGCACCGTGATTGCCCGAGGTCAGGATCGCGGGAATCTCGCGGCCTTCCCATTCCTGGGGACGCGTATAATGCGGATGCTCCAGCAGACCGCCTTCGAAGCTTTCATGCAGGCCCGAGAGATCGTTGCCCATGACGCCGGGCAGGATACGGATGATGGCGTCGAGAAGCGTCAGCGCCGCCGGTTCGCCGCCTGAGAGCACATAGTCGCCGATCGAGACTTCCTCGAGCTGGCGTGCCTCGATGACGCGCTGGTCTACGCCTTCGAAGCGGCCGCAGATGATGATGACGCCATCGCCACTGGCAAGTTCGCGGACGCGCTGTTGCGTCAGCGGTTTGCCGCGTGGGCTCATCAGCAGGCGCGGGCGGGTGTCGTTTTCCGAGACCGTATCGATGGCGCGGGCGAGCACATCCGGCTTCAGCACCATTCCGGCGCCGCCGCCAGCGGGCGTATCATCGACCGTCCGGTGCTTGTCGGCGGTGAAATCGCGGATCTGGACGGCATCGAGCGACCACTGCCCGCGCTCCATCGCCTTGCCTGACAGCGAAAAGCCGAGATGGCCCGGAAACATCTCCGGGTAGAGGGTGAGCACGCTTGCCCGGAAGGCCATGGCTTACTTCTTTTTCTTCGGCTTGCCGGTGGCGAGCTTGGAGATGTCTTCCGGATCGTCGATCAAGCCGGCTGCCATCGGGTCGATGCGGATCGTGCCGCCTTCGAGGTCGATCTCCAGCACCGAAGCTTCGGAGAAGGGGATCAGCACCGGGCGTTTGCCGGGGCCCTTGAGTTCCAGCAGATCGCCGGCGCCGAAATCGAAAACGCCCGTGATCGTGCCGTAGCTGACGCCCTTGTCGTCGAGCGCTTCCAGGCCTTCGAGATCGGCATAGTAGAACTCGTCCTCTTCCAGTTCGTCGTCCGGAAGATTGTCGCGTTCCATATAGAGCTCGAGGCCGTTCAGCGCCTCGGCGGCGTTGCGGTCGTTGATGCCGCGGAAGCGGACGACGACCATGTTCTTCATCTCGCGCAGCTCGAGAATCTCGAAGACGCGGCCATCGAGGCTGTGCAGGTGGCCGTAATCGCCGAGTGCCGTCGGGTCGGCCGTATAAGGCTTGACACGAACTTCCCCGCGGATGCCCTGCGCGCCGCCTATGGTGCCCATCAGCACGGGGTTCTCAAGCTTTGTCATGGTGTCCTTCATCCGAAGTCTGCATCGATCCGAGTTCAAGCCTCTCATAAACGAAGTGCGCCGGAATGAAAACGAAAACGGGCGGCATGTCGCCATGCCGCCCGTTCGAAACGAAATCCTTGCGGATTATTCTGCGGAAGCTGCAGCTTCGGCGGCGTCAGCAATCTTCTGAGCCTTCTCAGCAGCGCGCTCCTGAGCCTTCTTGCCTGGCTTTGCCTTTTCCGGGTTGTTCTTGGTGTCGCGCTTGGCGAGACCAGCTTCGTTCAGGAAGCGCAGAACGCGGTCGGTCGGCTGTGCGCCCTGATCGAGCCAATGCTTGATACGGTCGTTGTCGAGCTTGATGCGCGCGTCGTTGTCCTTGGCGAGCATCGGGTTCCAGGAACCGAGGTTCTCCAGGAAGCGGCCATCGCGCGGCGAACGGGCGTCAGCGAGAACGATGTGGTAGTACGGGCGCTTCTTGGAACCACCGCGTGCGAGACGAATTTTCAGTGCCATGTCATTTACTCCTTAGGCTTTTCTTGACCGCTTCGTAGGGCGGCAGGTTCATTTTGCTGCGGCGTGGTCCGCAGCGATCTGCTCATGATGCCGGATGACTTCCTTGATGATGAAGTTCAGGAACTTCTCGGCGAAATCCGGATCCAGATTGGCATCCTTGGCCAAGCGGCGAAGGCGTTCGATCTGGTATTCCTCGCGCGCCGGATCGGCCGGCGGCAGCTGGTACTTGGCCTTGAGAACGCCGACCTCTTTGGTGCAGCGGAAGCGTTCGGCCAGAATGTGGACGAGTGCCGCGTCGATATTGTCGATCGACTGGCGGTAGCTCGAAAGCTGGGCTTTGATTTCAGGATCAATCATCGTTCAGGCGACCCTTTCACTTCTTCTTGGGCAAACCGGGAAGCCCCGGGAAACCGCCACCCAGACCCGGCAGCTTCGCGCCACCCAGGTCCGGAAGTCCGCCGAGGCCCGGCATGCCGCCGCCCGGCTTTCCAAGACCCGCCGCTTCAGCCTGCTTCTGGAGCGCTTCCAGCTGCTTCGGGTCGATGTTCGAGAGGTCGGGCATGCCGCCCATTCCGCCACCCATGCCGCCAAGACCCATCTTGCCGGCGAGGCCGCCCATCATCTGCTTCATCAGGCCGCCTTTGCCCTTGCCGCCCATCATCTTCATCATGTCCGCCATCTGGCGGTGCATTTTCAGAAGCTTGTTGATGTCGGAGGCATCGGTGCCGGAGCCCGCGGCGATACGCTTCTTGCGCGAATGCTTCAGCATATCGGGATTGGCGCGCTCGGCCTTGGTCATCGAGGAGATGATGGCGAGCTGGCGGCCGAACAGGCTGTCGTTGAGGCCGGCCGAAGCCATCTTGTCCTTCATGCCCGACATGCCGGGCATCATCGACATGATGCCGCCCATACCGCCCATCTTCTGCATCTGGCGCAGCTGGTCGGCGAGGTCGTTCAGGTCGAACTTGCCCTTGGCCATCTTGGCAGCCATGGCGGCTGCCTTTTCGGCATCGATGTTTTCGGCGGCGCGCTCGACCAGCGAGATGATGTCGCCCATGCCGAGGATACGGTCGGCGATACGGCGGGGATGGAATTCTTCCAGCTCGCCCATGCGCTCGCCGACGCCGATGAGCTTGATCGGCTTGCCGGTGACGGCGCGCATCGAAAGGGCGGCACCGCCACGGCCATCACCGTCCATGCGGGTAAGCACGAGACCGGTGATGCCGACGCGCTCGTCGAAATTGCGGGCGAGATTGACGGCGTCCTGACCGGTCAGCGAATCGGCGACCAGCAGGATTTCATGCGGGTTCGACTTCTTCTTGATGTCGGCCATCTCGACCATCAAGGGCTCGTCGATATGCGTGCGGCCGGCGGTGTCGAGGATGACGACGTCGTGGCCGCCAAGCTTGGCGGCCTGGACGGCGCGGGCGGCAATATCGGTCGGCGACTGGCCAGCGATCACAGGCAGCGTATCGACGCCGGTCTGGACGCCGAGCTGGCGCAGCTGCTCCTGGGCGGCGGGACGGCGCGTATCGAGCGACGCCATCAGCACCTTTTTCTTGTCGCGGTCGGTGAGCCGCTTGGCGATCTTTGCCGAGGTCGTCGTCTTGCCGGAGCCCTGCAGGCCGACCATCATGATGACGACGGGGGCAACGGCGTGCAGATCGACGCCCACGCCTTCGCCGCCGAGCATTTCGATCAGCTCGTCATGGACGATCTTGACGACCATCTGGCCGGGCTTGATCGATTTCAGAATTTCGGCGCCGACGGCCTTTTCGCGAACGCGGTCAGTGAAGCCACGGACGACTTCGAGCGAAACGTCGGCTTCCAGAAGGGCACGGCGAACCTCGCGCAGCGCAGCGGAAACATCGGCTTCCGAAAGCGCGCCACGGCCTGTCAGTCCATTGAGAATGGATCCAAGACGGTCCTGGAGGTTTTCAAACATAGGCTCTTCCTTGTGTTTCCGGATATGCCGGAAACCTCGTGCTTTTCCTTGACGAAAACAAGACGCAAAGCCAAAAAGCACCCGAGGGCGCATCGCGCTGTCGGGTGTGGACCTCCGGGATCAGGTCCCGGTCGGCGGCTCGGAGTCATGTCGCTCGTCGCAGAATTGAGGCGCGGTAAACAGGAAAGCGGCCGGAAAGTCAAGCCAGAGCGGGCAAATTCACGCTTCCGGTCCTTCTCAAACCGCCTGCGCCTTCCCAAATGCATCCTCCCGACACGAGAGTCCATCCGTTCATGCCCGACGCCAAGATGCGCAATGCCTATTACCACGGCCCGGTCTCCGGCCATTTCGATGGCGTCCATTTTTTCAATCCTGATGGGATCGAGCCGCTCGGTTTTCGCGAATTGATGCGCTGGCAGTTCGGCGGCGGGCGTTTTCGCTGGCCGAAGGCGGTGCAGAGCCCGTTTCCGCCCGCCAAGCCCGTAGAACGCGTCAGCGACGAGGATTTGCGGGTGACCATGGTTGGCCACGCGACGATGCTGATCCAGGTCGCTGGGCTCAATATATTGACGGATCCTGTCTGGTCGGATCGCGCCAGCCCCTTCTCCTTCGCCGGGCCGCGGCGCGTTTCACCCCCCGGCATCCGTTTCGAGGATTTGCCACCCATCGATATCGTGCTCGTCTCGCATAATCACTATGATCATCTCGATATCAGGACGTTGAAGCGGCTCTTTGAGGTGCACGGCCCGCATTTCGTGACACCTCTCGGCAACGATACGATCATCTACCGCGCCATTCCCGAGGCGAAGATCTCCGATATGGATTGGGGCGACCGGCTTTCCTATCGGGAGGGCGTCACCATCGATGCCGAGCCCTGCCATCACTGGTCGGCGCGCGGCACGCGTGACAGGCGCATGGCGCTCTGGGCGGCCTTCGTCATCTCGACGCCGGCAGGCAAGATCTACCATGTCGGCGATACCGGCTTTCACGATGGCATCAACTACCGCGCCGTCCGCGAGAAACATGGTGGCTTCCGGCTCGCCATCCTACCGTTCGGCGCTTACGAGCCGCGCTGGTTCATGAAGGGGCAGCATCAAAACCCGGAAGAGGCGGTGGAGGGCATGGAGCTCGCCAATGCCGCCTATGTGGCAGGGCACCACTTCGCGACGTTCCAGCTGACGAACGAGGCAATCGATGCGCCAGTCGAGGCGCTGGAGACCGCGCTTGCGGCGCGCGGCATCGCGCCTGGCCGTTTTCGGCCGCTGAGGGCAGGCGAAGTGTTCGACGTTCCCAAGGCTTGAGCTATCGGCGGCCTACTGGTAATTCCCCCGCATTTCCGCCATATACAGGCCGAAAGCAATGGAAGCAGCAGCAATGAGCACAACGGTCGAATTCGCGAAGATGAACGGGCTTGGAAACAAGATCCTGGTTGTCGATATGCGTGGACGTCCGGATGCCGTGACGCCCGCTGCGGCGATTGCGCTGAACGCCGATCCGGCAACGCAGTTCGATCAGATCATGGCGATCCATGATCCGAAGGCTCAGGGTACGGACGCTTGGATCGATATCCTGAATTCCGACGGCTCGAAGGCCCAGGCCTGTGGCAACGGCACGCGCTGCGTCGTGCAGGCACTCGCCGCCGAGACCGGCAAGAAGGCCTTCACCTTCCAGACGGTGGCCGGGATCCTCAATGCCGTTGAGCAGGCGGATGGGACGATTTCCGTCGATATGGGCAAGCCCGTTTTCGAATGGGACAAGATCCCGCTTGCCGAAGAATTCTACGATACGAGCCGGATCGAACTGCAGATCGGGCCGATCGACAATCCGGTGCTGCATTCACCGTCGGTTGCCTCGATGGGCAATCCGCATGCGATCTTCTGGGTCGACAAGGACGTGATGTCCTTCGATCTCGGCCGTTTCGGGCCGCTGCTCGAAAACCACCCGATGTTCCCTGAAAAGGCGAATATCACCCTGGCTGAGGTCACCTCGCCGTCTTCGATCACCACGCGCACGTGGGAACGCGGCGCTGGCCTGACGCTTGCTTGCGGTTCGGCGGCCTGCGCCACTGCCGTTTCCGCCGCCCGCACCGGCCGCACGGGCCGAGATGTGACGATCAAGGTTGCGAGCAGCCCGAATGCCGGATCGCTCTCGATCGAGTGGCGCGAGCGCGACGATCACGTCATCATGACCGGCCCGGCCGAATGGGAATGGTCAGGCATGGTCGATCCCAAGACAGGCAGCTGGGCACGCGATGCGGAGCAGGGAGCCGAGGCGCGGTGAGCGGCGTCGAGGTCATCACCTTCGGCTGCCGTCTCAATACCTACGAATCCGAAGTGATGCGGGCGGAGGCCGAGAAGGCCGGGCTCAACAATGCCATCCTCGTCAATACCTGCGCCGTCACCGGCGAGGCCGTGCGCCAGGCACGCCAGGCGATCCGCCGCGCGCGGCGCGGTAATCCTCATGCCCGCATCATCGTGACCGGCTGCGCGGCGCAGACCGAAAGCCAAGTCTTTGCCGAGATGGCCGAGGTCGATGCTGTCCTCGGAAATGAAGAAAAGCTGAAGAGCGCCTCCTATCGCGCGCTGCCGGATTTCGGCGTCAAGGCGGAAGAGAAGCTGCGCGTCAACGACATCATGAGCGTCAAGGCGACGGCGCCGCAGATGGTCAAGCACATCGACGGCCATGTTCGCGCTTTCATCCAGGTGCAGAATGGCTGCGATCACCGCTGTACCTTCTGCATCATCCCCTATGGCCGCGGAAACTCGCGTTCGGTGCCGATGGGGGCTGTCGTCGATCAGGCCCGCAACCTGGTCGAGGGCGGGTACAGCGAGATCGTTCTGACGGGTGTCGATGCGACCAGCTATGGCGCCGATCTGCCGGGCCAGCCGACGCTCGGACTGCTCGCCAAGACATTGCTGAAGCAGCTTCCCGATATCCGCCGCCTGCGGCTTTCGTCGATCGACAGTATCGAGGCAGACCAGCATCTCTTCGACCTGATCGCCGACGAGCCGCGCTTCATGCCGCATCTGCATCTGTCGCTGCAGCATGGCGACGACATGATCCTGAAGCGCATGAAGCGGCGGCACAGCCGCGCCGATGCGCTCGATTTTGTGGCTCAGGTGCGGCGCCTGCGCCCGGAAATGGCTTTCGGTGCGGATATGATTGCCGGTTTCCCGACTGAAACCGAGGAGATGTTCGCCAATGCCGCCAGCCTCGCGGAAGAGGCTGATATCGCGCATCTGCACGTTTTCCCTTACAGCCCGCGTCCCGGAACACCCGCCGCCCGCATGCCGCAGCTCGATCGTTCGCTGATCAAGGACCGCGCCGCGCGGCTGCGCGCCACTGGACAGACGCTGCATCGCTCCCATCTGGACAGAATGGTCGGAACGCGGCAGTGGCTGCTGGTGGAAAACAACGGTCTGGCACATACGGAAAACTTCACGCTCGCCACCGCTCCCGGCCTTCGCCCGCGCTCCCTACTGCAGGCCGAGATCACCGGCCACAACGGCAAGCACCTCGACATGCAATTGACGGCGACGGAAGCCGCCTGAGTTTACGGAATTCAAATGGCGTTCAGTTTCATCAAAAAGGTCTTCACTTTCGGCAAGCCGCTCGAGGAGGCAAAGCCCGACGAGCTTGCGCCTGTCGTCGAGCCGGTGAAGGACGAGCTGCCTGTCGCTGCCGATCCGGTTCTGCCGGAAGAGGTGGATACGGCCGGTGGGCCGGTTGCGGATGTTGCCGAGGCTGAGACGGTAGCTCCAGAGGAGGAAGAGCCAGCGATCCTGCCGGATGCCGAGCAGCTGGGTGATATCGGTGTCGTGCCGTTGTCGCTGTTGCAGGCGGAAGCTGAGGCCCAAACTGAAGACCAAAGCACAATACCTGCGGAAACACCCCCCTCTGTCCCTCCGGGACATCTCCCCCTCAAGGGGGGAGATCAGCTGGAGGTCGAGGCGGCCGCTGGTGCCAGCATAGCGCCCGAAGAGCTCGCTGACAGCGCCGAGCCGGAAACTGCAGCGGTTTCGGTGGAAAACGAAATAGCTCCAGAAGCGAGCGAGCGCGCCCAGCCGATCTCCCCCCTTGAGGGGGAGATGCCCGGCAGGGCAGAGGGGGGTACCCCGCCCACCGACCTCGACGAATCGTCACCCACGGCCGCCGAGGCATCACCAGCCGAGTCGCTCATCCTTCCCAAGGGCTTCGCCACCGGCACTGCCGCCTCCGAACCCGAACCACTCGCCCCGCAGCCCAAGCTCACCTGGTTCCAGCGCCTGCGAGCCGGCCTTGCCCGTACCTCCTCGCAGCTCACCGGCCAGATCGCCGCGCTCTTCACCAAACGCAAGCTCGATGACGAAACGCTGCAGGACCTCGAAGACCTGCTGATCCAGGCCGACCTTGGCGTCGAGACGGCGATGCGCGTCACCGATACGCTGGCGTCCGAGCGCTACGGCAAGGACGTAACAGGCGAAGACGTCAGCCGGATCATGGCCAGCGAGATCGCCAAGGTGCTGAAGCCGGTCGCCAAGCCGCTGCAGCTCGATCTCAGCCACAAGCCGCATGTCATCCTTGTCGTCGGCGTCAATGGCACCGGAAAGACGACGACGATCGGCAAGCTGGCCGCCAAGCTCTCCGGCGCCGGGCTGAAGGTCATGGTCGCCGCCGGTGATACGTTCCGCGCTGCGGCGATCGAGCAGCTGAAGATCTGGGCTGACCGCACCAAGTCGGAATTTATCGGCACGAAATTGGGCGCCGATGCCGCCGGTCTTGCCTATGATGCCTTCGAGCAGGCCAAGGCGAAGAAATGCGACGTGCTGATCATCGATACCGCCGGACGCCTGCAGAACAAGGCCGAGCTGATGGCGGAGCTGGAAAAGATCGTGCGCGTGCTCGGCAAGCTCGATCCCGACGCGCCGCACACCGTTTTGCAGACGCTGGACGCGACAACAGGGCAGAACGCCCTCAACCAGGTGGAAATCTTCCGCAATGTCGCCGGCGTCAACGGCCTGATCATGACCAAGCTCGACGGCACGGCGCGCGGCGGTATCCTCGTGGCGATCTCCGCCAAGCATAAGCTGCCCGTCTATTTCATCGGCGTCGGTGAGGGTGTGGACGATCTGGAGCCGTTCGAGGCCGAGGATTTTGCCCATGCCATTGCCGGTCTCGGGCAATGATGCCACAGATATGACGAGAAGGGCGCGCATGCCGCGCCTGACAAACGAATAGGTTCGACGCACGCATGACCACCGAAAGCGATATCACGCCCTCTTCCGCCGAGCGGCATCACCCGCTGCTGAAGCTGGCGCTCGAGCTCGGGCCGCTGCTGATCTTCTTCTTCGCCAATCTGCGCGGCCAGTGGCTGGTCGACCGGTTTCCGGCTCTGAGCGAGCTTGGTGGTCCACTGTTCGTCGCCACCGGCCTGTTCATGGCGGCGACCGTCATTTCCCTGGTTGCCTCGAAGATCATCCTCGGCCATCTGCCGATCATGCCATTCGTCTCGGGTATCGTCGTGCTGATCTTCGGCTCGCTGTCGATCTATCTGCAGAACGAAACCTTCATCAAGATGAAGCCGACGATCGTCAATGCGCTGTTCGGTGTAGCGCTGCTGGGCGGCCTTGCCTTGGGCAAGTCCTTGCTCGGCTATGTGTTCAACGCCGCCTTCCAGCTTGATGCTGAGGGATGGCGCAAGCTGACGCTGCGGTGGGGCATCTTCTTCCTGTTTCTGGCCGTGCTCAATGAAGTCGTATGGCGGAATTTCTCCGATGACTTCTGGATCGCCTTCAAGGTCTGGGGCACGATGCCTGTTACCATCATCTTCACCATGGCGCAGATGCCGCTGATCCTGAAACACACGGTGCAGCCTGCCGGAGAAACCGACAAGTGAGCTTCGACGGCACGGCTGAGCGGACGAAACATCAAAACTTCTGGTTCATCGCTTGCATTGGCGTGCTTCTGGCGCAGATTGTGGCCGAATATTTCATGGGCCGCACGCCGATCTGCACTTGCGGCTACGTCAAGCTCTGGGAAGGCACCGTCAATTCCAGCGGCAATTCGCAGCACCTCTCCGACTGGTACACGCCGTCGCATATCATTCACGGATTCCTGTTTTATGGGCTGGCGCATCTCGTGCTGCGCAACAAGCCGATCGGCGCGAGATTGCTGCTTGCGCTGGTGATCGAATCCGGCTGGGAACTGCTCGAGAATTCGCCGATCATTATCGACCGCTATCGCGCCGCGACGATCTCGCTCGATTACTACGGCGACAGCATTCTCAATTCGGCGATGGATGCCGTTTTCATGGTCGTCGGTTTCTTCTTCGCGGCGCGTGCGCCTGTGGCGCTGACGGTGGCGATCGCCATCTTCTTCGAGATTTTCACCGGCTATATGATCCGGGATAATCTGACGCTCAATGTCTTGATGCTGGTCTGGCCGGTCGAGGCCGTGAAGGCCTGGCAGAGTGCGGTTTAGGACGCCGGTTTTCCCAGCACCTTCTCCATTGCCGGAAACAGCCCTTCCTTCATGCTGATCTCATCGAAGGGGCCGACGCGCTTGTAGAGGATCGTGCCGTCTGGGCCGACGAGATAGCTTTCCGGGACGCCATAGACACCCCAGTCGATCGCCGCCTTGCCGTTCGGATCGACGCCGATGGCGTTGAAGGGGTTGCCGAGCTCGTTCAGGAACTGGAGCGCGTTCGCACTCTTGTCCTTGTAGTTGATGGCGACAATGTTCAGCCTGCCGTCGGCGGCCAGCTGCTTCAGGATCGGATGCTCTTGGCGGCAGGGGATGCACCAGGAGGCGAAGACGTTGACGAGCGTCAGCTTGCCCTTCACGGCCGCATCGGTGAGTGCCGGAAGGTTCGAGCCTTCAAGCGGGGCGAGGTTCAGCGATGGTGCCTTGGTGCCGAGCAGCGCCGAGGGAATCTCGGAAATGTCCTTGCCGTGGAAATCCTGGTCGTAGAGCATTTTCCCGGCGGTGGCGGCGATGCCGCCGAAGACGACGAGCGGGATCAATGCCACGACATAGCGGCTGAGGCCGCGGCGGGCTGCCGGCTGGGTTTCGGGCGCGCTCATTCGCTGCCCTTCGGCCGTGCCGAGCGGCGGCGGATGCCGGACGCTTCCAGAGCGGCGAGTTCCTTCTGACGGGCGCGGCCATCGGCCCAGATCCAGAGCGTGACGGCTATGGTGATCACGGCAGCAAAGCCGTAGGCGCTATAGACGTACAAAGCGTGAGACATCGATCAGTCCTCGCGGCTTGCCAGACGGGCCGCAAGCCTGCGCTGCGCGGCGACACGGCGGCGCCAGATCTCGTTGCGCATCGCCATGATGTGCAGCGTGAAGAACAGCAGCGTGAATCCGATGGCCATGACGAAGAGCGGGCGCAGGAATTCCGGATCGATCGCCGGGCCATCGAGGCGCATGACGCTTGCCGGCTGATGCAGTGTGTTCCACCATTCGACCGAGAACTTGATGATCGGGATGTTGACGAAGCCAACGAGGATCAGCACGGCGACGACGCGGGCGGCCTTCGAGGGATCGTCGATCGCGCGGTTCAGCGCGATCAGTCCGAGATACATGAGGAAGAGCACGAAGACAGAAGTCAGGCGGGCATCCCATACCCACCAGGTCCCCCACATCGGCTTGCCCCATAGCGAACCGGTGACGAGCGCAAGCAGGGTGAAGGCGGCGCCGAGGGGTGCCGCGGATTTGGCTGCGACGTCGGCCAGCGGGTGGCGCCAGACGAGCGTGCCGATCGCCGAGATGCTCATCACCGTGTAGCACATCATCGCCAGCCAGGCGGAGGGCACATGGATGTACATGATGCGGACGGTTTCGCCCTGCTGGTAGTCGCCTTCGGTCGCGAAGCTGAGATACAGCCCCACGGCCAGACAGAGAGCTGTGATGCCGGCCATCCAGGGAATGACGCGTTGTGCCAGCGCCAGGAACCGCGTGGGGTTCGCGAGGTCGCTGAATTTGCTGATGGCAAGGCTTGTTTCGCTCATGAGCGGTTCTTTACCTTGAACGGGTTCTTCCCGCAATTGATGCCGGTCAACGCCATGATCAATCCGACGTGTTTCTGAGTGCCAGCGCTGCCGCTGCCGGGCCGATGACCGCAAAGAACAGCGTCAATGCGATGAGAATAAGGAAGGGCGGCAGGAAAGGTGCCGGATCCTCGACGGCGGCATAGCTGGCGCTGACGCCGAAGATCAGCACTGGAATGGCGAGCGGCAACACGAGGATCGAGACCAGCAGCCCGCCGCGCGGCAGGGCAACCGCGACGGCTGCGCCGACGGCACCGATGAAGGTGATGGCGGGCGAGCCGACCAGCAGCGTTAGCATCGTGGCGCCGATCGCCGTTTCGTTCATGTTCATGAAGAGGCCGAGCAGCGGCGAGGCGATAACCAGCGGCAGACTGGTGGCGGTCCAGTGGGCGAGGCATTTGACGAGGACGGTCAGCACCAACGGTGTTTCCTGCATCAGCAGAAGATCCAGCGATCCGTCGTCGCGCTCGGCCTGGAACAAGCGGTCGAGGCCGAGAAGGGCCGATAGCAGCGCGCCGATCCAGACAATGGCTGGGCCGATGCGGGAAAGCAGGTTGAGATCGGGGCCGACGCCGAAGGGGATGACGGCGACGACGGTCAGGAAGAACAAGACGCCGATGAGCGCGCCGCCGCCGGCGCGGATGGAGAGCTTCAGGTCGCGGAGGAAGAGGGCGGTCATTGGAGGTGGCCCTCGTTGCCGGTTGAGCGTGGAGTACCCCCCTCTGTCCTGCCGGACATCTCCCCCTCAAGGGGGGAGATTGGCTGGGCGCGACCGCTCGCTCTCTTGTCACTATTTAGCGGGGCCGTCGCAACAGGTTGATCTCCCCCCTTGAGGGGGAGATGCCCGGCAGGGCAGAGGGGGGTAATGCTGGCGCCGGGGCTGACTGTATTCTTCATCCCCACACCCCCTGATCCACCCCGGCAAATCCGGTCATCCGCAATTCCCTTGCATTTTCCAGCCCCAGCGGCTGATGCGTCGCGGCCAGCACGATCCCGCCCTTCTCCTGATGCGCGGCAATCAGCGCCGCAAACATTTTGTCTGCACTCGTGTCGAGCGCAGCAGTCGGTTCATCCAGGATCCACACCGGGCGGTAGGCGACGAGCAATTTGGCGAAGGCGAAGCGGCGTTGCTGACCGGCGGAGAGATAGCCGAAGGGGAGGTGGGTGATGCCCGGCAGGCCGACGGCCTCCGCGGCGTCGGAAACCGATAGCCCCTCGCCACCGGAAGCGTTGCCGAGAAAGTCCTGCCAGAAGGTCAGATTTTCGGCGACCGTGAGCTCGCTTTTCATCGCGTTGCGGTGGCCGAGATAGTGGCTGATTTCGCTGGCGCGATGTTCTGAAGAGCCCTGCGAATCAGTGAAGCGGACGCTGCCGGTTTCGGGCCGCAGAAGTCCCGCCATAACACGCAGTAAAGTGGACTTTCCTGATCCATTTTTCCCTGTCAAAACCAGTGCTTCGCCGGCTTCGATGCGGAACGAGATATCCTTGAAAATCAGGTCTTCGCCGCGGCGCGCTGAGAGATTTTCGGCAGTCAGACGCATGGCGTTTCCGTTGATTAAGATTTTAGTCATCGCGACGCAAAAAATGTCCGAAATGGGCCACGCAGTATCTGGCACCATTCTTAGAAATTATCTATAAGACCCGCAACCACGCCAGCGGTCGGCGTGAACTTCATCCTTGCGCCGAACATGGAATATTCTTTCCACGTGCGGACAGCGGAAATGGCCGTACCCGCATCCTGATGTGCATTAAGTGCATAGGCGTTCGCACGACTGTGTTGGCTATCAGAAACGGGGTATCTCGTGTCTAAGTCTCTTGACAGCTTCAATTGTCGCTCCACCCTCACTGTCGATGGTAAGGACTACGTCTATTACAGCCTTCCCAAGGCTGAGGCGAATGGTCTTCCGGGCGTTTCGAAGCTTCCCTATTCGATGAAGGTTCTGCTGGAGAACCTGCTGCGCTTCGAAGATGGCCAGTCGGTCACCAAGGAGCACATCCTCGGCGTTGCCGAGTGGTTGAACAACAAGGGCACCGTCGAAAACGAAATCGCCTATCGCCCGGCGCGCGTGCTGATGCAGGACTTCACCGGCGTTCCCGCCGTCGTCGACCTCGCCGCAATGCGCGACGCGATGGTGTCACTCGGTGGCGACCCCGAGAAGATCAACCCGCTGGTTCCCGTCGATCTCGTCATCGACCACTCCGTCATCGTCGACGAATTCGGCACGCCGCAGGCTTTTGCCAAGAACGTCGAGCTGGAATACCAGCGCAACGGCGAGCGCTACCGCTTCCTGAAGTGGGGCCAGCAGGCGTTCAAGAATTTCCGCGTCGTTCCTCCGGGCACCGGCATCTGTCACCAGGTCAACCTCGAATATCTCGGCCAGACCGTCTGGACTAAGGAAGAGGATGGCGAAACGATCGCTTATCCGGATACCTGCGTCGGCACCGACAGCCACACGACGATGATCAATGGTCTCGGCGTTCTCGGCTGGGGCGTTGGCGGTATCGAAGCCGAAGCGGCCATGCTCGGCCAGCCGGTCTCGATGCTTCTGCCTGAGGTCATCGGCTTCAAGCTGACCGGCAAGCTCAAGGAAGGCGTTACCGCGACCGACCTCGTGCTGATGGTCGTGCAGATGCTGCGCAAGAAGGGCGTTGTTTCCAAGTTCGTCGAATTCTTCGGCCCGGGTATGGACAACATGCCGCTCGCCGACCGCGCGACGATCGGCAACATGGGTCCGGAATATGGCGCGACCTGCGGCTTCTTCCCGGTTGACGGCGAAACCATCAACTATCTCAACGTTTCCGGCCGCACCAAGGAGCGTATCGCGCTCGTCGAAGCCTATTCCAAGGCTCAGGGCATGTGGCGCGATGGCGATGGTTCCGACCTCGTCTTCACCGATACGCTGGAACTCGACCTCGGCGACGTCGTACCTGCCATGGCCGGCCCGAAGCGCCCGGAAGGCCGCATCCCGCTCGAAAACATCGCTGCCGGTTTCGCCGGTTCGATGGACGCCGACTACAAGAAGCCAGGCCAGCTCTCGAACCGCTACCCGGTCGAAGGCACCGATTTCGATCTTGGTCATGGCGACGTCGCCATTGCTGCGATCACCTCCTGCACCAACACCTCCAACCCGTCGGTTCTGATCGCTGCCGGCCTTCTCGCCCGCAACGCCGTTGCCAAGGGCCTGAAGACCAAGCCGTGGGTCAAGACCTCGCTCGCACCTGGATCGCAGGTCGTTGGCGAATATCTGGCGAAGTCGGGCCTGCAGGCCGATCTCGACAAGCTCGGCTTCAACCTCGTCGGCTTCGGCTGCACGACCTGCATCGGCAACTCCGGTCCGCTGCCGGCACCGGTCTCGAAGACGATCAACGACAAGGGTCTGATCGTTTCGGGCGTCCTTTCGGGCAACCGCAACTTCGAAGGCCGTATTTCTCCTGACGTTCAGGCGAACTACCTCGCTTCCCCGCCGCTCGTCGTCGCCTATGCGCTTGCCGGCACGGTCCAGAAGGACCTGACCAAGGAGCCGATCGGTGAAGACCAGAACGGCAACCCGGTCTATCTGAAGGATATCTGGCCGACCTCGCACGAGATCCAGGAATTCATCCAGAAATACGTCACCCGCGAACTTTACGAAACCAAGTACGCCGACGTGTTCAAGGGCGACGTCAACTGGCAGGCCGTTCAGGTTCCTCCGGGCCAGACTTATGCCTGGGACGACAACTCGACCTACGTTCAGAACCCGCCGTATTTCGTCGGCATGGGCAAGACCGGCACGGGCATTTCCGACATCAAGGGTGCGCGCGTTCTCGGTCTCTTCGGCGACAAGATCACCACCGACCACATTTCCCCGGCCGGTTCGATCAAGGCGGCGTCTCCTGCCGGTGCCTACCTCATCGAGCACAATGTCGGTGTTGCTGACTTCAACCAGTACGGCACGCGCCGCGGCAACCATGAAGTGATGATGCGCGGCACCTTCGCCAACATCCGCATCCGCAACCACATGCTCGGCCCGAACGGCAAGGAAGGTGGCTACACCATCCATTACCCGTCGAAGGAAGAGGAATCGATCTACGACGCGGCCATGCAGTACAAGGCCGAGGGCGTTCCGCTCGTCATCTTCGCGGGTGTCGAATACGGCAACGGCTCGTCGCGCGACTGGGCTGCGAAGGGCACCAACCTGCTCGGCGTCAAGGCCGTCATCGCCCAGTCCTTCGAGCGTATCCACCGCTCGAACCTGGTCGGCATGGGCATCATCCCGTTCGTCTTCGAAGAAGGCACGACCTGGGCAAGCCTCGGCCTCAAGGGCGATGAAATCGTCACCATCGAAGGTCTCGAGAACATCAAGCCGCGCGAGAAGAAGATCGCCAAGATCACTTATGGCGATGGTTCGGTGAAGGACGTCCCGCTGCTGTCGCGCGTCGATACGCTCGACGAGGTGATCTACCTCAACAACGGCGGCATCCTGCAGACGGTTCTGCGCGACCTCGCTGCTTAATTCTTAAGACAAGCACACGATAATTGCCGCCGGGGAGCAATCTCCGGCGGTTTTTCTTTGCGGGGACGGGGCTCACGGCGATGTGTTCCGGCTGCGATGGCGGGTGGGGATGTCTCACCCCTTCGTTACTTCCCGTTTGGAACCGGAAGGATTATCTCTACGGTCGTCAATCAGGCCGCGCGGCCTTCGTTCGCCCGATGTCCTGGATAAAGAGGTTGCAATGTCGCCGCGTTTTTTGATTTCGCTGATTGCCGGTCTGGTGCTCGCAGCGCCACTTCAAGCCGAAGACGGCAAGCCGAAGGGCGTCGTTGAACTGTTTACCTCGCAGGGTTGCTCATCCTGTCCGCCAGCCGATGCCGCATTTCGCAAGATCGTTGGCCAGGGCAATGTGATCGCGCTCGCCTATCATGTCGATTACTGGAACTATCTCGGCTGGACCGACACGCTGAGTTCCAAGCAGAACACCGAGCGTCAGTACGGCTATGCCCGCATGCTCGGCCGCAGCAACGTTTACACGCCGCAGGTCGTCGTCAACGGCCGTGATCATATGACTGGTTCCGATCTCTCGGCGATCAACGGAAAGATCGACGGCTTCTCGACCGACGGCAAGGGGCTGAATGTCCCTATCGATGCGCAGATGCGAGGCGATGAGCTTGAGATCAAGATTGGCGCCGGCCAGGGGAAAGCCAATGTGGTGATGGTCTATTTCGACAAGGAAAAGACCATCGACGTCGAGAAGGGCGAAAACAGCGGCCAGAAGATTTCCTACATCAACAGCGTCAGCGACATTGAAACTGTCGGAATGTGGGACGGAAAGGCAACAAGCCTGACTTTACCTGCAACGGTTCTGCAAAAGGCCGACCTCGAAGGCTGTGCAATCCTGTTACAGGCTGCTACGGCTGACGGTGATCCGGCCGCGATCCTGGGCGCAACCGTCGTCATGGCCGGGAAAAATATCTGAAAGTTTCATCCGTTCAGGATGGAAAACGGGGCGGCCCGGCTAATCGTATTCGGGGCTGGGGTTAAGGTCGATACGCTCAGCCGGGCCCTTTGGCGCGCTGGCGCCAAATCGGTGAGCGGAATTTCCCCTGCAAATGAGGCGCTGTTTTGACTGAATTGCGGCGCTCCGGAGATTGCATAGCATATGCTTAATGTGATGACTGGCCGCACTTGCAATTTGCGGCGGGTCGGGCAAACTGTCACTCTCCTGTCATAAGCGAGAGGCCTTGAGAGACTGATGACAGATCAGCCGGATTTGCGGCATGGCGATCACCGTTCCGCCGACAATAGTTCCTCAGTCGTCGTCGATCTTAAAGAATACAAGCAGAACAAGGATCCGTTGCCGGTGACCTTTCACCGGCGAGAGTTGGATGCGATCCTGTGGATCTACGGCCGCATGGTCGGCGAGGGCGAGTGGAAAGACTACGCCATCGACCACATGAAGGACAAGGCGGTGTTCTCCGTCTTCAAGCGCTCCGGCGAAATGCCGCTCTTCACCATCGAGAAAGACCCCAAGCTTGCCAACAAGCAGGGCGCCTATTCCGTCGTCAACACCAACGGCATGATCCTGAAGCGCGGCCACGAGCTGCAGCAGGTTCTGAAGGTGTTCGACAAGGTGCTGAAGCTCGTCGACAAATAGCCGTCAGCCCTTGTAAAGGGTGCCTGGATAGGCCGACGGGTCCGGATCGGTATCCTTTCCCTCGCCCAGCTGCCGCTGCATGAGCATGGTGTCCAGCCAGCGGCCGTGCTTGTAGCCGGTACCCTTGAGCAGGTCGGTTTCCTCGAAACCCAATGAACGATGCAGCGCGATCGATGCCGGATGGGCTCCGCCGATCACGGCGACCATCTGCCGGAAGCCAAGCGCCGTGCAGCGGGCAATCAGCTCCGCGAGCAACGCCTTGCCAACGCCCTTTCCCCGGGCCTCCGGCGCCAGATAGATCGAATCCTCGACCATCCATCGGTAAGCCGGGCGGGTGCGGAACGCGGATGCATAGGCATAGCCCAGCAGCACGCCGTCTTCGTCAATGGCGGCGAGATAGGGGTAGCCCTGGCCCGTTATGGCAGCCAGCCGCGTGGCCATCTCCTGGCGTTCCGGCGGGGCAATCTCGTAGCTGGCGACGCCTGACAGCACCGCCTCACGGTAAATCGCCGTGATGGCATCGAGGTCGGAAGCGGAGATATTGCGGAAATGAACGGTCATTCGACGGCCGATGTCTGGAATGTGGTTCAGGCTGAAAACCATCCGGCGCGAGATTTGGCAACAGGAAAAGCAAGGGGTCGCACGGGAGCATTCAAAATGATCGCGCTGGTCCGTCGCTGTTGTGATCGTTCCTTGACTTCCTGTCTTGGCAAGCTGTCCGATGACAGCGACGTGGTGGCCGCCAAGCCGGCGAGTTGACCGAACCCGCCGGAGCTTCTAGAGAACAGCTTTCGCGGAACAGGCCTTTGCGTCAGGCGGCAGATCGGCCGCATGCGTCAGCCATGGAGAAACGCCATTATCAAGATTCTGGTTTTGCTGCACGCTGCCGTCGGCATTGATTGGCAGTCTCCCCCTGAGGGCACCAGCCTGAAGACCTTGAACGAAGCCGAGGAGAAGGGCTTTATCGAGATTCGCGGCGAGTTCCAGAAGCGGCAATTCCGCCTGACGAAGCGCGGCTCCGACCATGTTGCGCTCGACCGTCGGCGCCTGGCGGCGCGCAAGCTTTAAGACGCGCAAGGCTGGCCGCTAATTGCCAGCTGCGTGACCACAGCGCCAATCCACACTCCGAAAAACAAAACCGCCTGCAACATCTCTGTTGCAGGCGGCTCGGTTGTCTCGCATTCGGCCAGACGGTCTGGCCGTCAACAGTTCCGTCCTACTTGCGGTTACCCATGAACTGCAGAAGGAACATGAACAGGTTGATGAAGTCGAGGTAGAGCGTCAGCGCGCCCATGATCGCCTTGCGGCCCATGACTTCGGCACCATCGGCTTCGTAGTACATTTCCTTGATCCGCTGCGTATCGTAGGCCGTCAGGCCGGCGAAGATCAGGACGCCGATCACGGAGATCGCGAACTGAAGGGCAGACGAGCCCAGGAAGATGTTCACGACCGACGCGATGATCAGGCCAAACAGACCCATCACCAGGAACGAGCCCATGGCCGAGAGATCACGCTTGGTCGAATAGCCGTAGAGCGACAGTGCGCCGAACGAGGCGGCGGTGATGAAGAATGTCTGCACCACGCTCTGGCCGGTGTAGATCAGCAGCAGAGACGAAAGCGACAGACCCACCAGCGCGGCGTAGATCCAGAAGGTGGTCTGCGCGGCCGAAACGCTCATGCGGTTGATCCGGAAGCTCAGGAAGAACACCATGGCCAGAGGAGCCAGGATGACGACCCACTTCAGCGGGCTCAGATAGATGGCCTGGCCAAAGGCGGTCAGCTGACCGTCGGCAAAGGCGAATTGGAATGACAGAAATGCGGCTACACCCGTGATCGCCAGACCCAGCGCCATCAGGTTGTAGACCTTGAGCATATAGGAGCGCAGCCCCTGGTCGATCATCTCGCCAGTCTGCGCCCGGCTTTGGTAGTTACGAAGGTCAGCCATAGTTTCCTCTTACAAGCTCCGATGTGAATACGGTGTCGGGCTTTGCGACCCGGGCGCCGCTGCGGAGCTCCAGCATGCCTGCGGTCAATATGAGGCCTTCGCCCTTTGCAAACAAGGCCCTTGCAACCGGCGGCGGGGTTAAATCGCCGTAAGGTGAAGCTATTTTATTGGGCGCTGCATTACCAGTGCCAGCCCTAGAGCTCGCGCAGAACGGGTGCCGCCTTCTGGCCGAGGATGCGCCAGGTTCCGATCAGGCCGATCCCCACGGTCAGCACCAGGGCGGTGACGATCGTCAGACCCGCGACATCCGGGAGGAAGGCGGAGGGTAGCCGCATGATACGGCTGACGATGAACCATGCTGCCACGCCGCCTGCCAGAAGCGCGAAGATGGCGGTGGCCGCGCCGAGGATCAGATACTCGTAACTGAAGGCGCGGATGAGCATGGCGCGCGTTGCGCCTAGCGTTTTCAACACCACCGCATCGTGCGTCCGGGCCCGGTTTCCGGCGGCGAGCGCGCCTGCCAGCACCAGGATAGAGGCAATGAGTGCGACGGAAGCCGCCGCGCGGATCGCGGTCGCAAGCTGTCCGACCAGCTGGTTGACGATATCGATCGCATCCTTGACGCGGACGCTTGTCACCGTCGGATAGGTGTTGGTGACGGCCTTCAGGATCGCCGTCTCTTCGGTCGCGCTTGCCGAGGGATCGGTCAGCGTTGCCAGCCAGGCATGCGGGGCGCCGCGGAACGTATTCGGCGAAAAGACCATCACGAAGTTCAGCGATAGTGATTCCCACTGGACCTTGCGCAGGTTGGTGATCCGCGCGGTGATGTTTCTGCCCAGCACGTTGACGGTGACGGTATCGCCAATCTTGAGGCCGAGTTCGCCTGCCTCTTCGGCGGAAAAGGAAACCTGCGGCTTGCCGCTGTAATCCTTTGGCCACCAGCTGCCCTCTGTGAGTGCGGCATTCTCGGGGATGTTTTCGGAATAGGTGATGCCGCGGTCGCCGCGCAGGACCCATTGCCCTGCCGGCGGCACCTTGCGCTTGGTGACGTCTTCGCCGTTGAAGGCCAGGATCCGGCCTCGCAGCATCGGTACTTCGACCAGCTTGCCCTCGGGCGCCTGCTGCTTGATCAGATTGCGGAAGCTCTCCACCTGGGCACTCTGGATATCGACGAAGAAGAAATTCGGTGCGCCGCCGGCCATGCGGCCAGTCAGCTGCTGGCGCAGATTGCCGTCGATCAGCGTCAGCGTTACCAGGAGCGCCAGCCCGAGGCCCAGCGAGAGCACGACAGAGGGCGTCAAGGCGCCGGGGCGGTGGATATTGCCGATTGCCAGACGCAGCGCCGGCGAACTGACGCGCGGGCTGCGTTTTGCCAGCCAGGCGATCAGGGCGGCCACGGCGCGCAGAATCACGAAGGCGAAGACGATGGCGCCGACAAAGACGACGGCGATGAAGCGGTCGTAGGCGGTGACGATCGCCAGCCCCGCAAGTGCTGCCATGAAGACGCCGGCCAGCAGGATATAGGGCCAGGAGGGAAGGGCACGGGCTTCGAAGCCCTGTTCGCGGAACAGAGCCGTCGCCGGAACTTCGCGGGCATGCCCCAGCGGCAGGATGGCAAAGGCCAGCGTCGTCAGGATGCCGAAGACAGCGGCCAGCAGCAGCGCGCCCGGATAGAGCGCCGGTGCCGTCGAGACCGGCAGGAACTGTGCCAGGAATTGGGCGGCGATCACAGGCGAGATGGCGCCGAGCGCCAGACCGATCAGGATGCCAGCGAAGGCGATGATGGCGATCTGGAACAGATAAACGAGCACCACGACCGACGCGGGCGCGCCAAGGCATTTGAAGGTGGCGATCGTCGTCCGCTTGGAGTCGAGAAAGGCCCGGACCGCGTTGGCAACGCCGACGCCGCCGACGATCAGCGCGGTAAGGCCGACCAGCGTCAGGAACTGCGAGAAACGGGTGATGTTCTCCGTCAGCGATGGCGCAGCGCGGTCGCTGGCGCGGATCGACCAGCCGGCGGAAGGAAACTCCTTGGCGGCGCGGTCGCGCACCGCACCAAGGTCGCGGGGATCATCCAGCTTGATCTTGTAGGCGTGCTCGACGAGGCTGCCGGTCTGGATCAGTCCCGAAGCCTGCAGCGCGGCGCGGCTGACGATCAGCCGTGGCGCGAAGCCGAAGCCCTCGGAGAGCGCGTCCGGCTCTGTCTTGACGGTTCCCGTGATGCTGAGCGTTGCGTTGCCGAGCAGAATTTCGTCGCCGACGGCAAGGCCAAGGCGCTGAAGCAGAAGTGGAGCCGCGACCGCGCCGTAGGTGCCGCTCTGGTCGGAGAGCAGGGCTGCCAGCGGATAATCGGGCTCCGACTGGAACGTGCCATAGAGCGGATAGGCGTCATCGACGGCCTTGACCTCGACCAGCGCCTGGTCGGAACCGTCAGGTTTTCTCGCCATCGAACGCAGCCCCGTCGAGATCGAGACCTTGCCGAAGCCGCGCAGGAAATTCATCTCATCCGGCGATGCCTCGCGATTGTTGAGCTCGAAGCGGACGTCGCCGGCAAGAAGTTCCTGCCCTTGCGACGCGATGGTGTCGGTAATCGAGGTCGAGACGGAATTGACGGCGGCGATCGCGCCGGTGCCGAGCGCGATACAGGCGAGGAAGATGTAGAAGCCCCTGAGGCCGCCGCGCAGCTCGCGAAGGGCCAGGCGGAAGGCGAGTGACGCGCGCGGCGTGATCAGGGTCATGCGAGGACTGCCGCAGACTGGCGTGCCGGGCTGTCGCCTTCGATCTTGCCGGAGCGCACGCGGATCTGCCGCGAGCAGCGGCTGGCGAGCGCATTGTCATGGGTGACGAGCAGCAGGGTCATGCCGCGCTCGGCCTGCTTTGCGAACAGCAGATCGGCGATCTGGCGGCCGGTTTCGGTGTCGAGATTGCCGGTCGGTTCGTCGGCGATCAGAAGAGCGGGAGACGGCGCCAGCGCCCGGGCGATCGCTACGCGCTGCTGCTCGCCGCCGGAAAGCTGGCCCGGATAGTGGTTCAGCCGCTCGCCGAGGCCAACGGAGCGCAATTCGCGCTGAGCGATCTCGAACGGGTTCGGGACGTTTGCAAGCTCGAGGGGCACCGCGACATTCTCGAGCGCCGTCATGTTGGCAATCAGGTGGAACGACTGGAGAACGATGCCAATGTTCCGACCACGGAAATCAGCCAGCTGATCCTCGCTCATAGCGTGGAGCGGCGTGTCCTGAATGCGGATTTCGCCGCTATCGAGCCTTTCGAGACCGGCAAGAACCATCAGCAGCGTCGACTTGCCGGATCCCGATGGCCCGACGATGCCGACGGATTCGCCGGCCTCGATCGTGAGGTCGATGCCTTTCAACACGTGGACCGATGCCGCGGCGTTGCCCAAGGTCAAATCCGCGTGCTTCAGCTCGATGATGGTTTTTGCCAAAGAAAATAGCCCTATATAAATCCCAAAGACTTCGACAATTTAGGGAAAGCGGAATGAGATTTAAAGTTGGCCTGCTTCACATCGCTGTCATTGTGGGCTCTCTGCTTGCCGCTACACTGGCAAATGCCGCGACAATCAACCTCGTTGGCTTCGGTGACAGCCTGATGGCCGGGTTCCAGTTGCCGCCGGGAGACGGCTTTCCCGAGAAGCTGCAGGCCGCACTCAAAGCGAAGGGAGTCGATGTCGCGATCACCAATGCCGGCGTTTCCGGCGACACCTCGACCGGCGGGCTTGCACGGGTCGACTGGTCGGTTCCCGACGGAACGAGCGGCGTCATCCTGGAGCTTGGCGCCAATGATGCGCTTCGGGGGATTGCGCCCGAGGAAACCGAGCGAAACCTTGATGAAATCATTGCCCGGCTAAAGAACAGAGGTATTCCTGTCCTGCTTGCTGGCATGATCGCGCCGCCGAACATGGGGGCGGACTATGCTGCTCGGTTCAATCCCATCTTCGAGAAACTGGCGCAAAAACATCAGGTTCCGCTCTACGCCTTTTTCCTCGATGGCGTTGTGCTAGACCCCAGCCTTAAGCTTGAGGACGGTATGCACCCTAATTCCAAGGGAGTGGATGTCATGGTTCAGAAGATGGAGCCTGCTGTCACAAATTTCATCGGGACGATTTCTACTGTGAAGAAATAGGGGCTTGCGCGGCTCACCATTGCGTGATTCCGTGTTAGCACCTGCAAAAGATTCGGGGAGTGCTCGTTATGCCGAGACTTTTTACCGCCCTCGAAATTCCGCGCAATGCGGCGATGAGCCTTTCATTGCTGCGCGGTGGTCTTCCCGGTGCCCGATGGATCGATGTGGAGAATTACCACGTCACTTTGCGCTTTATCGGCGATGTCGATGGCCGCACCGCTGACGAGATCGTCGAGCGGCTGGACAGGATCGACCGCCCGGAATTCCAGATCAGGCTCGATGGTATCGGCGCTTTCGGTTCCAAGAAGCCGCATTCGGTTTGGGCGGGTGTTTCGCCCTCTCCCGAGATGTATGCGCTTCAGGGCGAGATCGAGCGCATCTGCCAGAGGATCGGCCTTCCGCCCGATCCCCGCAAGTTTACGCCGCATGTGACGCTTGCCCGCCTGAAGTCGTCGCGCGTCGATGACGTGGTTCACTACCTGTCGGGCCGCGGCAATTTCCAGACTTCGACCTTCACCGTGCCGCGCTTCGTCCTGCTCTCTTCGCGGGATTCGGTCGGCGGCGGGCCTTATCTGACGGAAGAGGTCTTCCCGCTCCATGAAGCGCTGTCGGCGCCGAGTTCGCCGAGCAACTTCATGCAGCCTGCCAAGAGCCTGGCATAGACATGCTCGAAGCCTTCCGGACCACCGTAATAGGGGTCCGGAATATCCTCGCCGGTGCCGAGGGCGATGTCGCCGAAAAGGTGGGATGTTGCGGGCGTTCGGTGATGCGCGCCGAAGCTCGGCCACGTTGTTCCGGTCCATCGCGATAACCAGATCGAATGCCGCGACGTCTTCGCTGCGGATGCGGCGTGCCCTCTGTGCGGATATGTCGATCCCGTGCTGTCTGGCTGTTGCGGCCGATCGCCGGTCTGGAGGGTCGCCTTCGTGCCAGCCGCCCGTTCCGGCCGAATCGATGGCAAACTTGTCCGAGAGCCCGGCCCCTGCCGCGGTATGGCGAAAGATTCCTTCCGCCAGCGGCGACCGGCAGATATTGCCCATGCAAACAAACAGGATGCTGACGCGTTTCATGAAGAGACTTATGAAAGGTGATCGGAGGACAATGACATGAAGATGGAAAAACTGGAACGCCGCGCAATCGACGAGCATCTGGCAGCAGTCGCAGGATGGGCCTTGCCGAGGACGGCAAGTCGATCTCCAAAACCTTCAAGTTCGGCAGTTTCGTCGAAGCGTTCGGCTTCATGGCGCAGTCGGCGCTGTCGGCCGAGAAGCTCAATCACCATCCGGAATGGTTCAATGTCTATTCGCGGGTCGACGTGACGCTTAACACGCATGATGCCGGCGGGCTGACCGAGCTTGATTTCAAACTGGCCAAGGCAATGGACAAGGCGGCCGGTCTGAACACAAACAATTGAATCGCGTCCGGCAGTCACCATATCAGGCCATGCATTTTGAGGAGATCGGAATGGACGACGTCAAATACGGTGAGATCCTGCTGCCCGGCGATGAGGAAACCCAGAGCCGCCGGGAAAAGGCGGTGCGCAAGAAATTCTGGCCGACCTTCAAGCGCGCCGTCCGGCAGATCCCGTTCTCGCGCGATGTCGTTGCTGCTTTCTATTGCGCCACCGACCCGGCGACGCCTGCGCGCGTCCGCGGCATCCTGCTGGCAGCACTCGCCTATTTCGTTCTGCCGTTCGACATGATCCCGGATATTTTCGCGGTTGTCGGCTTCTCCGACGATATTGCCGTGCTGTCGGCCGCCTTTGCGCTTGTCAGCGGCCATATGAAGCCCAGGCACTATGAGGCTGCCGATCGCGCCCTTGCCGATCAGCCCGAGGGCATGAAGACCGTCTAGGCGGTTTCCGCGTCCAGAACCTTCTTGAGCTTGCCGAAAGCGAGCCTGATCCTCGATTTCACCGTGCCGAGCGGCAGCCCCGTGGCTTCGGCGATTTCCGAATGCGATTGTCCAAGGAAGAAGGCGGCGCGCAGCATCTCGCGCTGCTCTTCCGGCAGCTGGCTGACCGCGGCGCGCACATGGGCATCGCGGTCATCATTGGCCACCGCCTCGTCGGCACCGATTTCGGCAGCCGGTTGCAGTGTCGGGTCGTCTTCATCAAGGACGCGAGCCCTGGCGCGCCGCTGCAGGTCGATGCGGCGGTTGCGAGCGATGCGGAACAGCCAGGTGGATAGCGAAGAGCGCGCCGGATCGTAGAGACCGGCCTTGTGCCAGAGCACGATCATCACTTCCTGGACCAACTCTTCTGCCTCGGTTGCGGGCATGCGTTGGCGAAGCAGCCAGGATTTCAGCCTCGGCGCGAAATAATCGAACAGGACGGAGAAAGCCTGCTGGTCCCGCAGATCGGCGACAGCTTTTGCGAGGGCAGCGAAACGCTGTTTTTCCTCAGCATCCATGTCCGGTCACGTTCCCCCTGGCTCAGGCAATTCTTGGACGAATTTCCAATACCTTAATGAGGTACAACGGATTTTCGAAAGGTCAAACTCTTGCCTGAATCTTTATGTCTTAAATTGCTCTCGAAGGGATGACGCGACGTCATCGACGCATAACATCACCGCAGGCAGCCGCACCAAGCCGAACGTTGACACACAGGCCTAAATGACACAGGTGGAGACAAATCACGGTCTCCGTTGACGCTTTGGTAACCTGAATTAAGTCAAAATAAAGCAGATCGTGACGAAAGCGCTGCCCGCTCTGATCGGGCGCTGAATCGCAAGAACCGGCAGGAAATCAATGTTTGTAAAAAGTATCGCACCCGCTCTCGCTCTCGTTCTCATCACGGCCGGAGTCGCAGGAGCGCAGCAGGGCGGAGCCTCGGCGCCGACCCGCATCCAGCAGTTCCAGGCTTGGGGCGCCTATTCCTACAAGCAGGGCAACAGCACCGTCTGCTACGTACTGTCCGTTCCGACAACGAAGCAGCCGGCAAGCGTCGATCACGGTGATAACTTCTTCATCGTATCGCAGCGCCCGGGTCAGAACATTTCCTACGAGCCGCAGGCGATGATGGGCTACACGGTCAAGGAAAATTCCAAGATCAACGTCGTCATCGACAACAAGACCTTCGTCATGTTCACCAAGGACAAGGCAGGCTGGGTCGAGAATGCCGCTCAGGAGCCCGCTCTCGTGGCGGCGATGAAGGGCGGTCATTCGATGACGGTCACAGCCGTCTCGCGCAAGGGCACCGGTACGTCCTACGCCTATTCGCTGTCCGGCATATCGGCGGCGCTGAAGCAGATCGAAAGCTGCAAGTAAGCTCTTGCGCTCGATCGAAGAATTCGAAGGCCGGCCTTGCGCCGGCCTTTGCCGTTTCCATCTATAGTGACGTGTGGGGAAAATGATGATAAAGCCCCGCGCAACAGCGGAACGATTGCGGCTTTGCCCGTAGCTCCGCATTCAATTTTCTGCGAACTGCCGATGTCACCCGCCAAGTCTTCCGGCTTACCGGGATGCGTCCAGTTTTGATTTCGGGATCGAGAAACTATGTCCGTCATGGATGCTATGGCCGTTACCAAGCCGCAGGCGCCGCGCCCCCAGATCAGCGACGAGAAGCCCTCGCTGATCGGTTTGTCGCGCGAGCAGATGGCCGATGCGCTGCGCGAAAAGGGCGTGCCGGAAAAGCAGATCAAGATGCGCGTCAGCCAGCTCTGGAACTGGATCTATGTGCGCGGCGTCTCCGATTTCGATCATATGGCGAATATCTCCAAGGATATGCGCGAAACGCTGAAGCAGCATTTCACGATCGCCCGTCCTGAAATCGTCGAGGAGCAGGTTTCCAACGACGGTACCCGCAAATGGCTGCTGCGCTTTCCGCCGCGCGGCGCCGGGCGTCCCGTCGAGATCGAAGCCGTCTATATTCCCGAAGAAGGCCGCGGCACGCTCTGCATTTCCAGTCAGGTTGGCTGCACGCTCACCTGTTCCTTCTGTCACACCGGCACGCAGCGCCTGGTGCGCAACCTGACAGCGGAGGAAATTCTCTCGCAGCTGCTGCTTGCCCGCGACCGGCTGGGCGACTTCCCGGATCGCGAGGCACCGCAGGGCACGATCATGCCGGCCGAGGGCCGCAAGGTCAGCAATATCGTGATGATGGGCATGGGCGAGCCGCTCTACAATTTCGATGCCGTCAAGCAGGCGCTGCTGATCGCGACGGATGGCGATGGACTGTCGCTCTCGAAGCGCCGCGTCACGCTGTCCACATCCGGCGTCGTGCCTGAGATCTTCCGCACCGGCGACGAGATCGGCGTCATGCTGGCGATCTCGCTGCACGCCGTTCGCGACGACCTGCGCGACATCCTGGTGCCGATCAACAAGAAGTATCCGCTGAAGGAACTGATCGACGCCTGCCGGAAGTATCCGGGTCTTTCCAACGCCCGCCGCATCACCTTCGAATATGTGATGCTGAAGGACGTCAATGACAGTCTGGAAGACGCGAAGGGGTTGATCCAGCTACTGAAGGGTGTTCCGGCGAAGATCAACCTGATCCCGTTCAACCCGTGGCCGGGCACCAACTATCAGTGTTCGGATTGGGCGCAGATCGAGAAGTTTGCCGATTTCATCAATTCGGCCGGCTACGCCTCGCCGATCCGCACGCCGCGCGGCCGCGATATTCTTGCAGCCTGCGGGCAGCTGAAGTCGGAGTCCGAGCGCATGCGCAAGACCGAGCGTCTCGCCTTCGAAGCGATGATGATTGCCAATCACGGCGCGGACGACTGATCAGCAAGTTTGATCCTTCTAACAGTTCTTTGCGATTGATCGGGCCTTCGTCTTTTTCTAGAAGCGCCTGATAATCTATGGAGGACTCTATGCGTTCGATCTTGCTCGCCGTTGCGGCGACCCTTGCCCTTACCCTGCCTGCAAAGGCTGAAGACGTCACGGTTGCCGTGACGGCGATCGTCGAGCATCCGGCACTCGATGCCGTTCGCAAGGGCGTGCAGGACACGCTGGCGGCTGCCGGCTACAAGGAAGGCGAGAACCTCAAGTTCCTGTTCGAATCCGCACAGGGCAACCCGGCAACGGCAGCGCAGATCGCCCGCCAGTTCGCCGGCGAAGATCCGAACGTCATCGTACCGATCTCCACGCCGTCGGCGCAGGCCGTCGTTTCCTCGACGCGCGATATTCCTGTCGTCTTCACCGCGGTTTCCGATCCGCTCGGCGCACAGCTGGTGAAGGACATGGACAAGCCGGGCGGCAACGTTACCGGTCTGTCCGACATGTCGCCGGTTGCCGAGCATATCGCGCTGATCAAGGAAATCCTGCCGAACGTGAAGTCGATCGGCTATCTCTACAATTCGGGCGAAGCCAACTCCGTATCGCTGTTGGCCATGCTGAAGACGGAAGCCGAGAAGGCCGGCCTCAAGGTCGTTGAATCCGCCGCCACCAAGTCGGCGGAAGTTCAGGGCGCCGCCCGCGCGCTTGTCGGCCGTGCTGACGTCATCTACGTGCCGACCGACAACACGATCATCTCGGCTCTCGAAGGCGCGGTTGCCGTTGCCGAGGAAGCGAAGCTGCCGCTCTTCACCGCCGACACCGATTCCGTCTCGCGCGGCTCGATCGCCGCCCTCGGCTTCAACTACTACGATGTCGGCAAGCAGACCGGCGATATCGTCGTGCGCATTCTCAAGGGTGAGAACCCGGGCGACATTGCCGTCAAGGTTGCTGCCGGTAGCGACCTCGTCGTCAACAAGAAGGCCGCCGAAAAGATGGGCGTGACGCTGCCGGAAAGCGTGCTGAAGCGCGCCAACCGCGTCGTCGAGTAAACCGAAACCGTCGCTTTCGATATTGCGTTTAGCCGCCCCTGTTTCTAAACGGGGGCGGTTTGGTATTTTAAGACCCGCGAAAGCACGGGCACAGAAGAACAGAAAGGCGGGAGGCCTTGAGCCAGATTGCATTTTGGGGAGCCGTGGAACTGGGGCTGGTCTATGCCTTCGTTGCGCTCGGCGTCTATCTCGCCTTCCGCGTGCTCGATTTTCCGGATCTGACGGTCGACGGGTCGTTTCCGCTTGGGGCCGCCGTCACTGCGGTGTTGATCATCGCGGGCGCCAATCCATGGCTTGCCGCGCTGGTGGCGATGATTGCGGGCTCTGCTGCCGGCATCGTCACGGCGATGCTGAACGTGCGGTTCAAGATTCTCAATCTGCTCGCCTCGATCCTGACGATGATCGCGCTGTTCTCGGTGAACCTGCGCGTGATGGGCAAGCCGAACGTGGCGCTGATCAATGCCGACACGATGATAAGCCCGTTCTTCGGTCATGGCCTGCGAGATTTCTACGTCCGTCCGCTTTTCGTCGGCGTGCTCGTCGTCATCGCCGTTATCGTCGTCTGGCGTTTCCTTGAGAGCGATGCGGGACTTGCGATGCGCGCGACTGGCGCCAACGCCCGCATGGCCCGCGCCCAGGGCGTCGATACCAACCGGCAGATCTATCTCGGCATGGCGATCTCGAATGCGCTGGTGGCGCTCGGCGGCTCGCTGTTTGCGCAGACCAATGGCTTTGCCGACGTCACATCGGGTGTGGGCACGATCGTCGTCGGTCTCGCGGCCGTCATCGTCGGTGAAACGTTGCTTGGGCGGCGCGGTCTGCTGATCGCGTTGATCGGCTGCGTGCTCGGCTCGATCATCTATCGCATCGCCATCCAGCTTGCGCTGTCGACCGATTTCATCGGCCTGCAGGCTTCGGACCTCAATTTCGTCACGGCGGTACTCGTCACGATCGCGCTGATCCTTCCCCGTCTTCGCCGCGGAGGAGCCGCATCGTGATCAGCGTTCAGGATATCAAGGTTGTCTTCGGCAAGGGCACGCCGCTTGAAAAGAAGGCGTTGAACGGCATCAGCCTGACGATCGAGCAGGGTTCCTTCGTCACCGTCATCGGCTCGAATGGTGCCGGTAAATCGACCCTGCTCGGCGTGCTCGCCGGCGATGTGCTGGCCAGCGAAGGCAAGGTGACGATCGGCACGACCGACGTCACGCGCAAGCAGACGGCGGCGCGGGCCGGGCTTGTGGCCCGCGTGTTCCAGGATCCGTTGACCGGAAGCTGTGGTGCCCTGTCGATCGAGGAAAATCTGGCGCTGGCCGCCCGCCGCGGCGAGCGGCGCGGCCTGGTGTCGGCGCTCGGGCCAAAGCGCCGCGAGCATTTCCGCGAACGCATCGGCGAACTCAATCTCGGTCTCGAAAACCGCATGGCCGACCGTATGGATCTGCTCTCCGGCGGTCAGCGGCAGGCGGTTTCGCTGGTCATGGCAACGCTGGCCGGTTCGGAGGTGCTGCTGCTCGACGAGCATACGGCAGCGCTCGACCCTGGGATGGCCGAGTTCGTCATGGGGCTGACTGACAAGATCGTTTCTGAGCGCAAGCTGACGACGCTGATGGTCACCCATTCGATGCGCCAGGCGCTCGACTACGGCCATCGGACGATCATGTTGCATGGCGGCGAGATCGTGCTCGATGTCAGCGGCGACAACCGCAAGGATCTGCAGGTCGAGGACCTGATCGCGATGTTCCGCAAGATGCGCGGCCAGACGCTCGACGACGATGCATTGCTGATCGGCTGATCGAAATATTTTCGAGGCGATGTCGATCCGCTTGCATCGCATTCGTTATCCGTCACCATCGCATGGAGCGGTGGTGAGCTAAGGAGACGGATGATGAAATATATAGCGCTGATCTACATGGACCCGAACACGCGCACGCCATCGGATTCCCCCGAATTCGGAAAAATGATGAGCGGCTATGCCACCGCGACCGAGACCTACAAGAAGGATGGGATCTGGGTTGCCGGCGATGCGTTGCAGCCGGTAACGACCGCGACCACCGTCAGGGTGCGCAACGGCCGGACCGAGACCATGGATGGTCCCTTTGCCGACACCAAGGAGCAGCTTGGCGGCTTCTACATCCTCGATTGCGACAATCTCGACGATGCGATCAAATACGCAGCGATGATCCCGCATGCGGCTATGGGCTGCGTTGAAGTGCGGCCGATCATGGTCTTCGACCGTTGATGAGCGAGGTTCCGGCCGCCGGTCCAGTTGCCGACGCGATCGACAAGATCGCCCGGCAGGACGGTGGCCGTCTCCTTTCCAGCCTGGTGGGCGCGCTGCGGGATTTCCAGCTGGCCGAGGACAGCCTGTAGGACGCACTGGAATCGGCGCTGGTCCATTGGGGCCGCAATGGTCTCCCGGCTTCGCCAAACGCCTGGCTGATGCAGGTCGCCCGCCGCAAGGCGATCGACCGGCTGCGGCGCTCGGCCAATTTCCGGGCGAAGTCTGCAGAGATCACCCATCTTGTCGAGCTGGAGCGCGCATCGCCCATAGCTGGCGAGCCTGATCCGATCGGCGATGAGCGGCTGAAGCTGATCTTTGCCTGCTGCCACCCGGCGATCGACCGGAAGACCTGCGTTGCGCTGACCTTGCGCTCTGTGTGCGGGCTGAGAACCGAAGAGATCGCCGACGCCTTTCTCGACCGGCATGATGCGATGGCGCAGCGGCTTGTGCGCGCCCGCGACAAGATTGCCAAGGCAGGGATCGCTTATGAGGTGCCGGGGCCGGAGGGATGGACGGCACGGCTCGAAAGCGTGCTTGCCGTCGTCTATCTGATCTTCAACGAAGGCTATGCTTCTGGAAGCGGCAGCCATATCCGTGTCGATCTTTGCGAAGAGGCGATCCGGCTCGGGCGGGTGCTGATGGCGCTGCGTCCTGATGAGCCTGAGATCGAGGGGCTGCTATCGCTGATGCTTCTGCATCATGCCCGCCGAGCCGCGCGGATCGGCGAGGGCGGCGCGATCCGCACTCTCGAAATGCAGGATCGCAGCCTCTGGGATCGCACGGGGATAGCCGAGGGCGTGGCCCTGATTGAACGCGCGCTGAAGCGTGGCTGCCCAGGCGCGTATCAGCTGCAGGCGGCCATCATTGCCGTGCATGCGGAGGCGCGGGATTTTGCCGATACGGATTGGCGGCAGATTGCGCTGCTCTACGGAGAGCTCGCCCGCACAGCGGACAACCCGGTCTATGAACTGAACCGGATCGTCGCGCTGTCCTACATCGAGGGTGCGGCCGGAGCACTTGCCCGGCTCAAGCCGATCGCCATGGCGCTCACGCAGTATCAGCCCTTCTATGCGGTGCAGGCCGATCTTCTGGCGCGCGACGGCCATGTTGATCAGGCGAGGCTCGCCTATGCCAGGGCGATCGAGCTCTCGATGTCCGAAGCTGAGAAGCTGTTTCTAGCGCAGCGGCTCGAGGCGCTTCGGGACAGCTAAGCTTAACGGGCCTGCGTGAAGAAAATCTTCGCCGCGAAGATCGAGAAGACGCCTGCGAAAGTGTAATCCATGCCGCGCAGCACCTTTCTGTTCTTCTGCAGCCAGCCGGCCAGCCAGTCGGAGGCGAAGACCACGGCCGCATTCACCGGCATGCCGATGAGAATGAAGAAGAAGCCGAGGAACAGCAGCTTGTGCGTGACGGCAGGATCGCCGGCGGTGACGAACTGCGGCAGGAAGGTCATGAAGAAGATGATGACCTTGGGGTTGAGCAGATTGACCCAGAAGCCGCTGGAGATGTTGGAGAGCGGCGTGCCCTTGACCTCATCGACCTTTTCGACCGAGAGTTTCGAGCCGAAACGGATCGCCTGGACTGCAAGCCACAGCAGATAGGCGGCGCCGCCGGTCTTCAGGATCAGGAAGGCGGTCGGCGAAGCGGTGATCAGCGCCGAAATGCCGAAGGCAACCAGCATGGTGTGGACGACGATGCCGAGGCTGGTGCCGAGCACGACATAGAGCGCCGGCTTCTTGCCCTGCGACAGGGCGCGGCTGATCGAGAGCGTCATGTCCGGCCCTGGCGTTGCTGCGAGCAGCAGGCTTGCAGCGGCAAAGGCGAGGAGCGTCGGCAGGGTCGGAAGAAAGTCCATGGTGCACTCTGAAAGCCGGAAAGAGATATTGTTTCTCATATCCGGCTTTCGAAAAATTACCAATCAAACCTTCTGATGTGGCCGATCGCTTCCGGTCGTCACTTGGCTTCCAGGAACGCCTTGAACTTGTCGGCATAGTCCTTGTGCCAGCGCGACAGCGGCGGGCGGTTTTCGATGACGTCGCCGGCCGCCCAGGCCATGCGGCGTTCATCGACAGGACGTGCGACGTCGTTGTCGGGGCAGAGGATGTAGAAATCGCCCTTTGCCAAGCTCTCGACCATGAAATCGACCGTCTGCTCCGGCGTCCAGGCTGCAGCTGGCTTTTCGGCGCGATCGCCCTTGGTCAGCCCGGTGAAGACGAAGCCGGGGATCAGCAGATGAGCGGAAATCTTCGAGCCTTCGGTGTTGCGCAGCTCGTGTTCAAGCGCCTCCGTGAAGACCTTCACGCCGGCTTTCGAAACGTTGTAGGCGGGGTTGCCGGGCGGGGTGGTGATGCCTTGCTTGGAGCCGGTGTTGATGATCAGGCCGGGCTCGCCATGCTTGGTCATCGCGGCGCCAAAGGCACGAGTGCCGTTGATGACGCCCAGCAGATTGACGCCGAGAATGTTGTCCCAATCGGCCTGCGGGCTGAATATCGAGGTTTCCGGCCCGATGCCGGCATTGTTCATCAGCACGTGAACACGGCCGAAGCGCTGGATGACCGCCCGCTCCAATGCCTCGAGCGCCGCCTTATCGGAGACATCGGTTTCGGCTGCAAGAACGTGTTCTGCGCCAACGATGGCCTCGAGCTCGGCACGTGCCTTGGCGAGCTTCTCCTGGCCGAGATCGGCGATGACGACGCTCATGCCCGCCTTGGTAAAATGCTTTGCCGCCGCAAGGCCGATACCGGAGGCTCCGCCGGTAATGACGGCAACGTTGGATGGTTTGAAAATCTCTTGAATATTCGTCACGGGACCGGCTCTCCTCGAAGCGTTGTGCGGACGAAGCCAGATATGGGTTGGCATTTGACGCTGTCAAACACTATCCGCGACCGAAAAGCGGCGCTTCCCGCCCTTGCGTCGTGTGACAATCTCGCTAAAAGTGCCCGCGACACCGGGCTTTGCGGTTTGCCGCTGCCCCTTTGCAACGGACCTCATCATCATGGCACCTAAAAAAGACGTGAAGAAAGTCGTGCTTGCCTATTCGGGCGGCCTCGACACCTCGATCATCCTGAAGTGGCTGCAGACCGAACTCGGCGCCGAAGTCGTGACCTTCACGGCCGACCTTGGCCAGGGCGAAGAGCTCGAGCCGGCGCGCAAGAAGGCCGAGATGCTCGGCATCAAGGAAATCTACATCGAGGACGTGCGCGAAGAATTCGTGCGCGACTTCGTCTTCCCGATGTTCCGTGCCAATGCCGTCTATGAAGGCGTCTATCTGCTCGGCACCTCGATTGCCCGTCCGCTGATCTCCAAGCACCTGATCGACATCGCCCGCAAGACCGGCGCCGATGCGATCGCGCATGGCGCGACCGGCAAGGGCAACGACCAGGTTCGCTTCGAGTTGTCTGCCTATGCACTGAACCCGGATATCAAGATCATCGCGCCGTGGCGCGACTGGGACTTCAAGAGCCGTACCGATCTGCTGGCCTTTGCCGAACAGCATCAGATCCCAGTTGCCAAGGACAAGAAGGGCGAGGCGCCGTTCTCCGTCGACGCCAATCTTCTGCACTCCTCGTCCGAGGGCAAGGTTCTGGAAGATCCGGCTCAGGAAGCGCCCGAATATGTGCATATGCGCACGATCTCGCCGGAAGCCGCTCCCGACAAAGCCACCGTCATCAAGGTCGGCTTCGAAAAGGGCGATGCCGTCTCGATCAACGGCGTCCGCATGAGCCCGGCGACCCTGCTCGCAGCGCTCAACAATTACGGCCGTGACAACGGCATCGGCCGTCTCGACCTCGTCGAGAACCGCTATGTCGGTATGAAGTCGCGCGGCGTCTACGAAACGCCCGGCGGCACGATCCTGCTCGCGGCGCACCGCGCCATCGAGTCGATCACGCTCGATCGTGGTGCAGCTCACCTCAAGGATGAGCTGATGCCGAAGTATGCCGAGCTCATCTACTACGGGTTCTGGTTCTCTCCGGAGCGCGAAATGCTGCAGGCTCTCATCGACAAGAGCCAGGAGCATGTCGAGGGCGAAGTGACGCTGAAGCTCTACAAGGGCAATGTCATGGTCACCGGCCGCGAGAGCCCCAAGTCGCTCTATTCCGACAAGCTGGTCACCTTCGAAGACGATCAGGGCGCGTACGATCAGAAGGACGCGGCCGGCTTCATCAAGCTCAACGCGCTGCGCCTGCGCACGCTCGGCAAGCGCAATCTGAAGGGCTGATCATCGCTCGATTGCTTTTCGAAAGGCCCGCCACGCGCGGGCCTTTTTCGTTTGCGCTCCAGCACCTTGACGGCATTGTGCTTTGGCATAGTCTGCGCAGATCACTCGCGGAGCATTTCATGACGCAGTCTCTCCTTCTGGGCGCCTTTCTGGCAGCCCTTTTTTATGTGCTCATTCCCGGTCCCGCTTTCCTGCAGCTGCTTGGCATCGGCGCCGGGCAGGGCCGCAAGGCGGGAGCGTTTTTCCTGATGGGGCATCTGGTCGGCGACATCATCTGGTCGGCGCTGGCCTTGATCGCGATCGTCGGTGCGAAGATCATCGGCACCTTCGTGTTCGACCTGCTCGGCCTGCTTTGCGGCTTCTACCTTGCATGGATCGGCTGGAACGCCGTGAGCGCCAGACCGAAGGCCGATGGTCAGGCACTCGTTGTCGTCGAACGCCCTTTCCGCCGTGGCCTGATCTTCGGCGTTACCAATCCCAAGGGATATCCGGTGGCGCTTGCAACGTTCACGGCGCTTGTCGCCGGTTCGGCAAGCGCGCTGGATTTCGCAGCTTTGCCCCTGATGCTCAGCGTCTCGTTCGTCGGCTTCGTGACTGCCGATATCATCCTCGTCACCATCATCGGTGCGGGCGCCGTGCGCCGCTTCTATCGCGCCAACGAGCGGCTGATCGTGCGCTGCTCCGGCGTGCTGTTCATGGGCTTTGCCGTTCAGGCCCTATGGCATGCGACGCCCGGGCTGCTTGGCTGGCGCAAGGCCTGAACGTCAGGTGCTGATGAAATCGACGATCGATTTCAGTGTCTTCTCGCCATCGGTGTCGCCGAGGGACTTGGCGATCTGCAGCTGGTTTTCGTAGTAATCACGGAAATTGAACGCTGTGCCGTCGGTAACGCCGCGCAGGTCCAGCAGATTGCCCTGCGCATCGATCGCATGCATCGGCAACGGCTCTGAGATCGCCGCAAACGTGTCCTGGTCGAGCTCTCCGGCATCGAAGCTCTGCCGGGCATAGCTTCGCAATTCGCCCGGGCTGACTGCGGTGAAATCCGGGCCGCCGGAAGCTGTTACGTCGTCTACCCTGAAGCCGGGTTGGACTGCCGGTCCAGTATCAATTTCAATATCGGAGGTCTTCGAAGATTTTGCGTTATTGTGACTGTTTTTAAAAAGCAAACTTTGAGAAGACCGCACAGAAAAAATTTCCATGGCGCATGTCCCCTTACGAAAAGAGTAAGCGAAAACTAGCGTCTAGGACCGCCGGGCGTCAATCGTTAACAAATAGTTAATTTTCGTCTATCAGTTTTCATGGATCAAATCTTCCATCTATCGGCAAAAGACGAATTTGATCAGCAACATACCATTGCCGCGAAGCGTCACCTATATTGCCGTTTCACTTGCTTGCGTAAAAGGATGTCAGCATGCCTTCCACACCAGAATTCAATCCGGCGCTCGTCAACTGGAACGGGCATCACGGCCTGCCGCGCTTCGAAGCGCTCAATGATGGCGACTTCGCAGCCGCCTTCGATGCGGCGCTCGCGTCTCACGAAACGGAGATCGATGCGATCGCCGCCAATGCCGAGGCGCCGACCTTCGAAAATACCATCGTCGCGTTGGAGATTGCCGGCGATGAGCTGTCGCGTGTCTCCGCGCTGTTCTGGAACCGGGCAGGTGCGCATACCAACGATGTCATCCAGGCGCTCGAGCGCGAGATCTCGCCGAAGATGTCGCGGCACTATTCGAAGATCGGCATGAATGCCGGTCTCTTCGCGCGCATCGATACGCTGTGGGAAAAGCGCGCGGAACTGGGGCTGACCCTGGAGCAGACGCGGGTGCTGGAACGCCACTGGAAGGGCTTCGTGAAATCCGGCGCCAAGCTGCCGAAGCCGGAGCAAGAAAAGCTCGCCGGCATCAACGAGAAGCTGGCCGGTCTCGGGACCAATTTCGGACAGAACGTTCTCGCCGACGAAAAGAGCTGGTCGCTGCTCTTGTCCGAAGGGCCTGAGCTCGAAGGACTTCCGGATTTCCTGAAGGATGCGATGGTAGCGGCGGCCCGCGAACGCGGGGAAGACGGCAAGTTTGCGGTCACCCTGTCGCGCTCGATCATCGAGCCGTTCCTGACATTTTCCGAACGCCGCGATCTGCGCGAACAGGCCTTCAAGGCCTGGACTGCCCGTGGCGCGAATGCGGGCGCAACCGATAACCGCGGCATCATCAAGGAAACGCTGGCGCTGCGCAAGGAAATGGCCGGTCTTCTCGGTTATGGCAATTTCGCCGAGCTGAAGCTCGACAACACGATGGCGAAGAAGCCAGCAGCTGTCGACGAGTTGCTGCGTGCAGTCTGGGCGAAGGCTGTTTCCCGGGCCCGCGAGGAAGAGGCGGATATTGCCAGGCTGATCGCCGAGCACGGCAAGAACCACGAGGTCATGCCCTGGGATTGGCGCTTCTATGCGGAGAAGATCAGGGCGCAGAAGTTCAATTTCTCGGAAACCGAGCTGAAGCCCTATCTGCAGCTCGAAAAGATCATCGAAGCCTGCTTCGACGTTGCCAACCGTCTCTTCGGCATCCGGGCTGTCGAGAAGAAGGGCATTGCCGCCTACCATTCCGACGTGCGTGTTTTCGAAATCCGCGACGCCAGCGACAAGCTCGTGGCGCTCTTCCTCGGCGATTATTTTGCCCGCAGCTCCAAGCGCTCGGGTGCCTGGATGAGCTCCTTCCAGTCGCAGCACAAGCTGAAGCTGAAGAACGGCAACACCGGCGAGCTGCCGATCATCTATAACGTCTGCAATTTCGCCAAGCCTGCGGAAGGCAAGCCTGCGCTGCTGTCGCTCGACGACGCCCGAACGCTGTTCCACGAATTCGGTCACGCGCTGCATGGGATGCTGTCGAACGTCACCTATCCGTCGGTTTCCGGCACCGGTGTCTCGCGCGATTTCGTCGAATTGCCGTCGCAGCTTTACGAGCACTGGCTGACCGTGCCCGCGATCCTCAAGCAATATGCGGTGCATTTCGAGACAGGCGAGCCGATGCCGCAGGCGCTGCTCGACAAGGTTCTCGCGGCGCGGACCTTCAATGCGGGCTTCAATACGGTGGAATTCACTTCCTCGGCGATCGTCGACATGGAATTCCATACGCGCGATGCCGTCGATGATCCGATGGCGGTTCAGGCGGAGGTTCTGGCCGAGCTCGGCATGCCGAAGTCGCTGGTCATGCGTCATGCTTCGCCGCACTTCCAGCATATCTTCTCCGGCGGCTATTCGGCCGGCTACTATTCCTACATGTGGTCGGAAGTGCTTGATGCCGATGCGTTTGCGGCTTTCGAGGAAACCGGCGATGCCTTCAACCGCGAAATGGCGGCGAAGCTGAAGGACAACATCTATTCGACCGGCGGCTCGCTCGACCCCGAAGATGCCTACAAGGGCTTCCGCGGCAAGCTGCCGAGCCCGAACGCGATGCTGGTCAAAAAGGGTCTGGCAACCTTCAAGGAGCTCTCGGGCAGCGATGCCTGAGCGCTTGCCATAACAAAACTGTCGCCGAAGTTTCGGCAAACCGTCATGTGGTCTTCAAGAGACTGACATGACGGTTGCCCAAGGCTGGGGCGGGACACTTCGTTCCCGCTCCTGAAGCAGCCGGGGCTTTGGCATGATCTTGAAAGAAACGACGCGCCGCCGGTTTTTATCCTCGGTCGGCGCGGTCGGTGGGTTTGCGGCGGCGGGCCTTGCGATGCCGTTCTATGCGCGTGGCTCGTCAAGCCGGCCGGTCTTTACCTCCGGCGTGCAATCCGGCGATGTCGATGTGGATTCCGGCGTGATCTGGGCGCGGGTCGATCGTCCCTCGCGTTTGTTCGTCGAATATTCCACGACCGATAAATTTGCGAACGCGGTTCGGCTTGCATCCTTCGATGTCACGCCCGAGACCGATCTTGCCGGCAAAGTGCTGCTCGATGGATTGCCGCCGGATCAAGAGATATTCTACCGTTTCGTGGCCGCAGACCAGCAGGATATCAACAGCCGCTCCGAGCCCATTCGCGGTCAGTTCCGCACGGCGCCGTCGCTAAAACGGGATATCCGCTTCGTCTGGTCCGGCGATACCGCAGGACAGGGATGGGGGATCGATGACGAGGGCATGCGGACCTATCGGACGATCGCCTATCATCGTCCGGATTTCATGATCCATTCCGGCGACACGATTTACGCCGACAATCCGATCCCCGACGAGATCCGTCTGCGAGACGGCGGGATCTGGAAAAACCGCGTGGTCACCGACGAGAAACGGACGATCGCGCAGACGCTGTCCGAATTTCGCGGCCAGTGGAAATACAATCTGCTCGACGAGCATGTGACGGATTTCAACGCCGTCTGTCCGGTTTTCTACCAATGGGACGATCACGAGGTGCTGAACAACTGGTCTCCTTCCACCGATCTGAGTGTCGACGATCGCTACAAGGAAAAGTCCGTCTCGACGCTCGCTGCACGCGCCAGCCGGGCTTTTCACGAGATGACGCCGATCCGCTATGTGGCGGAGGAACCGGGGCGGATCTATCGCAAGGTTTCCTACGGCCCGCTGCTCGATATCTTCTTCGTCGACCTTCGCTCCTACCGCGGTCCCAACACGAATGGTCTCGACGGCGATCTCACGCCGCAATCGCGGCTTTTCGGTGAGGCGCAGGTGGCGTGGCTGAAGCGCGAACTTATCCGTTCCACGGCAACCTGGAAGGTGATCGCCTGCGATCTGCCGGTCGGGCTGGTGATCTGGGACGATTATGGAAAGCGCAGCGGCAGCGAATCCGTCTCCAACGGCGACAACGGCGCGCCGCTCGGCCGGGAGCTTGAGTTCGCCGATCTGCTGCGCTTCATCCGTGACGCGGCGATCGGTAATATCGTCTGGCTGACGGCCGACGTGCACTATACGGCGGCTCATTATTATGATCCCGGAAAGGCCAAGTTTCAGGATTTCCTGCCCTTCTGGGAGTTCGTTTCCGGCCCGCTTCATTCGGGCACTTATGGACCGCAGGAGCTGGACGGCACGTTCGGCCCCGAGGTGCGCTTCATCAAGGCGGCACCGGGAGGAATCGAATCCAATCTGCCGCCAAGTGCCGGAATGCAGTTCTTCGGCTTGGTCGATATCGATGGCGCAACGGAGCAGATGACCGTGCGCCTGATGGATCGCGATGACAACGAGTTGTGGCGAACCGTCATCGACCCGCAACGTACGAGTTAACCCTGTCTATGGCCGCTCTCGCCTCTCCCCCCTTTCGCAATCGCAAAAAACACTGTATGAGCGCGCCAAACGTAATAGGCGCCTCCTCCCGACGTAGCGCCCCAGCCTCAGAGATTTGATATAATGGCACTTCGCAACATCGCGATCATCGCGCACGTTGACCATGGCAAAACGACCCTGGTGGACGAGCTCCTGAAACAGTCCGGCTCGTTCCGCGAGAACCAGCGCGTTGCGGAACGCGTCATGGATAGCAACGATCTGGAAAAAGAGCGCGGCATCACGATTCTTGCCAAGGCGACTTCGGTCGAGTGGAAGGGCGTTCGCATCAACATCGTCGACACCCCCGGCCACGCCGACTTCGGCGGCGAAGTCGAGCGTATCCTGTCGATGGTGGACGGCGCGATCGTTCTGGTCGACTCGTCGGAAGGCCCGATGCCGCAGACGAAGTTCGTCGTCTCCAAGGCGCTGAAGGTCGGCCTTCGCCCGATCGTCGCGATCAACAAGATCGACCGCCCGGATGGCCGCCACGAAGAAGTCATCAACGAAGTCTTCGATCTCTTTGCCAACCTCGACGCTACCGACGAGCAGCTCGACTTCCCGATCCTCTACGGTTCGGGCCGCGATGGCTGGATGAACGTCAATCCTGAAGGCCCGAAGGACCAGGGTCTTGCACCGCTGCTCGACCTCGTGCTCAAGCATGTTCCGGAGCCGACGGTGCACGAAGGCCCGTTCACGATGATCGGGACGATCCTTGAAGCCAACCCCTTCCTCGGCCGTATCATTACCGGTCGCATCAATTCCGGTTCGATCAAGCCGAACCAGGCCGTCAAGGTTCTGAGCCAGGACGGCAAACTGATCGAAAATGGCCGTATCTCGAAGATCCTCGCGTTCCGCGGTATCGAGCGCACGTCGATTGAAGAGGCTCACGCAGGTGACATCGTCGCGATCGCCGGCCTTTCCAAGGGTACGGTTGCCGACACGTTCTGCGATCCAGCCGTCACCGAGGCATTGACCGCGCAGCCGATCGATCCGCCGACAGTCACCATGTCCTTCATCGTCAACGATAGCCCGCTGGCTGGCACCGAAGGCGACAAGGTCACCTCGCGCGTCATTCGCGACCGTCTCTACAAGGAAGCCGAAGGCAACGTCGCGCTGAAGATCGAAGAAGCCGAAGGCAAGGATTCGTTCTTCGTGTCTGGCCGTGGCGAATTGCAGCTTGCCGTTCTGATCGAAACCATGCGCCGCGAAGGCTTCGAGCTGGCCGTGTCGCGTCCGCGCGTTGTCATGCACCGCGACGAGAACGATCAGCTGATGGAGCCGATCGAAGAAGTCGTCATCGACGTCGATGAAGAGCATTCCGGTGTCGTCGTGCAGAAGATGTCCGAGCGCAAGGCCGAAATGACCGAGCTGCGTCCTTCGGGCGGCAATCGCGTTCGCCTGGTGTTCAACGCGCCGACCCGCGGCCTGATCGGCTACCAGTCGGAACTCTTGACCGACACGCGCGGCACGGCTGTGATGAACCGCCTGTTCAAGGACTATCAGCCTTACAAGGGCGAAATCGGCGGCCGTACCAACGGTGTTCTGCTGGCAAACGCAGCCGGCGAAGCCGTCGCCTACGCCATGTTCAACCTGGAAGACCGCGGCCCGATGATGATCGAGCCGGGCGAAAAGGTCTATATGGGCATGATCATCGGCATTCACAGCCGCGATAACGACCTTGAAGTCAACGTTCTCAAGGGCAAGCAGCTGACCAACATCCGCGCTGCCGGCAAGGACGAAGCCGTCAAGCTGACGCCGCCGATCCGTATGACGCTCGACCGAGCTCTCTCCTGGATCCAGGACGACGAGCTGATGGAAGTAACGCCGAAGTCGATCCGTCTGCGCAAGATGTATCTCGACGCGAACGACCGCAAGCGTTTCGCCAAGGCGAAGTCGGCCTGATAGCGGCTGCCATTCCTGGATAGTTGAAACCCCGGCCTTCCAGCCGGGGTTTTTATTTGTGCGCCGTGTCGAATCCTTCTTGTCGCAATAGTTAAAAAAGCGTTAAATTTTGCCCATCGTCCACATGTTAAGTCTGTGGGCAATTGGCGACGGCGCATGATCGCGCATGGTTAATTGTCCGCTGAAGGACCAGAGTAGCGTTATGAAGACGTTGTCGATCGATGTTCGGCGGGCCGAGCCGCAAGATGCCCGCGCCATATCGGAGGCGCATCGCCTTGCGTGGCAGCACACCTATGCCGGCATCATCCCCCATCGCGCACTGACGCAGATGATCGAACGGCGCGGCGAAGGCTGGTGGCGCAAGGCCACCCGCGGTCCGGCAACACTCCTGGTTCTCGATGTGGCCGGAACGGTCGCCGGCTATGCCACACTCGGTCTCAACCGCGCCCGCGCCCTGCCGCAGGAAGGCGAAATCTACGAACTCTATCTTCGCCCGGAATATCAGGGTATCGGCCTCGGCCGTATGCTCTTCGGCGAAGCCCGCCGCCTGCTGAAATCGCTTGGCTGCAATGGTCTCGTCGTCTGGTGCCTTGAGGACAACGATAATGCCAGCCGCTTCTATCGCGGCCATGGCGGCGTCGATTTCTGCGAAGGCATGGAAAATTTCGACCACAAGCAGCTGAAGAAGATCGGCTTCATCTGGAACTGACGGCTGCCTTTTATGGCAGCCTGGCGGCTTGGCCGCGGATCGTCCCATCCACATCGATCAATTGCCAGACCGTGACATCCGCAATCGGAAAGCGCTTTCCCGATTTGCTGATCCTTATGCCCTCGTAGTCGTCGACATAACCGCGCTCGGCGACCCGCTGCAGGAAATTCTCGCGCGCCTGGCGTTCCGGCGCTTCGGCAGACAGCCTCGAAGGCAGTGCCGTGAGTTCCTCCCAGCTGTATTCGAAGCGACGCTGAGCGCTCTTGTTTCCATAGACGAAGACGGGATCTGTGGCCGTGTCGTGTGCCAGGAGGCCAAACGGCGCGTCCTCGTAAAGCCATCGAACGGCTTCTCTCTGCGTCAGCACCCGGGGCACGAGATCCTTGCCGACAATGCGGCGATAGCTGCCGCACAGGAGTTCGAAAAAGTCTTTCTGTTCGTAAAGATGCATGACCGTCTATTGCAATGGGGAATCTGAAAAGCACAGCCAACTTGGATATTGCGACCTGTTTGTGGCGCCGTTTCCCATTATTGCGCCGATCCCCGAACTTTTGCTTCAAGGCCAAACTCTATTAGCCAAAACGACGGAAGATGCGCCTGACATGTTGCGTTGCGAAGAGATTCTGATTATCTGGCAGCCGGATACCATCCTATATTAGGGGACACTGATGCGCATCGACGCCATTTCCATCGGCAACAATCCACCGGAAGATATCAACGTCATCGTTGAAGTGCCGGTTGGCGGCCATCCCATCAAGTACGAAATGGACAAGGAAGCCGGCACGCTGGTCGTTGACCGCTTCCTCTACACGCCGATGACCTATCCGGGCAATTACGGTTTCGTGCCGCATACGCTTTCGGAAGACGGCGACCCGATCGACGTGCTGATCGCCAGCACCCGTCCGCTGGTTCCGGGCTGTGTCATCAATGTGCGCCCGATCGGCGTGCTGATGATGGAAGACAATTCCGGCAAGGACGAGAAGATCATCGCCGTTCCGTCGCCGAAGCTGACGCTGCGCTACGAGAAGGTCAAGGAATATACCGACCTTCCCGATATCACCGTCAAGCAGATCGAGCACTTCTTCGAGCATTACAAGGATCTGGAGCCCGGCAAGTGGGTGAAGATCTTTGGCTGGAAGGGCTCCAAGGAAGCCGGTGAACTGATCCTCGAAGCCGTCGAGCGCGCCAAGAAGGCGAAGTAAGCTCAGGCCCGAACGAAAGCTTTCAGCCTTTCGACCAGATCCTCCGTATCGCCCTCGATGCGGAGGATTTTTTTGCGCGACGTTTCGCCGGAGACGAGAGCTATCGCAGACTTCGGAACGCGAAGCGATTTTGCGAGAAGGGCGACGAGCGCCTTGTTCGCCTTGCCGTTTTCCGGCACGGCGCTGACGCGGGCCCTCAGGTGCGCGTCGCCTTCGGCATCTGTTTCCAGGCCGTCAATGGCGTCACGTCCGCCGTTCGGCGTCAAACGCACCGTCAGGCGAAGATAGCCGTCGAAGATCGTCCAGGCAGAATTCACGCCACCAGTGGGAAGATCGTGTTCCACATGAAGGAGCGTAGGAAGAAGATGATCAGCAGCAGGATGATCGGAGAGATGTCGATACCGCCCAGATTCGGCAGAACGCGGCGGATCGGCCGCAGCACCGGTTCGGTGACGTTATAGAGGAACATCCCCACCGAATTGACGAACTGGTTGCTGGAATTGATGACGTTGAAGGCATAGAGCCACGAGAAAATGGCACTCCCAATCAGCACCCAGGTGTAAAGATTCAAAGCCAAATCAATGGTTTGAAAGAGGGCAATCATCGTCGTCTCCAGTTCGTTGTTGACAGACATGTAGCTATTGGCGACTAAACGGGCAAGTGCCGTGTCTTAACGCGCGGTGAATCATGTTTAATGGGCGCGTTTGAACTGTCCCGCGCAGCCCGGTTTCATTGGTTGCCCCCATGTCTTTCTCGTCCACCGGAGACCGTTTTGCGGCGTTCCGGCATTCTTCCTACACCCGGTTCTTCTTCGCGAAGTTCCTGCTGTCCTTCTCGCAGCAGATTCTCAGCGTTGCTGTGGGGTGGCAGATGTACGACCAGACGCGGAGCGCAATCTATCTTGGCCTGATCGGCCTGGTGCAGTTCCTGCCGTCGCTGGTGCTGATGCTGGTCAGCGGCTCGGTCGCCGACCGCTACAACCGCCGCGCCGTCGCCTCGATCTGCTCGCTCGTCAGCGCGCTCTGCACGTTGGCGCTACTGATCATGACTGTGACCGGCACGTTCTCGCCGATCCCTGTCTTCATCGTGCTGCTGATTTTCGGCATCGAGCGCGCCTTCGCTGCGCCTGCCATACAGTCGCTCGCGCCGAACCTCGTGCCGGAGAAGGATCTTTCGAACGCGATCGCCTGGAATTCGTCGTCCTGGCAGCTGGCGGCGATTACCGGTCCCGTACTCGGCGGCTTGCTCTATGGCGTTAGTGCGACAACGGCCTACACAGTCTCGGTGGTGTTCGCGATACTGGGCGCCATCCTGCTCTTCATGATCCCGAAGCCTGCGCAGCGCAGTTCCGGCGAGGCAAAGAGCTGGGACATGATCCTCGGCGGTTTCCGTTTCATCAAGGCGGACAAGGTGGTGCTCGGGGCGATCTCGCTCGATCTCTTCGCGGTGCTGCTCGGCGGTGCCACGGCGCTGATGCCGATCTATGCCCGCGATATCCTGACGCTCGGCCCCTGGGGGCTCGGTTTGTTGCGTTCGGCGCCAGGCGTCGGCGCGATCGTGATGGCGCTGTTCCTCGCCGCCCGTCCGATGAAGCATCGCGCCGGCTTCTACATGTTCATGGGCGTCGGTCTGTTCGGCATCGCCACTATCGTCTTCGGCGTCTCGACTCATACTTGGACCTCGATCGCCGCGCTGGCGATCATGGGCGCTGCCGACATGATCTCGGTCTATGTGCGCGAAAGCCTGATCGCGCTCTGGACGCCGGATGAGCTGCGCGGCCGTGTGAACGCCGTCAACATGGTCTTTGTCGGCGCGTCGAACGAGCTCGGCGAGTTCCGGGCTGGAACCATGGCGCATGCGTTCGGTGCGGTTCCAGCCGTGGTTATCGGCGGGATCGGTACGCTTGCGGTCTCGGTGATATGGGCCATGAGCTTCCGGCAGCTGCGGCAGATCGATACGCTGGATGCGCCTATGCGCTCAGCGACGCCGGCATAGAGACAGGCGCGCTCTTTGCCGCCTTTCCCTCGAAGACGATATCGAGGAATTCGTTCAGCCAGGCTTTTAGCGGCGCGTCAAATAGCATGCGCCCTTCCAGATGCTCGCGGCCCTGCTGCGCATTAGGAAGAATAAAGCGATGGGCGCCATGAACGACCCAGCGGTGCATCATCACCCGCGTCAGCTCTGCATGGAACTGCAGCGCCCAGGCATTCTTGTTGTAGCGGAAGGCCTGGTTCGGATAGGCGTCACCCTCAGCCAGAAGCTCGGCGCCGCGGGGAAGATCGAAGCCCTCGCGATGGAAATGGTAGACCATCTTCGGCCAGTGCATCAGCAGCCGGCCCTTTTCGGTCGGATGCAGCGGGTACCAGCCTATTTCCGTCGAGCCGTCGGCATTCGCCTGCACCTTGCCGCCGAGATGGCGGACCAGCATCTGCGCGCCGAGGCAGATGCCGAGGAATGGCCGGTTCTCTTTGAGTGGGATGTCTAGCCAGTTGATTTCGGATTTCACGAAATCGTCGGGATCGTTGGCGCTCATGGGGCCGCCGAAGACGACAACGCCGGCGTGACCGTCGAGTGTTCCAGGTAGCGTGTCGCCGAGAACCGGGCGGCGCATGTCGAGCCTGTAGCCCTTCTCGACGAGAAGCTGGCCGACCCGGCCGGGGCTCGACTGCTCCTGATGGAGAACGATCAGGATCGGGCGCTTGTCGCGATTGACCGGCCGCTCAATCTGCATCGTCTTGCACCACGACYGCATCCGTCACGCGCGCAGCCGCTTCCTGGCGCTTTTGGATACGCTCGCGCGAGGAGACGCCAAGCAGATCGGCGATGCGCCAGATGACGTGGTCTTCCATCTCGCTGCGCTCGCCGTCGGCATAGACGATGTCCCAGAGAATACCGATCAGCTCCAGCCGCTGCTCGGTATTCAGGTGGCGCTTGAGATCCGACGTGAAGCGGTAGTAGTCGACGGCGTTGCTTTCGGCTTCGAGACCGGCGGCGATGACCGCATCCAGCTGTTTGCCGTCGAGGCCATACTGCTCCTTCAGCAGCTTGCGCAGCCTCTTCTTCTCGCTGTCCTTGATCTGGCCGTCGGCCTCCATGACCTGCATGCAGAGAGCGGCCACGGCGATGCGCGGGTCATCGGGGCTGAAACCCTTCCTACCATCGTCTGCGGTGAGATTGTGGAAGAATGCCTGAAAGCGTTCGAACATGCGGTTGTCGTTCCATCTCAGAAAAGGCGGAGCCGCGTCTTGGGTTCCGGGGCCGCCTTGTTGTCGCGAACGCCTGGGTCGTCAGGCATTCCATAATATGGTTTGGGTTCAAGCTGTCTGACAGGGGCAATCGTTTCCGCCGGCTTTGGAGCCGAGGCGGGCGTTGGTGCAAAAGCCGGAGCCGGAGCCGGGCGCACGGCTTCGGCGATGGTTGCGGCGCGTTCCAGTTCGATGATGCGGTGGTCGTTGGCAGGTGCTTCGGCACGCTGTTGGCGCACCGGCGGCAATGTCTTCAGGGCGGCATCGATCGACGTCACGGTGCCTTCCTCGACCGGGCCTTCGAGCTGACCGAAAGGCGCCTTCCATTCGAAAGCATCGAGACGGCCGGTGACGGGCGAGACCGGCAGCCATCTGTCGGAGACGAAGCCGTCTGCGACCCATGCCGGATCGCGCGGCGCCTTCAGCGCCTGGGCGAGCCAGTGGCGGACACGGCCCTGATCGCCGGTCTCGGCCTCTTCGATGTCGGCAAGCAGCAGGAATGCCGCCTCGCGTGGCTGCATGCGGGCGGCGGCTTCCGCTTTCGCTCTGGCCTTGACGAAATCCTGGGCGGCGAGGGCGGCCTGGGCGACGACGAGAAGCGACTCGACGTTGTTGGGGCGAAGAGCCTCCAGCTTTTCGGCGCGCTTCAATCTGTCGGTGACGGAATCGCCGCTGCGTGCTTGCACATAGATGCGGCCGACATCCGGATGTGGCTTGGCCTTCCACGCCTGTTCGAGAATGGCGGCAGCCTTGCGCAGCTTGTCTTCGCGAAACAGCGCCTTTGCTGCGATGGTTGCGGCAGGCTCGAAATCGGGGATCAGCTTCAGCGCCTGGAGGGCGTCGTCGCGGGCACCTGCAGGGTCTTTCTCCAGCTTGTCGTCGGCGCGCGCCGTCAGCAGCACGCCACGCAGACGCTCGCCGTCTTGCTTGTCGACGACACGGGCTGCCTTCTGCTGATCGAGCAGGCGGATGGCGTCGTCCCAGCGTCCAGCCTGGCTACGATATTCCAGGGTCGCCTGTGCGGCCCAGGGGAGATAGGGTGCGTTATCGGCAGCCTTCTCGGCATATTGGCGGGCTGCCTCGTTGGCGCCGAGGCGCTTGGCTTCGAGATACAGCCCCCGCAGACCGAGTTCGCGGGTCTCCGGATCGTTGGCCATGGCCTCGAACTTGGCGCGTGCCTCATCGTGGCGGCCTTCGATCAGCGCGGCCTGCGCTTCCAGAAGGTTGATCAGCGGTTCCTGGTCGGCGCGGATCAGGCCGCGCGACCGGGCAGCCATCTTGCGGGCGAGAAGCGCGTTCCCGGCGCCGGCGGCGATCAGGCCGGTCGAGAGCGCCTGATAACCACGATCGCGCTTGCGGGCGCGGAAATAACGGGTGACGGAATGCGGCGAGGTCCAGATCATCCGGACCAGCCACCAGGCGATCATGACGAGGGTGATCAAGGCGATCAGGCCGCTGGCGGCGACGATCAGCTTGGTCTGATAGAGCTGGCCCTCCCAGATGAGCGACAGGTCACCGGGCCGGTCGGCGAGCCAGGAGAAACCGTAGCCGAGAACGAGAACCGCCAGCGCAAAAATGACGAGCTTGACCATCGGTTCAGCCCTCCTTGCCGGTGCCGGAGACGGCTTTGGACAGCGCTCCGCTGACAAGATCCTCGACCCGGATACGGGCCTCAAGAGATTGCTTGAAGGCTGCCGACGCCTGCTTGGCTGCCGGGGGCAGATCGTTCCATTCGTTGGCGGCGCCCGGAAGGTCGCCGTTTCGAACCTTGTTTTCCATGCGGGCAGCGATCGCCTCTACGCTTTCACCCTCGATGTTGCCGACCGGACGGACGCTGACCAGCGACTTGGCGCTGTTCATCAACCGGTCCGACCAGCTCTGATCAGGGCTCGGCTGGTTCGCGGATTCGACGGCGGCGCTTGCCACATCGGAAACCTGATTGATCAGTTCGGCACGCGAGGGCACGCCGGTTTGGGCAAAGCTTCTGAGATCTTTGGCCGCCGGATCGTCAGGTGAAACGCCTGCGAATGTATCGAGTTCGGCCGTAAACGGGCCACCGCGGTCGATCGCTGCCTTCAGCGCAGCGGCGGCGATCGCCTTGGCGACGGCCACGTCCTGGCGCGGCTCGTTGAGCTTTTTCTCGGCTTCGTCGAGACGCTTGGTCAGATCGGCGCCGCTGGAGGCCTGCTGCTCGGATGTCTGCGTCATCGACGAGCGGATCTGTTCCAGCTGGGCGGTGAGATCGGTGACCTTCTGGTTTAGGGCTTCGACTGCTGCCGGGTCGCCCGCTACGGTTTGCGACGGTGCTTTTGCCGCTGTCTCCAGGGCGGCAATCCGCTTGTCGAGGGCGTCGTCATCAGGGTTCGGCGCGGCCGCCAGATTGGCGATCGCCTGCTTCAGGCCATCGAGTTCGGCAGAAAATTCTGCGCTCTGATCGGACTGGGCCTGCTGCGGCGCAGAGCCGGGGAGATATCCGGCATATTGGATGGCACCGGCACCTACGAGCGCCACAAGACCACCGAAAATGCCTGCGGCGATCAGGCCAGAGGTCGAGCCGCCGCGCTGCGGCGGCGGTGCGGCAAAGACCGGTTCCTCGGCGCGATATGGCGCTTCATCGGGCTGTGTTTCCGCGGCCGCGGGCTCTTCCGTGACGGGGATTTCAGTCTTTGCATTCAGGTCTTCGGAGGCTTGCTCCTTTGCCGCCTGGAGCGAGGCGTTCAGATCGCTGGTTGCCTGGTCGTCAGGGCTCTCAGCCGCCTGCGCAGGCTTCTCTGCTGCATCCTCCTGCTTGGCAAATTCCTGCGCCTCCAGATCGATGGTGACCGGCTGTTCGGTTCTCTTCGAATGGCGTGGCGGGTTTCCCGAAACCATGAGGTCCTCTTTTTTCCTGCATTGCAACGAAACTAGTCAGTGATGCCAGTTAAGGAAAGAGGTTAGATCAAATTTGGGCGGAGCATGCCTTCAAAGGAGTGACAAAAGGCTTTGCTCATCCGGCATCGCTGCTGTCCGGATATTTTTCCTGAGGCCGCCGGGGACGGCAGTTGCCACGGCTTCGCTAAGGCAAAACAGCTTGGCAACTGTGAGCCAGACAGGTGTGGATTCGGCTGTGAAGAGCTCGAAGAACGCCAGCGCCGCCTCGCGGGAATAGAAGAGGGCGGCTTCCGCCGGCGCCCTAGCCAGCTGTTCGATCTGAGCGGGATCGATGGTGACCGGCTGCATGCGATAGCAGACGGCAACATCGATCTGTAGTTCGAGTTCGGTCGCCCGCTTTTCGAATTTTTCGGCGCGCGGGACGCCAGCCAGATAGGTGATGACGCCGTTTGCCTGACCAGCAATCAGCGCCGCCAGGTCACTGCCATCGCCGGTGCTTGCGGAGACCGAGGTGAAGCCTGCCGCGTCTGCCGCCTCGGCGCTCGCCGCGCCAACGCAGAATACCGGCCGGGTGAGGTGGCGCGCCAGTTCGCCGGATCTTGCGGTCAGGGACCGAACGGCCTCTGCGCTGGTGATCGCGATCGGGCCGTGATGGACATTCAATGCCTTGATCGCGGCGTCAGTGTCGTGACGCGGTTCTGACAGAGGCAGAAGCAAGGGCTCATGGCCCATGCCCCGCAATCGCTGTGCCGTTCGTTCCCCCTGACGTTGCGGGCGGGTGACGAGCACGCGCATGGAGGCTAGTTCCAGTCGTCGAAGAACGTGGTTCCCGCACGGTCGCGGACATCCTGCCCGGCCCGGGTTCCGAGCGCCGCGGCATCACGGCGGTTGCCGTCAATGGTGATCGCGTGCTGGTGGCGTCCGTCCGGGGTGATGATCAGGCCGGAGAACTTGATCTGGTCGCCTTCGCAGATCGCGTAGCCGCCGATCGGCGTGCGACAGGAGCCGTCAAGGGCGCCGAGAAAGGCGCGCTCGCAGGAAACGGCGTCGAAGGTGGCGGGATCGTTGATGGCGGCGAGGAGGTTGTCCATGCGCTCGTCGCCGATGCGGCTTTCGATGGCGATCGCGCCCTGTGCCGGGGCGGGCGGGAACGTATCGGGGTCGAGGATATCCGTCAGCACGTCGACCTTGCCGAGGCGCTTCAGACCAGCGAGAGCAAGCAGCGTCGCGTCGGCCTGACCTTCGGCCAGCTTGCGCAGGCGGGTATCGACGAGGCCACGGAAGGTGATGACATTGATATCCGGGCGCATGCGGCGGATCAGCGCCTGGCGGCGCAGCGACGAGGAACCGACGGTCGCGCCGTGCGGCAGATCGATCAGCTTTGCAGCCGTGCGGCCGATCACTGCGTCGCGGATGTCTTCGCGCGGCATGAAGGCGGAGAGATAGAGCCCCTCCGGCAGCGTGGTTGCCATGTCCTTCGCCGAATGCACGGCGAAATCGAGCTCGCCGATCGCCAGCTTTTCTTCGAGTTCCTGGGTGAAAAGGCCCTTGCCGCCGATCTCGGAAAGAGAACGGTCGGTGATGCGGTCGCCGGTCGTGGTCAGCACCACGATCTCAAACATTTCCTCCGGCAGGCCATGCGCGGCCATCAGCCTGTCCCGGGCTTCGTGGGCCTGGGCGAGCGCCAGCGGGCTGCCCCGCGTACCGATCCGGAAAGGTTTTGTTTGCATCCGCTTTGATCCGTTGTTACCGGAAGTCTCGTATCCGGGTTTCCGCCCCATCGCAATCAACGATCAGGTTTCATGGCTCCCTTTCTACGCATCCTCGGCATCGAAACAAGCTGCGACGAGACCGCGGCTGCGGTGGTCGAACGCGATGCGGAAGGCCGCTCGAATGTGCTTTCCGACGTTGTGCTCAGTCAGCTTGACGAGCATAGCGCCTATGGTGGCGTGGTTCCCGAGATCGCGGCGCGCGCTCATGTCGAAGCGCTGGACACGCTGATCGAAGAGGCGCTGCAGCGTGCCAATGTGTCGCTGGCGGATGTCGATGCCATTGCTGCGACGTCGGGTCCGGGGCTTATCGGCGGGCTTCTGGTTGGGCTGATGACCGGCAAGGCAATCGCACGGGCGGCGGGAAAGCCGCTCTATGCCGTCAACCATCTCGAGGGGCATGCGCTGACGGCGCGGCTGACCGATGGGCTTTCCTTCCCCTATCTGATGCTGCTCGTTTCCGGCGGCCACACGCAGCTCATCCTGGTGCGCGGCATCGGCCAATACGAGCGCTGGGGCACGACGATCGACGACGCGCTCGGCGAAGCCTTCGACAAGACGGCGAAGCTCTTGGGGTTGCCCTATCCTGGCGGTCCCGAAGTGGAGAAGGCGGCGAAATCGGGCAATCCCGATCGCTTTTCCTTCCCACGCCCGCTGGTCGGCGAGGCCCGCCTCGACTTTTCCTTTTCCGGCCTGAAGACCGCGGTTCGCCAGGCGGCAACCGAGATTGCACCTGTCTCGACGCAGGATATTGCCGATATCTGCGCTTCCTTCCAGAAAGCGATTTCGCGCACGCTGAAGGACAGGATCGGGCGTGGCCTCCAGCGCTTCAAGACCGAGTTTCCCGATATCGACGGACAGCCAGCGCTGGTGGTTGCCGGTGGTGTCGCGGCCAATCAGGACGTTCGCGGCACGCTCCAGGCGCTCTGCGGCACGCATGGCTTCCGCTTCATCGCGCCGCCGCTCCGGCTTTGCACCGATAATGCCGTGATGATCGCCTGGGCCGGACTGGAGCGCATGGCGATCGGCGTGGCGCCTGATGATCTCGACGTCCAGCCGCGGTCGCGCTGGCCGCTCGATTCCAATGCCGAGGCATTGGTCAATTACGGAAAACGCGGAGCCAAGGCATGAGCGAGCGGATTGCTGTCATCGGTGCCGGTGCGTTCGGAACCGCGCTTGCCGCGGTCATCGCGCTCACTGGCCGCAGCGCCGTGACGCTTGTCGGCCGGGATCCGGCACTGATGGCCGATCTGGCGGCCGAGCGGCTGCACGATGCGGCACTGCCGGGAATTGCGCTGCCGGAAGCACTGGAATTTTCCGCAGAAGCTGATGCCATCCGCGATGCGTCGATCGTCCTCTTCGCCATGCCCTCGCAAGCGCAGGCCGATGCAGCGCGCCAGTATGGTCCTTATCTGGCTAAGGATGCTGTCGTCGTCACCTGCGCCAAGGGCATCGAACGCGCGACCGGTGCGTTGCTGACCGACATGCTGGAACGGGAGCTTCCGGCTCATCGTGTCGCCGTGCTCTCTGGTCCCGGTTTTGCGGCCGACATCGCCAAGGGCCTGCCGACGGCGATGGCGATCGCGGCTGCGGATATGGACGTTGCCGAGCGGCTGGCGCAGGCGATCTCAGGCCGCACCTTCCGACTTTATGCATCCGACGACCGCACCGGCGTCCAGCTCGGGGGGGCGCTGAAGAATGTTCTCGCCATTGCCTGCGGCATCGTCGAGGGCCGCGGTATCGGCGATTCCGCCCGCGCGGCGCTGATTGCCCGCGGTCTTGCGGAAATGTCGCGGCTGGTTGCGGCCAAGGGCGGACAGGCGGGCACGGTTCGCGGCCTCTCGGGGCTCGGCGATCTGGTTTTGACGGCCACCAGCCATCAATCGCGCAATCTGCGCTTCGGCATCGCGCTCGGGCGCGGCGAACAGGCCGATCCAGCGTATGGACAGCTGGTCGAGGGCGCTTTCGCCGCTGCCGTTGCCGCGCGGCTGGCCGGCGAGCTTGGCGTTGACATGCCGATCACCGACGCCGTCTCGGCGATCATCGAGGGCAAGCTCGGGATTGCCGAGGCCATCGAACAATTGATGACACGTCCGATCACCACCGAATAGGAGACTGACATGCTTTTCGCCCTTCTTTGCAAGGACAAGCCAGGCCATCTGAACGTGCGCATGGAAACGCGTCCTGTTCATGTCGAGTATCTGAACAAGCTGAATGCCGAAGGCAAGCTGGCGATTGCCGGTCCGTTTCTCGATGCTGATGGCAAGCCGAATGGCAGCCTGGTCATCGTCAAGGCCGACAGCCTGGAAGCCGCCAAGGCGCTTGGCGAAGCAGACCCCTACGCCAAGGCTGGTCTGTTCGAGAGTGTCGAGGTGAAGCCCTATAACTGGGTCTTCAACAATCCGGAGGCTTGAGATGGCGCACTGGCTTTACAAGTCCGAGCCGGCCGCCTGGTCCTGGGAGCAGCAAAAGGCTGCCGGGGAGAAGGGGACGGAGTGGACGGGTGTCCGCAACTACCTCGCCCGCAACAACATGCGCGCCATGCAGATCGGCGACAAGGGCTTCTTCTACCATTCCAATGACGGGCTGGAGATTGTCGGAATCGTCGAGGTCTGCGCTCTCTCGCATCCGGATTCCTCGGCCAAGGGCGATCCCAAATGGGATTGCGTCGATATCCGCGCAGTCATGGATGTGCCGAAGCCGGTGACGCTGAAGGATGTGAAGGCGAGCGAGAAGCTGTCGAAGATGTCGCTGGTGACGTCCATGCGCCTGTCCGTGCAGCCGGTGACCGACGAAGAATGGCTCGAAGTCTGCCGCATGGGCGGTCTCGACAACCCGCCGCGTTGACCGCTCTTGAAGACCGATCCGGAAATCTTCATCCGCGCCAATACCAGCCTCATGGCGCCGCCGCATGTGCCGGAGATCCGGCTGCATCTGGCGAGCGAGGCTCATGAGCTATGGTTGAAGACAGAAGAGGAGCTTGCGGAGATCGGTCTGCCGCCGCCGTTCTGGGCGTTCGCCTGGGCCGGCGGGCAGGGGCTGGCGCGCTATATTCTCGACCATCCTGATACGGTCAGCGGCGCGCAGGTGCTTGATTTCGCAACCGGCTCGGGCCTCGTCGCGATCGCCGCGAAGATGGCGGGAGCGGCTGGCGTCACCGCCGCCGATATCGATCCCTGGGCTCGGACTGCCGTGCGACTTAATGCGGCGGCAAACCAGGTCGCGATCGGCTTCGAAGGCTCGGACCTTGTTGGCTCTGACGTTGCTGCGGATATCGTGCTCGCAGGCGACGTGTTTTACGATCGCGGATTTGCCGATGCGTTGCTGCCGTGGTTTGGGCGGCTGGCGACAGAGGGCAAGACGGTGCTGGTCGGCGATCCCGGCCGCGCCTATCTGCCGAAAGACCGGCTGGAATTCTGCGCCGTCTACGAAGTTCCGGTCACCCGGGCGCTCGAGGATAGCGAAATCAAGAAGACGACGGTCTGGCGCTTCAGGGCCTGATCACGCAGACATTCGCCTCGTATTCGCAAGGGTCATCCTGGATCGCGACATCGATCACTTTGGCCTTCGGCGCGAGGGTGGCGGTTCTGGGTGCCGCATAGATCGCGTAGCCACTGGCGCCGATATAGGTGCCGCCATCGACGTCATAGGCATAAGAACCAGCATAGGTGCCGTTGTGGGCCGGACCGTTGTTCACCGGTGCGGCGGCGTTGCTGCCCTGAACGGTGTAGCCGTTGTAGACAGGCGAGAACTGTCGCAATCTGACAAAGCGGTTGTGGCCGTGACGGCGGTCGCGATCGCCGAACCATTGCTGTCCGCCCGCAAAATGGATCATGCCGCGACCGTGGTGCGGATAGCGTTCGCCGGCGGCGGCAGGCAGCGCCATCAGGGCGCCGAGCATGAGCGGAATGACTTTCGAAAAACGCGTGACCATCGGCCGTCTTCCTCGCAAAATGCGATCGTTAACAAATCGTTAACGGCAGCTTGCTTCAAAACTTCCCGTATGTCCACTTGAGCGATGAAAAATCAGGATAAAATCTGAGTACCGGAAGCCAGTTTTGCTTTGCAGCAACTTCCCGGTAACGCGAATCGATTAAATTAAAAGCGGACGGCGATTGTGCTTGTCGTCCGGGGCTTCGGTGATTAAACGTCGCCATTGATGCAACGCACACAGACAATTTTGTCATTCCTGTGATTGCCTCGATATGCTCCGTATTCCGGAAGCGCAGAGAAGACGCCGCGAGGTTCTGATGGCGAATGTGACAAATAACCGGCCCTTGTCGCCGCATTTGCAAATTTACAAACCAATCCCCACCATGATCATGTCGATCGTCCACCGCATTACCGGTGGCGCTCTCTATGTCGGCACGCTGCTGATCGCCTGGTGGCTGATCGCGGCTGCGACGGGACAGTCGAATTACGACTGGGCCAACTGGGTGCTCGGCAGCATCATCGGCAAGCTCGTGCTGCTCGGTTACACCTGGGCGCTGATCCATCACATGCTCGGCGGTTTCCGCCACTTCATGTGGGATCTCGGCCATGGTTTCGGGAAAGAATTCTCGACCAAGCTCGCCATCGCCAATCTGATCGGATCGCTCTGTCTGACCGTGCTGGTCTGGGTGATCGGCTTCGTCATTCGTTAAAGGTCGCTCTCATGGATATGCGTACCCCGCTCGGTAAGGTCCGTGGCCTCGGCTCCGCCAAGGAAGGCACCGATCATTTCTGGCGCCAGCGCCTCACCGCGGTCGCCAACGTGCCGCTGTTTCTGTTCTTCATCATCTTCATGCTGGTTCATGCCGGCCAGCCCTATGCGGACGTGGTTCACGCGCTGTCGAACCCGTTCGTTGCCGTCATCATGGGTCTGATGATCATCTCGGGCGTCATTCACATGAAGCTCGGCATGCAGGTCATCATCGAGGATTATGTTCACACCGAATGGCTGAAGATCGTCAGCCTGATGCTGAACACCTTCTTCTCGATCCTCATCGCCGGCCTCTGTCTTTTCGCCATTCTGAAAATTGCATTCGTAGGATAACCGTATCATGGCACCCTCTTCACCCGCTCAGAATGGGAAGGCCTACAAGTACGTCGATCACTCTTATGATGTGATCGTCGTCGGTGCCGGCGGCGCCGGTCTTCGCGCCACGCTCGGCATGGCCGAACAAGGTTTCCGCACCGCCTGCATCACCAAAGTATTCCCGACCCGCTCGCACACGGTCGCGGCGCAGGGTGGCATCGCCGCCTCGCTGCAGAACATGACGCCTGATAGCTGGCAGTGGCACCTCTACGACACCGTCAAGGGCTCCGACTGGCTCGGCGACGTCGACGCCATGCAGTATCTGACCATGGAAGCGCCGAAGGCGGTCTATGAGCTCGAGCATTACGGCGTGCCGTTCTCGCGCAACGAGGAAGGCAAGATCTACCAGCGCCCGTTCGGCGGCCACATGCAGAATTTCGGTGAGGGCCCGCCGGTGCAGCGCACCTGCGCCGTTGCCGACCGTACCGGCCACGCCATCCTGCACACGCTCTATGGCCAGTCGCTGCGCAACAATGCTGAATTCTTCATCGAGTATTTCGCGCTCGACCTGATCATGTCCGAGGATGGCAGCCGCTGCACCGGCGTTGTCGCCTGGAACCTCGATGACGGCACGATCCATCGTTTTGCCGCCAAGATGGTGGTTCTGGCGACCGGCGGTTATGGCCGCGCATACTTCTCGGCAACGTCCGCCCATACCTGCACCGGCGACGGTGGCGGCATGGCGATCCGCGCCGGCCTGCCGATGCAGGACATGGAATTCGTGCAGTTCCACCCGACCGGCATCTACGGTTCGGGCTGTCTGATCACCGAAGGCGCACGCGGCGAAGGCGGTTACCTCGTGAATTCCGAGGGCGAACGCTTCATGGAACGCTACGCTCCTTCGGCGAAGGATCTTGCCTCGCGCGACGTCGTCTCGCGCTGCATGACGCTGGAAATTCGCGAAGGCCGCGGCGTCGGCAAGGCCAAGGACCATATCTTCCTGCATCTCGACCATCTCGATCCGGCGGTTCTTCACGAGCGTCTGCCGGGCATTTCCGAGAGCGCCAAGATCTTCGCCGGTGTCGATGTGACGCGCGAGCCGATCCCGGTTCTGCCGACTGTTCACTACAATATGGGCGGCATTCCGACCAATTATTGGGGCGAAGTGCTGAACGCCGACTCGAGCAATCCGGAGCGCGTCATCCCCGGCCTGATGGCCGTCGGTGAAGCCGGCTGCGCCTCGGTGCACGGCGCCAACCGTCTCGGTTCCAACTCGCTGATCGACCTCGTGGTCTTCGGCCGTGCCGCGGCGATCCGCGCAGGCGAGGTCATCGACCGCGCATCGCCGGTTCCGCATCTGAACGTTGCTGCCTGCGACAAGATCATGGATCGCTTCGACACGCTGCGGAACGCCAGCGGCGGCACGCCGACGGCCGTTCTGCGCGAAAAGATGCAGCGTGCTATGCAGGAAGATGCGGCCGTGTTCCGTACGCAGGAATCGCTGGAATCCGGCTGCCAGCGCATTTCAGCGATCTGGGGCGAGATGAAGGATATCAAGGTCACCGACCGCTCGATGATCTGGAACTCTGACCTCGTCGAGACCCTGGAGCTGCAGAACCTGATGGCCAACGCCATCACGACGATCTACGGCGCCGAAGCCCGCAAGGAGAGCCGCGGCTCGCATGCGCGCGAAGATTACACCGAAGGCGCATTCGCCGGCCGCGACGATGTCAACTGGCGCAAGCACACGCTTGCCTGGGTCAACGACGCAGGCGACGTCAAGCTCGACTACCGCCCGGTTCACACCGAGCTGATCGCAGAGGGCATCGATCCCAAGAAGATCGCGCCCAAGGCTCGTGTGTACTAAGAGGAACCGGATATGGTAGAACTCGCTCTCCCCAAGAACTCTCAGATGCGCGAAGGCAAGGTGTGGCCGAAGCCTGCCGGTGCCAAGAATACCCGCGAATTCCGCGTCTATCGCTGGAGCCCGGATGATGGCCAGACGCCTTCGATCGATACATTCTATATCGATATCGACGATTGCGGTCCGATGGTTCTCGACGGTCTGCTCTACATCAAGAACAAGATCGACCCGACGCTGACGCTGCGCCGCTCCTGCCGCGAAGGCATCTGCGGTTCCTGCGCGATGAATATCGACGGCACGAATACGCTGGCCTGCACCAAGGGTCTCGACGATATCAAGGGCACGGTGAAGATCTATCCGCTGCCGCACATGCCTGTCGTCAAGGACCTGGTTCCCGACCTTTCCAACTTCTATGCCCAGCACCGCTCGATCGAGCCCTGGCTGAAGACGGTGTCACCGACGCCGGCAAAGGAATGGAAGCAGAGCCACGAGGACCGCCAGAAACTCGATGGCCTCTACGAGTGCATTCTCTGCGCCTGCTGCTCGACCTCCTGTCCGAGCTACTGGTGGAACGGCGACCGTTATCTCGGTCCGGCTGTTCTGCTGCAGGCCTATCGCTGGCTGATCGATTCCAGAGACGAAGCGACGGGCGAGCGCCTCGACAACCTCGAGGACCCCTTCCGCCTCTACCGCTGCCACACGATCATGAACTGCGCGCAGACGTGCCCGAAGGGTCTGAACCCTGCCAAGGCAATTGCCGAGATCAAGAAGATGATGGTCGAGCGCCGGGTCTGATCGGCATCGCTTTTCGAACGGCGCCTTCGGGCGCCGTTTCACTCTCCGGGCAAGGCTGGAAAGTGCTTGAGAATTTGCCCTGATCACCGTGCTGACAAATTCTCCCTTCAGAAGTGCGGCCGCACGGCTTGAATTGCCTTCGTTCCGGCACAGATGCTGTCACGGGCAATTTACGGGTGTGCTCACTTGATTAACCAAAGTGAAATACGTTAATTCGAAAATTAGTCTGATGACTACTTTTGATGCGGCAAGGCGGATATTCGGGAGCCTCAAGATGCAGTTGCGATATGCGATGACAGGTGTGGCGGTTGTTCTGTCACTCGCTGGCTGCCAGCGTACGGCCTATGACAATGCGAGCTACAGCAGCCAGCCGGCGCCGCTGACCGCGCAGCCTGTACCGTCGGTGCAGGGCGGGCAGCTGCCTCCTCCGGGAGGCGCTTTGCAGTTCCCCGCGGCACCGACCGCGGCCCCGGCAGCTCCGGCAGCACCGGGCGCCATGGCTGCAAACGCTCTCGATGTTACCAAGGAATCGATGGTTGGCAGCTGGCGCGTTAACGGCGGCTGCGACATGTTCCTGACGCTGACCAATCTCGGCAGCGGTTCGCGTGGCGGCACGCGCGGTTGCACGGGCGAGCTGACGGCGATGGGCTCCTGGGAAGTTTCCGGCAAGCAGGTTCTGCTCAAGGACCGCAGCGGCAACCAGATCGGCAGTGTCTACAAGACGGCTGACAACAGCTTCTCCGGCCAGACCAATGGCGGCCAGCCGATCACTCTCAGCCGGTAATCGCGCCGGCGGCGCGTCCGCCGGTCACGCATAGGCGGACCAGCCCTCATGCAGCCAATGCCAGACTACGCCCTGAGCGTCAGCGAACAATTGAAGTCGCTGACGGCCTCGGGTTCTCTTCAGATCGATACAGCGCAGATGGATGTTGCCAAAAGCCTCGACAGGGTTCTGTCGCAGCTGAAGCAACGCCGTCCTGCCGCCAAATCGAGTGCGCTCGGCTGGCTGTTCGCTTCCAAGAAGAAATCCGAGCCCGGGATCAAGGGTCTTTACATCCACGGCAGCGTCGGCCGCGGCAAGACGATGCTGATGGACATGTTCTTCGGCATGGCGCCCTGCAAGAAGAAGCGGCGGGCGCATTTTCACGAATTCATGGCTGATGTGCACAACCGCATCGCCGCGCATCGCCAGAAGCTCAAGGACGGCGAGACCAAGCAGGCCGATCCGATGCCGCCGGTCGCTGCCTCGCTCTATGAGGAAGCGGAGCTTCTCTGCTTCGACGAGTTCACCGTCACCGATATCGCCGATGCGATGATCTTGTCGCGGCTCTTCTCGGAGCTGTTCGCCAAGGGATGCGTGCTGATCGCAACCTCGAATGTCGAGCCCGACAATCTTTACAGGGATGGTCTCAATCGCGGGCTTTTCCTGCCCTTCGTTGAGCTTCTGAAGAAGAATGTCGATGTCGTCACGCTGGATTCGCCGACCGACTACCGGATGGAGAAGCTGAACAGCCAGCCGGTCTATCTGACGCCGATCGATGCGCGCACCGATATGGCCATGGATGCGTCGTGGACGCAGATGCTGCATGGGCGCAAGGCGCAGCCGGTGGAGATCCCGATGAAGGGGCGCTCGATCCATGTGCCGCTCGCCGTCGACCGGATGGCGCGCTTTAGCTTTGCAGATCTCTGCGACAAACCGCTCGGCGCTGCCGATTTCCTGGCGATCGCAGGCCGCTTCGATACCATTTTCGTCGATCGCATTCCGATCCTGACGGCGGACAAGCGAAATCAGGCCAAACGCTTCATCATTCTCGTCGATACCCTATATGACCATGGCGTGCGCCTGCATGCCTCGGCGGCGGCCATGCCGGAACAGTTGCTCGCCGAGCGGCGCGGCACCGAGGGCTTCGAGTTCGATCGTACCGCGTCGCGTCTCTTCGAGATGCGCAGCGCCGAGTATCTTGCGCTGCATCATCAAAAGACCGCCGCCGAGTAACAATTTGGTGACAAATTTATTTACGTTTACGTAAGAATTTTGGCATCTAAACGATTGAAAATGCTACACCAAAAATAACAGATTGCCATTTTTTGGCTTTGGGTCTATGCGATTGCGGCATTGGACGACGCCGCGGCGCGCCGCCCGACCGATTATATTCGCAAAGGAAAAGCGAAATGGCGCGTAATAAGATCGCACTCATTGGTTCTGGCATGATTGGTGGCACGCTGGCGCATCTCGCCGGTCTCAAGGAACTCGGCGATATCGTTCTGTTCGACATTGCCGACGGTATCCCGCAGGGCAAGGGCCTCGATATTTCCCAGTCGTCCCCGGTCGAAGGCTTCGACGTCAACCTGACCGGTGCCAGCGATTACTCCGCGATCGAAGGTGCTGATGTCTGCATCGTCACCGCAGGCGTTGCCCGCAAGCCGGGCATGAGCCGCGACGATCTTCTCGGTATCAACCTCAAGGTCATGGAGCAGGTCGGCGCCGGCATCAAGAAGTATGCCCCGAACGCTTTCGTCATCTGCATCACCAACCCGCTCGACGCGRTGGTCTGGGCCCTGCAGAAGTTCTCCGGCCTCCCGGCCAATAAGGTCGTCGGCATGGCCGGCGTTCTGGACAGCTCGCGCTTCCGTCTGTTCCTCTCGAAGGAATTCAACGTTTCCGTTCAGGACGTCACCGCCTTCGTTCTCGGCGGCCATGGCGACACGATGGTACCGCTTGCCCGCTACTCGACCGTCGGCGGCATTCCGCTCACCGACCTCGTCACCATGGGTTGGGTCACGAAGGAACGCCTCGAAGAAATCATCCAGCGCACCCGTGATGGCGGCGCAGAAATCGTCGGCCTGCTGAAGACCGGTTCCGCCTATTACGCTCCGGCCGCTTCGGCGATCGAGATGGCTGAATCCTACCTCAAGGACAAGAAGCGCGTTCTGCCTTGCGCAGCACAGCTGACCGGCCAGTACGGTGTCAAGGACATGTATGTCGGCGTTCCCACGGTCATCGGTGCCGGTGGCGTCGAGCGCGTCATCGAGATCGACCTGAACAAGGCCGAAAAGGAAGCCTTCGACAAGTCGGTCGCCGCTGTCGCCGGTCTTTGCGAAGCCTGCATCAACATTGCGCCTGCGCTGAAGTAATTCCCGCGCACCCCCACGCAATTCAAACAGGAACAGATCCATGAATATTCATGAATACCAGGCCAAGGCTCTCTTGAAGGGCTATGGCGCGCCGGTCGCAAGTGGCGTGCCGATCCTCAAGGTCGAGGAAGCCGAGGCGGCTGCCAAGTCGCTTCCGGGCCCGCTCTACGTCGTCAAGAGCCAGATCCATGCTGGCGGCCGCGGCAAGGGCAAGTTCAAGGAACTCGGCCCCGATGCCAAGGGCGGCGTTCGTCTCGCCAAGTCGATCGAAGAGGTCGTCGCTCACGCCAAGGAAATGCTCGGCAACACACTGGTAACGGCGCAGACGGGCGAAGCCGGCAAGCAGGTCAACCGTCTCTACATCGAAGACGGCGCAGACATTGCCCGCGAACTCTATTGCTCGCTGCTCGTTGACCGCTCCGTCGGTCAGGTTGCCTTCGTCGTTTCGACCGAAGGCGGCATGGACATCGAAGCCGTTGCCCACGACACGCCTGAGAAGATCCACACGATCGCCATCAACCCGGAAGCCGGTGTAACGGCTGCCGATGTTGCCGCGATCGCCACGGCTCTGGAGCTCGACGGCGCTGCGGCCGAAGATGCCAAGTCGTTGTTCCCCGCGCTCTACAAGGCGTTCAACGAAAAGGACATGGCGCTCCTCGAGGTCAACCCGCTGATCGTCATGAAGGACGGCCACCTGCGCGTTCTCGACGCCAAGATGTCCTTCGACGGCAACGCGCTGTTCCGCCATGACGACGTCAAGGCGCTGCGCGACGAGACGGAAGAAGACGCCAAGGAAATCGAAGCCTCCAAGTGGGACCTCGCCTATGTTGCCCTCGACGGCAATATCGGCTGCATGGTCAATGGTGCCGGTCTCGCCATGGCGACGATGGACATCATCAAGCTTTACGGCAAAGAGCCGGCAAACTTCTGCGACGTCGGCGGTGGCGCCGGCAAGGAGAAGGTCGCGGCTGCGTTCAAGATCATCACTGCCGACCCCAAGGTCGAAGGCATTCTCGTCAACATCTTCGGCGGCATCATGAAGTGCGATGTCATCGCTGAAGGCGTCGTCGCTGCCGTGCAGGAAGTCGGCCTGAAGGTTCCGCTCGTCGTTCGCCTCGAAGGCACCAATGTCGAGCTCGGCAAGAAGATCCTCAACGAATCCGGTCTCGCGATCACGGCTGCTGACGATCTTGACGATGCGGCCAAGAAGATCGTCGCGGCGATCAACGCCTAATTTGAGGACCTATACATGTCTATTCTCGTCAACAAGAATACCAAGGTTCTCGTTCAGGGCCTGACCGGCAAGACCGGCACCTTCCACACCGAACAGGCGCTTGCCTACTACGGCACGCAGATGGTCGGCGGTATCCACCCGAAAAAGGGTGGCGAAACCTGGACCGGCTCGAAGGGCGAAAGCCTGCCGATCTTTGCTTCGGTTGCCGAAGCCAAGGAACGCACCGGCGCTGACGCATCGGTCATCTACGTTCCGCCGGCAGGCGCAGCAGACGCGATCATCGAGGCGATCGACGCCGAGATCCCGTTCATCACCTGCATCACCGAAGGCATCCCGGTCATGGACATGGTCCGTGTCAAGGCTCGCCTCGACAAGTCCAAGTCGCGCCTGCTCGGCCCGAACTGCCCGGGCATCCTGACGCCGGAAGAATGCAAGATCGGCATCATGCCGGGCTCGATCTTCCGCAAGGGTTCGGTCGGTATCGTCTCGCGTTCCGGCACGCTCACCTATGAAGCCGTCTTCCAGACGTCGAACGAAGGCCTCGGCCAGACCACGGCTGTCGGCATCGGCGGCGACCCGGTCAAGGGCACCGAGTTCATCGACGTGCTCGAGATGTTCCTGGCCGATCCGGCGACGACCTCGATCATCATGATCGGCGAAATCGGCGGCGCTGCTGAAGAAGATGCAGCGCAGTTCCTGATCGACGAAGCCAAGAAGGGCCGCAAGAAGCCGATGGCAGGCTTTATCGCCGGCCGTACCGCTCCGAAGGGCCGCACCATGGGCCACGCCGGCGCAGTCGTTTCCGGCGGCAAGGGCGATGCGGAATCGAAGATCGCTGCGATGGAAGCAGCCGGCATCAAGGTGTCGCCTTCCCCGGCTCGCCTCGGCAAAACGCTGGTTGAAGTCCTCAAGGGCTGAACCGACATATAGACCCGGGCGGCGGATCGCATCTGCCGCCGCCGCCCGGCTGACTTTCGAATGCAGATGTGCCGCGGACAGGCGGTAAATTGGAAATGCGGCAGCCGGCGAGATGGCCGGCAAATTCATCTTAGTCAGGAGGCGGGCAGAAGCGCCCGCGTAACACCATGGCACGGCAAGAAGCCAACGAGCAGTTTCAGATCACTTCGTTTCTGGATGGCGCCAACGCTGCCTATATCGAGCAGCTCTACGCCCGTTATGAAGAAGATCCGTCGTCGGTCGACGAACAGTGGCAGGCCTTTTTCAAGGCGCTGGACGATGATCCGAGCGACGTGAAGAAGGCAGCCAAGGGTGCATCCTGGCGCAAGAAGCACTGGCCGATCCCGGCCGGCGGCGATCTCGTCTCGGCGCTCGACGGTGACTGGGGCATCGTCGAGAAGGTCATCGAGACCAAGGTCAAGGCGAAGGCCGAAGCATCCGGCAAGCCGAGCGACGGCGCTGATATCATCCAGGCGACGCGCGACTCCGTCCGCGCCATCATGATGATCCGTGCCTACCGCATGCGCGGCCATCTGCACGCCAAGCTCGATCCGCTCGGCATTGCTGCACCGGTCGAAGACTATCACGAGCTTTCGCCCGAGAATTACGGCTTCACCGCCGCTGACTACGACCGCAAGATCTTCATCGACAATGTTCTCGGCCTCGAATACGCGACTTTGCGCGAGATGATCGAGATCCTCGAGCGCACCTATTGCTCGACGCTCGGCGTCGAGTTCATGCATATCTCGAACCCGGAAGAAAAGTCCTGGATCCAGGAGCGCATCGAAGGTCCGGACAAGGGTGTGGCTTTCACCCCCGAGGGCAAGAAGGCGATCCTGCAAAAGGTCATCGAAGCCGAAGGCTACGAGCAGTTCCTCGACGTCAAGTTCAAGGGCACCAAGCGTTTCGGTCTCGACGGCGGTGAATCACTGATCCCGGCACTCGAGCAGATCCTGAAGCGCGGCGGTAATCTCGGCCTCAAGGAAGCCGTGTTCGGCATGGCCCACCGCGGCCGCCTGAACGTGCTCTCCCAGGTCATGGGCAAGCCGCACCGCGCCATCTTCCACGAGTTCAAGGGCGGTTCTTACGCACCTGACGAAGTCGAAGGTTCGGGCGACGTGAAGTACCATCTCGGTGCTTCCTCCGACCGCGAATTCGACGGCAACAAGGTCCACGTTTCGCTGACGGCAAACCCGTCGCATCTCGAAATCGTCGACCCCGTCGTCATGGGCAAGGCCCGCGCCAAGCAGGATATGGGCGCCACCGTCTGGGACGGCGACACCATTCCGTTGACCGAGCGTGCCAAGGTTCTGCCGCTGCTGATCCATGGTGACGCGGCCTTCGCCGGCCAGGGCGTCATTGCCGAAATCCTCGGCCTGTCCGGCCTGCGCGGTCACCGCGTTGCCGGTACGATGCACGTCATCATCAACAACCAGATCGGCTTCACCACGAACCCGGCCTTCTCGCGTTCATCGCCCTATCCGTCCGACGTCGCCAAGATGATCGAAGCGCCGATCCTGCACGTCAACGGCGACGATCCGGAAGCGGTTGTCTACGCAGCCAAGATCGCCATGGAATTTCGCATGAAGTTCCACAAGCCTGTCGTCCTCGACATGTTCTGCTACCGCCGCTACGGCCACAACGAAGGTGACGAGCCGTCCTTCACGCAGCCGAAGATGTACAAGGTCATCCGCGGTCACAAGACCGTGCTGCAGATCTATGCCGAGCGTCTCGTCGGCGAAGGCCTTCTGACCGAAGGCGAAGTCGAGAAGATGAAGGCCGACTGGCGCGCCCATCTCGAGCAGGAGTTCGAGGCCGGCCAGAGCTACAAGCCGAACAAGGCCGACTGGCTTGACGGTGAGTGGTCGGGCCTGCGCACGGCTGACAATGCCGACGAGCAGCGCCGCGGCAAGACCGCCGTTCCGATGAAGCAGCTGAAGGAAATCGGCCGCAAGCTGGCTGAAATTCCTGAGGGCTTCCATGCGCACCGGACGATCCAGCGCTTCATGGAAAACCGCGCCAACATGGTCCAGTCGGGTGAAAACATCGACTGGGCGATGGCCGAAGCGCTGGCTTTCGGTTCGCTGGTGACGGAAGGTCACAAGATCCGCCTCTCCGGTCAGGATTGCGAACGCGGTACGTTCTCGCAGCGCCACTCGGTTCTCTACGATCAGGAAACGGAAGAGCGCTATATCCCGCTCGCCAACCTGTCGCCGACCCAGGCACGTTACGAAGTCATCAACTCGATGCTTTCGGAAGAGGCGGTCCTCGGCTTCGAATATGGTTATTCGCTGGCCCGTCCGAATGCGCTGACCCTCTGGGAAGCCCAGTTCGGCGACTTCGCCAACGGTGCGCAGGTCGTCTTCGACCAGTTCATCTCGTCTGGCGAACGCAAGTGGCTGCGCATGTCCGGTCTCGTCTGCCTTCTGCCGCATGGCTATGAAGGTCAGGGTCCGGAGCACTCCTCGGCTCGCCTGGAGCGCTTCCTTCAGCTTTGCGCCGAAGACAATATGCAGGTCGCCAACGTCACGACGCCGTCCAACTACTTCCACATCCTTCGCCGTCAGCTGAAGCGCGACTTCCGCAAACCGCTCGTGCTGATGACGCCGAAGTCGCTGCTGCGCCACAAGCGCGCGGTTTCGACGCTGGCCGAAATGGCGGGTGAATCCTCCTTCCACCGTCTCCTCTGGGACGATGCCGAAGTCATCAAGGACGGCCCGATCAAGCTGCAGAAGGATGCCAAGATCCGCCGCGTCGTGCTCTGCACCGGCAAGGTCTATTACGACCTGCTCGAAGAGCGCGAAAAGCGTGGCATCGACGATGTCTACCTGCTGCGCGTCGAACAGCTCTATCCGTTCCCGGCCAAGGCGCTCATCAACGAGCTTAGCCGCTTCCGGAACGCCGAGATGGTCTGGTGCCAGGAAGAGCCGAAGAACATGGGTGCATGGTCGTTCATCGACCCGTATCTGGAATGGGTTCTCGCCCATATCGATGCGAAGTATCAGCGCGTCCGCTACACGGGCCGCCCGGCCGCCGCTTCGCCGGCAACGGGCCTGATGTCCAAGCACCTGTCGCAGCTCGCCGCATTCCTTGAGGATGCGTTGGGCGGCTGATCCAACGAACGAACAACGATCGAAACAAACTGATCAACGGAAACCAAAATCATGGCCACAGAAATCCGCGTTCCAACTCTCGGTGAATCCGTCAGCGAGGCGACAGTCGGCACCTGGTTCAAGAAGGTCGGCGACGCCATCAAGGCGGACGAGCCGATCCTCGAGCTTGAAACCGACAAGGTGACCATAGAAGTCCCGGCGCCTGCCTCCGGCACGCTGTCCGAAATCGTTGCCCAGGCCGGCGAGACCGTCGGCCTCGGCGCGCTGCTCGGCCAGATCGCCGCAGGTGCAGCTGCCGCTGCCCCGGCTGCTGCTCCCGCCGCCGCCGCACCGGCTAAGGTTGCCGAGCCGGTTGCTGCCGCAGCCCCGGCTGCCGCTGCCGCACCATCCTCCATGCCGCCGGCACCGGCTGCTGCCAAGATGCTTGCTGAAAACAACATCGCTGCCGAGCAGGTCGATGGTTCCGGCAAGCGCGGCCAGGTTCTGAAGGGCGATGTGATCGCTGCCGTCGCCAAGGGCATTTCCGCTCCGGCTGCTGCTGCACCGGCCGCCGCTCCGGTGGCTGCACGTGCTCCGTCGACCGTTCAGGATGCCGGCCGCGAAGAGCGCGTGAAGATGACGCGTCTGCGCCAGACGATTGCCAAACGCCTCAAGGATGCCCAGAACACGGCTGCGATGCTGACCACCTATAACGAGGTGGACATGAAGGCCGTCATGGACCTGCGCGCCAAGTACAAGGACGTCTTCGAAAAGAAGCATGGCGTGAAGCTCGGCTTCATGGGCTTCTTCACCAAGGCCGTGACCCACGCGCTGAAGGAACTCCCGGCCGTCAACGCCGAGATCGACGGCACCGACATCATCTACAAGAACTTCTGCCACGTCGGCATGGCTGTCGGCACGGACAAGGGTCTTGTCGTTCCGGTCATCCGTGACGCTGACCAGATGTCGATTGCCGAAATCGAAAAGGACCTCGGCCGTCTTGCCAAGGCTGCCCGCGATGGTTCGCTGTCGATGGCTGACATGCAGGGTGGCACATTCACGATCACCAACGGTGGCGTCTACGGTTCGCTGATGTCTTCGCCGATCCTGAATGCGCCGCAGTCGGGTATCCTCGGCATGCACAAGATCCAGGACCGTCCCGTGGTCGTCGGCGGCCAGATCGTCATCCGTCCGATGATGTATCTCGCGCTCTCCTACGATCACCGTATCGTTGACGGCAAGGAAGCAGTCACCTTCCTCGTTCGCGTCAAGGAAAGCCTGGAAGATCCGGAACGTCTGGTTCTCGATCTCTAAGCGGAGCAAATCCGATGCGGAACCGGATCAGGCAGGCGGCATTCGCGCTCTTGGGCGCAGCCGCAGTGCATCTTCCGGTTCCGGCTTTCGCTGCCGCCTGGGATATCGCCAAGGCGAGCAGCAATTTCGATCTGGTTTCGCTGGATGACGCCGCACTTGCCGAACGCAAGATCGCCGTCGTCAAGATGGGCGACGTGCAGCTGACGTCGGGCCACATCATTGCCGCCGATCCTCTGGCGCAGCCCGACCGCCCGGCCTTCATCCGGACAGTCCCTCCCGGCAACTACCCCGTAACCCTCTACCAAGCCTTCGGCCGCGTCGCTGCGGCCAGCATGCGCTTCGGCGAAGGCAAGCCTGCGCGCTGGGAGATGGCGGCGATCCCCGGCCAGGATCCGGCGGCGCTGAAGGACGACGAGATCCTCGGCTATCCTGTCGATGCGGGTCTTGGTTCCTACATGGATGCCGATACGCTGAAGCTTCTTGAGGAGCGGGCGGAAGCGGAACAGGCGGCAAAGCCGGACGAAGATGTGAATTACTACGACGTCATCGCCCCTGAGCTGAATGCCAATGGCGGCCGCTTTGCGCTTCATTCGCCTGTCGCAGGCAAGCCCGGCAATGTGGCGATCTTCTGGAGCGGCTGGGGTGATGGTTTTTATCCGGTCTTCTGGGGTCTCGCCGAAGACGGTCATCCGCTGGTGATGTTGACGGACTTCTATGTGATCGAAAATTCCGATGGGCGGAAGGAGCCGGTGGCGCAATGAGCAAGAGATCGAGCCTTGCAGCACTCGTTGCAGCGTCTGTCCTGATCCTGCCCGGCTTTGCTGCGGCGGCAGATTGCCCGCTGTCGAACGCCGTCTATGCGGATCGTGACGGCACCTATCAGCTGAAATTCTCGCCGCTGAATTCCGATGCGGCTGCTGCCAGCAATCAATTCAAGATGACGGTGAAGGACAGCAAGGCAGTGCTTGACGGCTATGTCATGCCTTCCGAAGACCCGGCCCGGACGATCGGCATGGTGATGTTCAATTGCCCTGAAGGCGATGCGACAGGGGCCGATCTCGACGCCTGCACCATCTGGCAGGGTCCGGTCTATGGCGTCGACGACAAGGGTGCAATTGACAACCTTCCCGGCGAAAAGTCGAATGCCGTTGCCAGCATCGTGCTGCCTGCGATTGGTCCGGCGCTGCGCGACTCATCGATCCTCGGCGAGGGCAAGCAGGCCGTCGCGCCCTGGGACGTGTTTTCGTTCAAGGAGTGCGTGAAGTGAGCGATGCTCCCGTTCTTCTCGTCACCGGCGGAAGCCGCGGCATCGGCGCTGCGGTCTGCAGGCTCGCGGCGAGCCAGGGATGGCGCGTTGCCGTCAACTACGCTTCCAATGCGGCAGCTGCCGAAAGCGTTGTCGGCGAGATCAAAAGCAAGGGCGGCGATGCCATCGCCATCCAGGGTGACGTTGGCAATGCAGCCGATATCGCCGCGATGTTTCAGGCCGTTGACCGGCATTTCGGCCGTCTCGATGGCATGGTCAACAATGCCGGCATCGTCGATCAGCCGCAGCGCGTCGATGAGATGAGCGTCGAGCGCATCGAACGCATGATGCGTATCAACATCACCGGTTCCATCCTGTGCGCTGCGGAAGCGGTGCGCCGGATGTCGACCCGCCATGGCGGCAAGGGTGGCTCGATCGTCAATATTTCGTCGATGGCGGTGATCATTGGCTCGCCGTCGCAATATGTCGACTACGCCGCGTCGAAGGCAGCGATCGATACGTTCACCATCGGCCTAGCGCGCGAAGTTGCGACCGAGGGCGTCCGGGTCAACGCCATCAGGCCCGGTATCATCGATACCGATATCCATGCATCCGGCGGTCTGCCCGACCGCGCCCGGGACATGGCCTCTTCCATCCCGATGCAGCGTCCGGGAACGGCCGCGGAAGTCGCGGATGCCGTGCTTTATCTCCTGTCTTCGAATTCATCCTATGTGACCGGCGCCATCATGAATGTGAGCGGCGGGCGATAGGCTTCCATTTCCTGACCAACGAACGAATAAAAGGAAAAGAACAATGGCTTACGATGTGATCGTTATCGGAACCGGCCCTGGCGGTTATGTCGCGGCAATCAAGGCGGCTCAGCTCGGCCTGAAGGTTGCGGTCGTCGAAAAGCGCGCGACCTATGGCGGCACTTGCCTGAATGTCGGCTGCATCCCCTCCAAGGCGCTGCTGCACGCCTCCGAGATGTTCCATCAGGCCGCCCACGGCATGGACGCGCTCGGCATCGAGGTTGCCGCGCCGAAGCTCAATCTTGAGAAGATGCTGGCGCACAAGGATGCGACGGTGAAGTCGAATGTCGATGGCGTCGCCTTCCTGTTCAAGAAGAACAAGATCGATGCCTTCCAGGGCACCGGCAAGATTGTGTCGGCCGGCAAGGTTTCCGTCACCGCCGAAGACGGCAAGGTGCAGGAACTCGAAGGCAAGAACATCGTCATCGCCACCGGCTCCGACGTCGCCGGCATTCCGGGCGTGAAGGTCGATATCGACGAGAAGATCATCGTCTCCTCGACGGGTGCGATCGCGCTTGAGAAGGTTCCGGAGACCATGATCGTCGTCGGCGGCGGTGTCATCGGCCTCGAGCTCGGCTCGGTCTGGTCGCGTCTCGGCGCAAAGGTCACCGTCATTGAATATCTCGACAAGATCCTGGGCGCGATGGACGGCGACGTTTCCAAGCAGTTCCAGCGCATGCTCGGCAAGCAGGGCATCGAGATCAATCTCAGCGCCAAGGTTACCGGCGTCGAGAAGGGTGGCAAGGGCGCGAAGGTCACGTTCGAGCCGGTCAAGGGTGGCGATGCGCAGACCGTTGAAGCCGACGTGGTGCTGATCTCGACCGGCCGCATTCCCTACACGGCCGGACTCGGCCTCGAAGAAGCCGGCGTCAAGCTCGACAACCGCGGCCGCGTCGAAATCGACGGCCACTTCAAGACCAATGTCGACGGCATCTACGCGATCGGCGACGTGGTGAAGGGTCCGATGCTGGCGCACAAAGCTGAAGACGAGGGCGTTGCACTCGCCGAAATCCTCGCTGGCCAGCACGGCCATGTGAACTACGATGTTATTCCGAGCGTCGTCTACACCCAGCCGGAAGTGGCTTCCGTCGGCAAGACCGAGGAAGAGCTGAAGGCCGCAGGCATCGCCTACAAGACCGGCAAGTTCCCGTTCACCGCCAACGGCCGCGCCCGCGCGATGCTGGCGACCGACGGCTTCGTGAAGATCCTGTCCGACAAGGAAACCGACCGCGTCCTCGGCGGCCATATCGTCGGCTTCGGCGCCGGCGAAATGATCCACGAGATCGCCGTTCTGATGGAATTCGGCGGCTCTGCCGAAGACCTCGGCCGCACCTGCCATGCGCATCCAACCATGTCGGAAGCTGTGAAGGAAGCGGCTCTGGCGGCGTTCTTCAAGCCGATCCATATGTAAGATTGGTGACTGGTTAGCACGAAGCCGCGGTCTGAAAGGGCCGCGGCTTTTTTGTTCGCGCGACCCATAAACTCCCTCATCCCTGTGCTTGTCACAGGAATCTAGCCACCGCGCGTCTGCGCGGTGAAAGGACTCTCTTCGGCCCAAGGACTTGGGCCGCCTGGATCCCTGTGACAAGCACAGGGATGAGGGAGTTTGTGGGTCGCGCGAAGACCTAGGTCTTCAATTCACCGCAGTAACCGTAAAGCCCTGCTTACGCAGCAGCTCAATCACGCCCTGATCGCCCGGCAGGTGCAGGGCGCCGACGGCCATGAAGACGTTGCCGTTGGCGAGGATTGGTGCGGCGCGGTCGGCCATCACCTTGTTGCGGTCGAGGATGATGCGCTGTTCGAAGGCGGCGTAGTCGCCGTCGCCACCCTCTTCGGGGGAGACGGTCTTCAGCATCGGAATGGTCATGCCGACGTCGCCCGAGAGATAGAGGTCGGTCATGGTTTCGACGACGTCGTTCATCTTCGGGCCGAGTTCCAGCGTTTCGATCAGCGATTTCAGGTGGAATTCCATCGGCAGCTCGGCCATCGCCTGCAGCTGTTCGGCAAGGGTTTCGAGGCCCTTGACCTGCTTGCCCTGCTTGATGGCGTCGGCGGCAATCTTCTGGTCGAGAAACTGCACGCCCTTGGCCTTGCGGGCAATTTCGCAGGCGGGGAGCGCCACAGCGCTGGCGATCATCCACGGGCGCATGCGCGAGACGGCTGAAAGCGGAATGCCGCGCTGCTTCAGGCCGGCGTCGAGGCGGGCATAGTCTTCGGGCGACAGAAGCTTGTCGATCGTGGTGCCATCGGTGAACATGGTGAGATCAGGGCGAGCGAGGAGGGCGGCGGCGGCCTTCTTCTCGTCGAGGATTTCGTCGGATTCGATGACGATCGTATCGGCGCTGTCATGCGCTGCCTGGGCGTAGGCAGGAAGGCTCAGCACGCGGGGATCGGTGACGTGCATGCTGCCGAGCAGCCAGGAGGGCTTCAGGCCCGGCTTCTCGATCTTCCAGAAGATGCCCTTGCCGTTCGGAACGGCGTCGGCTTCCTTCACGACTTCGGCGTAGCGGGCGGGGTCACTTTGCTTCAGCTCGGCCATCAGGTCCTTGCCGGAGCAGCTGTCATCGGCGGCGGCGGGCGAAACAGAGAAGAGAACGGCGAGCAGCGCTGCGGCCAGCAGCATGTGGAAGGCCGCAATCAGCCAGAGCAGGATATTGCCCGGCTGCGCGATCTGAAGTCTGCGGTGGCCGATGGAAATCGTCATGATTGGTGGTTCCGCTCGCGGTGCTTGATCAGTCTCATGCTCTACGCCGCCTTCGCGCATATTCCTTTAAGGGAATGCGTTAACGAATGATTACGCCCTTGGATGGGCGCGATCATAAACTTCGAGCAACCGGGCCGAATCGACGCCGGTATAGACCTGGGTGGTGGAAAGGCTGGCGTGGCCGAGAAGCTCCTGGATGGTGCGCAGATCGCCGCCGCCTGCCAAGAGATGTGTCGCGAAGGAGTGACGCAGCGCATGCGGCGTTGCCGTCTCCGGCAGGCCGAAGGCGCTGCGCATCGTCTGCATCGTGCGCTGGATGATCGCCGGCTGCAGCTTGCCGCCGCGGGCGCCGCGGAAGAGAGGTTCGGTTGCCTCAAGATGAAACGGGCAAAGCGCGCGGTATCTACCGATCGCCTCCCCGACGATGGCAAGCAGGGGGACCAGGCGTGTCTTGTTGCCTTTACCGGTGATGCGCAGTGACGTTGCGCCGGCGTGGAAATCTCCAGGTGTCAGATCGAGCGCTTCGGAGATGCGCAGGCCGCAGCCGTAAAGCAGTGTCATGACCGCGGCGTCGCGGGCGGCAATCCAGGGCTCGTCATGCATCTGCGCCTCGTTGCTGACGACGGTGACGGCCTGACGGTCGGAAAGCGGTTTCGGCAGCGATTTCGGCTGTTTGGGTGAGCGCACCGCGCTGGCACCGGCAGCGTTCACCAGGCCCTTCTTTTCGAGATAGCGAAGCAGCGAGCGCAGGCCGGCGAGATTGCGGCCGAGCGAGCGGGCGCCCGATCCTACCTTGCGGCGGGCGGCCAGGAAGGCGCGGAAATCGGCAGGGCGCAACGCCTCGATATCCTTCAGCGTCGTGGGGCCACCGAGATGGCCGGTGAGGAAGGTCAGAAACTGGCGGCTGTCGCGTTCGTATGCGTCGAGCGTATGAGCCGAAAGGCGGCGTTCGCCCGCGAGGCTCATAAGCCAGGCGCTGCGTTCGGCCATCAGCCGCGGATCGGCAATAATCAGAAGTTCGTTCACGGCGGCGGCCTTGATTTTGGTGTTCGCTGCCGATCTTGACCGAGGGACATTATGGAATTGCTAAGATCGGCCAAGCCAGGCTGGAGCCGCGTCCCACCCATTCTTTTTGGTGCTGCTTTGCGCTAAAGCGGTGTCATGCGCCTTCGCTCGATGTTTGCCCAGAATTACCGTTCGCTGCGTTCGATCCGCATGGATCTGGCGGATACGACGCTGTTCCTTGGCGAAAACGGTGCGGGTAAATCCAATCTCTACCGTGCGCTGCAGCTGGTACAGGCGGCGGTGCGGGGACGATTGGCACACGAGCTTGCGGCGGAAGGGGGCATGCTCTCAGTACTCTGGTCGGGGACGCGGCGCAAATCCGAGGGGCCGGCGCGCATCCGGCTCGAAGTCGAGATCGTCGATGAGGAGCGGGCGATCACGTTCCGCTACCATGTCGAAGCCGGGCTCCGGCCTCCGAGCGCTGCCGCGGGATTTGCGCTTGAGCCACAGGTGAAGGCCGAGGAGCTTTCGGTCGAGACCGGGCGCCGGGCGGTGGTGATGATGAAACGTGATGGTCCGGCGATTTCGGTGCGCGGCGGCGACGGCCGGATGGAGAACTATCCGGATGAAGCGCTGACCTCGGAAACGGCGATCGCGCTGCTCGGTGACGCCGGGCATTTTCCGGAGGTCGCGGCCTTCCGGCGGATTGTTAGCAACTGGCGCTTTTTCCATGGCTTCCGCACCGATCGGGCGTCGCCTCTGCGTCATCCCTGCCTCGCCGTCACCGGTCCGATGCTGGATGAGGACGGTGCCAATCTGGCCGCTGTGTTCGCAACGCTTGTCCATACAAGGCAGGATACGGTGGAACTCGACCGTATTCTGGCATCTGCGCTCGGTGGGGCGAAGCTCGTTGTTCCCAATCCGGGAGAGACGGCAGAGTTCGGGCTTATTCTGCCCGATTTTCCGCATCGGGTGTTTCAGCCCCGCGAGCTGTCGGATGGACAAATTCGTTTTCTCGGTCTTGCGGCTGCACTTCTTTCCTATCGCCTGCCGCCATTGATCGCGCTCAACGAACCCGAGGCGAGCCTGCATCCCGATATGCTATTGCCGCTTGCCGACATGATTGCCGAGGCTTCGAAGAGCAGTCAGGTCTGGATTGTGACGCATTCCGAAAAGCTGGCGGAAGCGGTGCGTGAGCGATGCGGCGTTCGTCCGCGCAAGGTGATCCGTGAGAACGGCGCCACCTGGATCGAAGGCATGCGGCTGACGGGCACGATTGCTGGTGACGATGACGAAGACGACTAGCCGTTTTCAGCGGGTTTCCTTTCTGTTGCGTTGCGGGCATGGTCTGCCGCGATGAGCACAGATTCGTCCGATCTCTTTGGCGCATTGTTCGAGACACCACCGGCAACCCGCACGGTTCCGGTGCTCGTTCCGTTGCCTGCACCACGGCCTTACTCCTACGCCGTGCCTGAGGGTATGGCGGTCGAGCCCGGTTCTGTCGTCCAGGTGCCGCTCGGGCCGCGTCAGGTGATCGGCGTCGTCTGGGATGGCGGCGAGGACGGGGTCGATCCGAAGAAGCTGCGGCCGATCACCCATGTCTTCGATTGCCCGCCGCTGACCAAGGAGATGCGCGATTTCATCGATTGGGTCGCCGCCTATACGCTCTCGCCTCCCGGTCTCGTGGCGCGCATGGCATTGCGTGCGCCCAATGCTTTCGAACCGGAGCCGATGGTGGAAGGCTTGCGCTTCGTCGGCGGCGAACCGGAGCGGATGACGCCGGCGCGTGCCCGCGTGCTCGATACCGCTTCTGACGGCGTTTCTTGGACGCGGACAGGGCTCGCCCATGCCGCGGGTGTTTCTACCAGTGTCGTGGATGGCCTGATCAGACAGGGTATTTTCGAAACCATCTTCCTGCCGCCGCCGCCGGTCGTCGCAAAGCCGGATCCTGACTTTGCCGCCTCGCGGCTCGCCGGTCCGCAGAAGGAAGCGGCCGACGACATTCTGGCCGAGGTGCGCAACGGCGCATTCGCGGTGTCGCTGATCGACGGTGTAACGGGGTCCGGCAAGACCGAAGTCTATTTCGAGGCGATCGCCGAGACGCTCAGGCGTGGCAAGCAGGTTCTGATCCTGCTGCCGGAGATCGCGCTGACGGCGAGCTTCCTTGAACGTTTTCAGGATCGCTTTGGGGCCAAGCCCGCCGAATGGCATTCGGACCTCGCGCCGCGCATGCGCGAAAAGGTCTGGCGGCAGGCGGTGACCGGCGAGGTGCGCGTTGTTGCCGGTGCGCGCTCGGCGCTGTTCCTGCCCTTCGAGGATCTCGGTCTCATCATCGTCGATGAGGAGCATGACCCGGCCTACAAGCAGGAAGACAGGGTTTATTACAATGCGCGCGACATGGCCGTGGTGCGCGGCCGTATCGGCGATTTTCCGGTCGTGCTGGTTTCGGCTACGCCATCGGTGGAAAGCCAGGTGAACGGCCAGAGCGGCCGCTACACGACGATCCATCTGCCGACGCGCTTCGGCGATGCGGCGATGCCGGATCTGCATCTCGTTGATATGCGGCGTCATGCGCCGGAGCGCGGCGGTTTCCTGTCACCGGTGCTGATCCGGGCGATCCGCAAGACGGTGGAGAAGAAGGAGCAGGCGCTGCTCTTTCTCAACCGCCGTGGCTATGCGCCGCTGACGCTCTGCCGTGTCTGTGGTCACCGCTTCCAATGCCCGCAATGTTCGAGCTGGCTCGTCGAGCACCGGTTCCGCAGCCAGCTGCAATGCCATCAATGCGGCCATACCGAGCGCACGCCTGAGGCATGCCCGGAATGCGGCACGCTCGATCATCTCGTTGCCTGCGGCCCAGGCGTGGAGCGGATCGCCGAGGAAGTCGAGCGGCATTTCCCGGAGGCACGCACGATCGTGCTGTCGTCCGATATCACCGGCGGCGTGAAGCGGCTGCGCCTGGAGCTCGATGCGATCGCCAAGGGTGAGGCCGATATCGTCATCGGCACGCAGCTCGTCGCCAAGGGTCATAACTTTCCGCTTATGACGCTGGTTGGCATTGTCGATGCCGATCTCGGGTTGGCGAATGGCGATCCGCGCGCGGCGGAGCGAACCTTCCAGCTGCTGTCGCAGGTCACCGGCCGCGCCGGGCGAACGGGCTTGAAGAGCCACGGTCTGCTGCAGACCTATCAACCCCAGCATCCCGTCATGCAGGCTATCGTCTCGGGCGATGCGGGTGCCTTCTACGAGCGCGAAATCACCGAGCGCGAGCGCGCGATTCTGCCGCCGTTCGGCCGTCTCGCCTCGATCATCGTTTCGGCTGAGACACGCCAGGATGCGGAAGCTCATGCGCGCGGTATCCGCGGTTCCGCGCCGCAGGTCTCGGGCATTTCCGTGCTGGGGCCGGCCGAGGCGCCGCTTGCCATCGTCCGCGGCCGCCATCGTTTCCGGCTGCTCGTCCACGGGCGCCGTAATTCCGATATGCAGGCGTTTCTGAAGACCATGCTGTCGCAGGCGCCGAAAGAGCGTGGCTCCATTCAGGTCCAGCTCGACATCGATCCGCAGAGCTTCCTTTAAAAACAGCGTCTGCTGGCCGTTTTCCACCGCCTGCAATCATGCCATAAGGACTGCCAAACGCGGCATGATTTGGGGTTGATTCATGGAGTTCTATTTTCCGGAAACCTTTGGCGAGCAGCTGGCATTCTGCTGCGCGGCATTCACGGCGGCTGCCGGTTTCGTCATGATGTTCGCGCCCGGTTATGCGATGAAGCTTTTCGGGCTTGCGCCGCGCGGCGAGCGGCGGGACGGCTACGCGGAACAGCGGTCGGTCGGCGGATTCTATCTCGGATTCGGCCTTGCGGCGATCATGCTGGCGCAGGACTTCATCTATATGGCGCTCGGCGCCGCCTTCGCGATGGCGTTTTTCGCACGCATCATTTCGCTCCTTTCAGATAAGGGGAGCACAATTATCAACTATTTACTTCTGGTTGTGCAGGCGATCCTCGCGGCTGTTCCGCTGGCCTATTCTTTCGGCTTCCTCACAACCTGAATTACCGGGCAGCGGACCGCCTGCTCGCCTGCCTCCACGCCATTTCACGATTTTGCCGATAGAAAATCATTCGAAAGGCATATTCGGGCGTTACGCGTGTTGCGAGTCCCTGCGTCCTATGTTAGACGGACCCCGAATTTCGGAAGAAGCAAGAGGCTTCTCTTGCGATTTCTGGGGGAAATCAAAACGAATTCAAGAGCATAGGTCAGGCGCCCGCCGACGGCCGGATTCTTGAATTGAAATCAGGGAAATTTGTGCCCGTGGCAGACACGTCCCAGCTTACTTCTGGTGTTTCAGAGCGATATGCGTCCTCGCTGTTCGATCTGGCGCTTGAAGAAGGTGCCGTCGAGAGCGTCACCGCTGATCTCGACCGTTTCCAGGCGATGCTGGATGAGAGCGACGACCTGAAGCGTTTCGTCGCCAGCCCGGTATTCTCGGCTGACGATCAGCTGAAGGCTATCGTCGCCATCAGCGAGAAGGCCGGTATTTCCGGTTTCGTCGGTAACTTCCTGAAGGTCGTGGCGCGTAACCGCCGCCTGTTCGCCCTCCCGGGCATGATCAAGGCCTTCCGCATCATCGCTGCCCGTCAGCGTGGCGAAATTTCTGCCGAGGTTGCCTCGGCCCATGCGCTGACCGCAGCGCAGGAAACTGAATTGAAGGCGGCGCTGAAGAGCGCCACCGGCAAAGACGTGGCGATTGCCGTCACGGTTGATCCGTCAATTCTTGGTGGTCTGATCGTGAAGGTCGGGTCCCGTCAGATTGATACGTCGCTTCGTACCAAACTTTCTACTCTCAAGCTTGCATTGAAAGAGGTTGGCTGATGGATATCCGCGCCGCGGAAATTTCCGCAATTCTCAAAGATCAAATCAAAAACTTCGGCAAAGAAGCTGAAGTCTCGGAAGTCGGCCAGGTTCTCTCTGTCGGCGACGGTATTGCTCGCGTTTACGGTCTGGACAACGTTCAGGCCGGTGAAATGGTCGAGTTCCCCGGCGGCATCCGCGGTATGGCCCTGAACCTCGAATCCGACAACGTCGGCGTGGTTATCTTCGGCTCGGACCGTGACATCAAGGAAGGCGACACCGTCAAGCGTACGGGTGCCATCGTTGACGTTCCGGTTGGTCCGGAACTTCTCGGCCGCGTTGTCGACGCTCTCGGCAACCCGATCGACGGCAAGGGCCCGATCAACGCAACGCGCCGTTCGCGCGTTGACGTCAAGGCTCCTGGCATCATTCCGCGTAAGTCGGTTCATGAGCCGATGTCGACCGGCCTCAAGGCTATCGACGCGCTCATCCCGGTCGGCCGTGGCCAGCGCGAGCTCGTCATCGGTGACCGCCAGACCGGCAAGACCGCCATCATTCTCGACGCGATCCTGAACCAGAAGGCTATTCACGAGTCTGGTCCGGAAGGCGAAAAGCTGTTCTGCGTGTACGTCGCTGTCGGCCAGAAGCGCTCGACGGTTGCCCAGTTCGTCAAGGTTCTCGAAGAACGCGGCGCTCTGAAGTACTCGATCATCGTTGCTGCGACGGCTTCCGATCCGGCTCCGATGCAGTTCCTGGCACCGTTTGCCGGTTGCGCCATGGGCGAATACTTCCGTGACAACGGCCAGCACGCTCTCATCGGCTACGACGACCTTTCCAAGCAGGCCGTTTCCTACCGTCAGATGTCGCTCCTGCTGCGCCGCCCGCCGGGCCGCGAAGCTTACCCGGGCGACGTTTTCTACCTTCACTCGCGTCTCCTCGAGCGCGCTGCAAAGATGAGCGACGAAAAGGGCGCCGGTTCGCTGACCGCTCTGCCGGTCATCGAAACGCAGGGTAACGACGTTTCGGCGTTCATCCCGACCAACGTGATCTCGATCACCGACGGCCAGATCTTCCTCGAAACCGACCTGTTCTATCAGGGTATCCGCCCGGCTGTTAACGTCGGTCTGTCGGTTTCGCGCGTCGGTTCTGCCGCGCAGATCAAGGCGATGAAGCAGGTTGCCGGCTCGATCAAGGGCGAACTCGCCCAGTATCGCGAAATGGCCGCCTTCGCTCAGTTCGGTTCGGACCTCGATGCCTCGACGCAGCGCCTGCTGAACCGCGGCGCACGTCTGACCGAACTTCTGAAGCAGCCGCAGTTCTCGCCGCTGAAGACCGAAGAGCAGGTTGCTGTGATCTTCGCTGGCGTGAATGGCTATCTCGACAAGATTGCCGTCAACCAGATCGGCAAGTTCGAACAGGGTCTGCTTTCCTACCTCCGCTCGGAAGGTAAGGCGATCCTCGATACGATCCGCACGGAAAAGGCCATCAGCGACGATACGAAGGGCAAGCTCGTTGCTGCTCTCGACTCGTTCTCGAAGTCTTTCGCCTGATCGGGCTCAGTTAGGACGGATAACGGATGCCTTCACTTAAGGATCTGAAAAACCGGATCGCCTCCGTCAAGGCGACGCAGAAGATTACCAAGGCGATGAAAATGGTCGCCGCGGCTAAGCTTCGGCGTGCGCAGGAGGCGGCCGAGGCCGCCCGGCCTTACTCGGAGCGCATGGCGGCTGTTCTCGCGAACATCGCCCATGCGGTTACCGACGCCGACGGTGCACCGTTGCTCATGACCGGTACAGGCAAGGATCAGGTTCACCTGCTCGTCGTCTGCACCGCAGAGCGCGGCCTTTGCGGCGGTTTCAACTCGCAGATCTCGCGTTTTGCACGTGATCATGCCCGCAAGCTCATTGCTCAGGGCAAGACCGTCAAGATCTTCACCGTCGGCAAGAAGGGCTACGACAGCCTGCGCCGCGAATTCTCTTCGCTGATCATCGAGCGCAAGGAATTGCGCGAGGTCAAGCGCGTCGGATTCGACAACGCGGACCAGATCGGCAAGCGCATCATCGAGATGTTCGAAGCTGGTGAGTTCGACGTCTGCACGTTGTTCTATTCCGAGTTCAAGTCGGTCATCAGCCAGATCCCGACGGCACAGCAGATCATCCCCGCGAAGGTGCCGGAAGGCGTCACCGAGGATGCTGCCCATGCCGGCGCTGTCTATGAATACGAGCCGGATCCGGCATCGATCCTCGAGGATCTGATTCCGCGCAACATTTCTGTCCAGATCTTCCGCGCACTGCTTGAAAACGCAGCTGGCGAGATGGGCGCGAAGATGAGCGCCATGGACAACGCGACACGTAACGCAGGTGAGATGATCAACAAGCTGACGCTCAACTACAACCGTCAGCGTCAGGCGCAGATCACCAAGGAACTCATTGAAATCATTTCGGGCGCGGAAGCGCTCTGAGGTTAGAGAAAGAGGGTATTAGAATGGCTAGGGCAGCTACCCCGAAGGCGGCAGCGAAGACCGCCGCTAAGAAGACCGCCACAGGCTCTGTCGGTAAGGTCACACAGGTTATCGGCGCCGTCGTCGACGTTGCTTTCGAAGGCGAACTGCCGGCGATTTTGAACGCGCTCGAAACCACGAACATGGGCAACCGCCTGGTTCTTGAAGTCGCGCAGCACCTCGGTGAAAACGTCGTGCGTACGATCGCCATGGACTCGTCCGAAGGTCTCGTTCGCGGCCAGGAAGTTTTCGACACCGGCGCGCCGATCTCGGTTCCGGTCGGTCCTGAGACCCTCGGCCGTATCATGAACGTCATCGGCGAGCCGGTTGACGAAGCTGGTCCGCTGGTCACCGCTTCCAAGCGCGCCATCCACCAGGATGCACCGTCTTACGTCGAGCAGTCGACGGAAGCACAGATCCTGGTTACCGGCATCAAGGTCGTCGACCTTCTCGCGCCTTACGCAAAGGGCGGCAAGATCGGCCTCTTCGGCGGCGCAGGCGTCGGCAAGACCGTTCTCATCATGGAACTGATCAACAACGTCGCCAAGGCGCACGGTGGTTACTCGGTGTTCGCAGGCGTGGGTGAACGTACCCGCGAAGGCAACGACCTTTACCACGAAATGATCGAGTCCGGCGTTAACAAGCACGGCGGCGGGGAAGGCTCAAAGGCTGCACTCGTTTACGGTCAGATGAACGAACCGCCGGGCGCCCGCGCTCGCGTCGCTCTGACGGGTCTGACGGTTGCTGAAAACTTCCGCGACCAGGGCCAGGACGTTCTGTTCTTCGTCGACAACATCTTCCGCTTCACGCAGGCAGGTTCCGAAGTTTCGGCTCTGCTCGGCCGTATTCCTTCGGCCGTTGGCTATCAGCCGACGCTCGCAACGGACATGGGCCAGATGCAGGAACGCATCACGACGACGACGACCGGTTCGATCACCTCGGTTCAGGCCATTTACGTTCCGGCCGACGACTTGACCGACCCGGCTCCGGCAACTTCGTTCGCCCACCTCGACGCGACGACCGTTCTGTCGCGTTCGATCGCTGAAAAGGGCATCTATCCGGCCGTTGACCCGCTCGACTCCACGTCGCGCATGCTCGACCCGATGGTTGTCGGCGAAGAGCACTACGAAGTGGCTCGTAAGGTTCAGTCGACGCTGCAGCGCTACAAGTCGCTGCAGGACATCATCGCCATCCTGGGTATGGACGAACTGTCTGAAGAAGACCGTCTGGCCGTTGCCCGTGCCCGCAAGATCGAGCGCTTCCTGTCCCAGCCGTTCTTCGTCGCCGAAGTCTTCACCGGTTCGCCGGGCAAGCTCGTCGCGCTCGAAGATACGATCAAGGGCTTCAAGGGCCTGGTCAACGGCGACTACGACGACATGCCGGAAGCAGCCTTCTACATGGTCGGCTCGATGGAAGAAGCCATCGAAAAGGCCAAGAAGCTCTCCGCAGCCGCTTGATGAGCGACGCGCAAGACGAGATTTTCTGCTGCGACTCCCTTCGGGTGGTCGTGGCAGATCTTCCGGAACCCGCAGCGCCCACCGTCTACAGGGCGGATAACGGTGCGCTGATGATGGTTGTCGGATTGGTTCAGGCCGAAGAAGGCCTCGGCTATCTCGATCAGGCGATACAGCACTGCCCGTTCTGCGGGACCAAACTGCAAGATGCAAAGGCCGAGAAGGTAAGTCACTGATGGCTGACAATTTCAATTTTGAACTCGTATCTCCGGAGCGTCTGCTCCTGTCGGAGATGGTGACGGAAGTTGTCATTCCGGCAACCGAGGGCGAGATGACGGTCATGGCCCACCATGCGCCGACGATGACGACCATCAAGCCCGGCATCGTCAGCGTTCGCTCGGCCTCCGGCAGCAAGCAGGACTACGTCGTGTTCGGCGGCTTCGCCGACATCCTGCCGACGGGCTGCACGCTGCTCGCCGAATCGGCCGTTCCGGTCGAGGAAATCAACAAGGACGAACTGACCCGCCGTATCGAAGCGGCGCAGAAGGATCTCGATGATGCCGAGCATCACGAGCACAAGTCCAAGCTTGAGCAGTTCATTCTCGAACTCACGCATCTGCGTGGCGTTGTCGAACAGGACTGACCTGGAATTTCCAGAGACGATCGAAAGCGGCCTTCAGGGCCGCTTTTTTGTTTTGGGCACATGAGTGCCGACCTCACTGGCAATGAACACGGATCTTGAGTATCTGGCGGTCGCGGGCGGCCCACTATCGGCTCTAGATTTTGGCTTCCACGCCTAATAGGGTCCCTCAACTATTCGCAATTGCTGCAGGGAGTTCCCATGAAAAATATTCAGCTTTCGACCTCGGGCGTGTCGGTATCGAGTGTCGTGCTCGGCCTGATGCGGATCAACACGCTGGATGACAGCGGAATTAAAGCCCTCTACTCGGCGGCCCGGGAGATCGGCGTCAATATTTTCGATCACGCGGACATCTATGGCGGCGCGCCCCATCGCTGCGAAGCACGGTTTGGTGACGCTCTTCGCCTCACAGCCGACGAACGGGACAAGATCGTCATTCAAAGCAAATGCGGGATCCGGCCGGGATATTTCGATTTCTCCAAGGAACATATCCTCGCAAGCGTCGACCGGTCCCTCAAGGCCCTGCGGAGCGACTATCTGGACGTTCTTCTATTGCATCGGCCCGATGCGCTCGTGGAGCCGGAAGAGGTCGCCGAGGCATTCGACAACCTCCATGCATCGGGAAAGGTTCGCCATTTCGGTGTTTCGAACCATACGCCAGGCCAGATCGATTTGCTGAAGACAGCTGTTACCCAGCCGATCATAGCAAATCAGATCCAGCTGAGCGTTGCCCACGCGCCGTCTATCGCATTCGGCGTTGCCGCCAATATGGGCGGATCTGAGCAGTCGATCGACCGGGATGGCGAGCTCGTCAACTACAGCCGGATCAATAACATCACATTGCAGGCGTGGTCGCCGTTCCAGCATGGTTTCTTTGAAGGCATCTTCCTGGGCGACCGCGAGAATTATCCGGAACTCAACAAGGTTCTGGACCAACTCGCGGAAACTTACGGCGCGACGCCTGCTGCCATTGCTGTCGCGTGGATCGCGCGTCATCCCGCCAAAATTCAAACGGTGCTGGGAACGACGAATCCGCAACGCCTGCGTGACAGCGCGATCGGAGCTGACATCGAGCTGAGCCGCGAGGAATGGTACAGGATGTTCAAGGCGGCCGGCTATCAACTGCCGTAAAACGTGGAAGCCAGCGGGAAGCGTTGCGCCGGCTCAATAAGGACCGGCGCTGCCCTTGCAGATACTTAGGCGGCGAGCCGCTCGGCCTGCAGGAAGCTCTCCAGCGCTGCCGCCTCTTCCTTACTGAGATAGAGCCCCCTCTTGCTGCGCCGCCAGAGAACATCCTCGGCGGTGAAGGCCCATTCGTTCTGCATGAGATAGCGCACCTCGGCCTCATAAAGATCCGATCCGAAATGCCTGCCGAGGTCAGCTGCGGACGCGGCCTTGCCGAGCAGGACGTTGGCCCTGGTGCCATAGCGGCGGATGAGCCGGCGCGCATGGCTGTCGGCGAGGAACCGATAGGCTGCCTTCAGCTTGCCAACCTCGGCCTCATAGCCCTCTACCGGAAAATCCCCGCCGGGCAGATGGCTCTTCGCCGTCCACGGGCTACCCTTGATGCCGATCGCCTCGCCGATCTTTTCCAGCGCATGTTCCGACAGACGCCGGTAGGTCGTCAGCTTGCCGCCGAAGACATTGAGCAGCGGCGCGGCATTCGCCTCGGTCCCGTCTTTCCCCTCGAGCTTCAGCACATAATCGCGCGTCGCCTCCTGCGCCTTCGAGGCACCATCGTCGAACAGCGGCCGGACCGCCGAATAGGTCCAGACGATATCCTCGGGCTTCACCGGCTCCTTGAAATACTCGGAGGCCGCATTGCAGAGATAGCTGGTCTCTTCGCCGGAGATCCTGACATCCTTGGGGTCGCCGGTGTAATCGCGGTCGGTGGTGCCGATCAGCGTGAAGTCGCTCTCATAGGGAATGGCGAAGATGATGCGGTTGTCGGGGTTCTGGAAGAAATAAGCCTTCGGCCCCTCGAACTTCTTCCAGACGATGATGTGGCTGCCCTGGACGAGGCGGACATGGCGTGCCTCGTTCTCGCCGAAGGCAGCGCGGATCACATGATCGACCCAGGGACCGGCGGCATTGACCAGCATGCGGGCCTGATGCGTTGAACTGCGCCCTGTCAGCGTATCGACCGTCTCGATGGTCCAGAGGCCATTCTCGCGCCGTGCGGAGACGACTTTCGTGCGCGGCATGATCAGCGCGCCGCGGTCGCTGGCATCCCTGGCATTGAGCACCACCATGCGGGCATCGTCGACCCAGCCGTCGGAATATTCGAAGGCTTTGGCAAACAGCGCCTTCAGCGGCTTGCCGGCCGGATCGGTCCGCATGTCGAGCGTTGCCGTCGGCGGCAGAAGCTTGCGGCCACCGAGATGATCATAGAGAAACAGCCCCAGCCGGATCAGCCAGGCAGGCCGGATGCCGCCCTTGTGATAAGGCAGCACGAAGCGCATCGGCCAGATGATGTGCGGCGCCATCGCCCAGAGCACTTCACGCTCCATCAGCGATTCACGCACCAGGCGGAATTCGTAATGTTCGAGATAGCGCAGACCGCCATGGATCAGCTTGGTGGCACCCGACGACGTGCCGGAGGCGAAGTCGTTCATCTCGGCCAGCGCCACCGAATAGCCGCGTCCAGCCGCATCCCGGGCGATCCCGCAGCCGTTGATACCGCCGCCGATCACGAATAGGTCGAAAATCTGCCCGCTCACGCACGCTCTCCAATGATTTAGTGCTTAAAAATGAAATCCGTTAAGCGCTAAAACGAAAGAAAATGAATGTCAAACGAACCTTTTGCGACGATGCAGATTTAATCTTTCCCGCCGTCCGTCCTGTTGGTCTCAACCAGGCTGATACCGCCCTCGGAACAGATCCGCCGCAGCGAATCCAGGGCGCATTCATCGGTGACGAAGGTGTGGACCTGCGAGAGATGGCCGATACGGACAGGCGCGGTGCGCTCGAACTTGGTGGAATCGGCGACCAGGACCACGTGCCGGGCGTTGGCCATGATTGCCTGAGCAACCTTGACTTCGCGGTAGTCGAAATCGAGCAGCGCGCCATCCGGATCGATCGCTGAGGCGCCGATCACGGCGTAGTCGACCTTGAATTGGCGGATGAAATCGACGGCCGCCTCGCCGACGATGCCGCCATCGGAATGGCGCACGACACCGCCAGCGATCACCACCTCGATCGAGGGGAAGAGCCGCAAGCGGCTGGCGACGTTGATGTTATTGGTGATGACCATCAGCTCATGATGCTCGATCAGTGCTTCGCCAACGGCTTCGGTCGTCGTGCCGATATTGATGAACAGAGAGGCATTGTTGGGGATGAGGGCTGCGGTTGCCCGGCCGATCGCCGTCTTCTCGTTGGCGGCGATCGAGCGCCGTGCCTCGTATTTGACGTTCTCCGTGCCACCCGGAAAGATTGCGCCGCCATGGATGCGGGTCAGCACACGACTGTCGCAGAGATCGTTGAGATCCTTGCGGATGGTCTGCGGGGTCACCGAGAAACGGTTCGCCAGATCTTCTACCAGCACGCGGCCCTCGGACTTGGCGATATCGAGGATCTCGGTCTGCCGTCCGGACAGAAACATGCTGCGCCTCCCTTTCTTTCGTTTTTTGCGATCATATGTTAAAGCGAAAATTGCGCAATCGGCGAGTGAAAGCCGACGCCGGGAGGGCCATCGCGTGTTTGATCCAAAGCTTTTCGAAAACCGCAATGTTGTTGTCACCGGCGCGGGCCGCGGCATCGGCCTCGAAGTCGTCCGGCAATTTCTTGATTGCGGTGCGCGCGTTGCCGTTCATACCGGCCGGGACACCGAACGGCAGCTGCCAGACTTCCTGACGGCTGCGGAAGCGGGCGGCCGTGCGGTGCTGATCGCTGGCGATTTTACCGCTTCCGGCGGTACCGCAAAATTTGCGGATCAGGTTCTTCAGGCGTTCGGCAGCGTCCACGTGCTGGTCAACAATGCGGGCACGATGGTCGGCCGGTTTCCGGCAGGCGAGCTGACCGACAGCGAATATGAGGCGATCACCCGGCTCAATCAGACATCCGTCGTCGAGGTGACGCGTACGCTTCTCCCGGCGTTGCGGGCCGCCAACGGCGCGGCGATCGTCAACACCGTGTCGATTTCGGCCCTGACCGGCGGGAGTCCGGGTTCGGCGATCTATTCGGCTTCGAAAGCCTTCGTTTCCACCTATTCCAAGGCGTTGGCGCGCGAGCTCGCGCCCGATGCGATCCGTGTCAATTGCGTGTCGCCGGGGACGATCGAGACGGATTTCCACGAGCGCTATTCGTCGCGCGAAAAGCTGGAGCAGACCCGCAAAACCATTCCGCTGCAGCGGCTCGGAACCGCTGTGGACTGCGCCCCTGCCTATCTGTTTTTGGCTGCGCCTTCGCTCTCCGGCTACATCACCGGCCAAGTCCTGGAAATCAACGGTGGCCAGCTTATCTGCTGATTTACTTGGACTATTTTTGGTATTTTAGTAAAATTGCGCAGTATAACTGTGCGAATATGCTATCGCTTGGGCCCGTCCTAACGCGTCCATCAGAGAATCCGAATGCCTTTGCCTACAACTGCGCCGGGAACAGCTGGTCAGGAATTGAAGAAGCTTGCTGAGAAAGCTCATGAAGCAAGCAGCCTCCTCAAGGCAATGGCGCACCAGACGCGGCTCCTCATTCTCTGCATTCTTGCCGAAGAGGAAAAGACCGTCAGCGAGATCGAAGAGCTGCTCGGTGTGCAGCAGGCGATGGTCTCGCAGCAGCTGGCGCGGCTGCGGATGGAAGGTCTGGTCAATACCCGTCGTGAGGGACGTCTCGTCTATTACAGCCTCGGAAACGAGAGTGTCGCCTCCTTCCTGGATTCGCTTTTCGCGCTGTTTCCTGGAGCCGCAGCGGCCCGATAGCCGCTCTTGCTAAGCGTGTGTTCTCCGGCCAAAGATGCCTGAACAGGAAGTTCGGCGGGAGACCGGATGATCGATAAACTGGAATTCTTCATAGCCCTTGCCAATGAAAAGCATTTCGGCCGCGCGGCCGAGGAATGCGGCGTTTCGCAGCCGACGCTCTCGGCGGCGATCCGCCAGCTGGAGGACCAGCTGGGCGTCATGCTGGTGCAGCGCGGGTCGCGCTTCCAGGGGCTGACACCCGAGGGACAGCGTGTGCTTGAGTGGGCGCGCCGGATCGTCGGCGATACCCGCACGATGCGCGAGGAGATGCGCACCGCCCGCAAGGGTCTTTCCGGTCATCTCCGCATCGCTTCCATTCCGACCGCGCTTGCGATGCTGCCGCGGATCACTACGCCGTTTCAGGAGCGACACCCCGACGTTACCTTTTCGATCGTGTCGCGCAACTCGCTGCAGGTTCTGAGCATGCTCGAAAATCTCGAGATCGATGCCGGGATCACCTATCTGGAGAACGAACCGCTCGGGCGGGTGACGACGGTTCCGCTCTACGCCGAGCGCTACAACCTGATCACAGCTGCGGGCAGTCCGCTCTCCGATCGCGAAACTGTGACGTGGCGCGAGGTGGGGCATCTTCGGCTTTGTCTATTGACTGCGGACATGCAGAACCGCCGGATCATCAACCGGCATCTGGCCGAGGCCGGTGCGACGGCGCATCCGACTTTGGAATCAGGGTCGATGATCGTACTGTTTTCTCATGTGCGGACCGGCCGCTGGGCAAGCATAATGCCACGGAATGTGGCCGAATCTTTCGGTTTTCCAGCTGAAATCCGGATGATTCCGATTGTCGAGCCGGAGGCCGATCATCTTGTGGGTCTGGTCGCGACACATCGCGAGCCATTCACGCCACTCGTTTCTGCGTTGTTGCATGAGGCAAGGATTCTCGCAGAGAGCGAAGATCTTTGATAGGAAAAACCTATCAATCGACGGAACAGCTTTATTGATCGTCTGCATGTTCCCTGAGACACTTCCTGTCACAATGTCATACCAAGCTGGGGGAGGCTGGTGTGGCGGCTGAAACGGGAAGCCCTGGGAGGCCTGCCAAAATGAATGCCCATGTCGCCACTGGCGATATTGCCGCGCGCACGCGCGCGATCGTCTCGAGCCTTCGGTCTCTCGAAGGCCCGCTTCTTCCCATCTTGCATGAAGTCCAGGATGAGTTCGGTTATGTGCCGCAGGAAGCGCTTCCTGTGATCGCTGACGAATTGAACCTGTCGCGCGCCGAAGTGCATGGCGTGATGACCTTCTACCACGACTACCGCGATCATCCGGCCGGGCGTCATGTTCTGAAACTCTGTCGGGCCGAGGCCTGTCAGTCGATGGGCGGAGATGCCATGGCTGATCGGGTCAAGGCGCTTTTGGGTATCGATTTCCATCAGACGTCGCTCGACGGCAGCGTCACGCTGGAGCCCGTCTATTGTCTCGGGCTCTGCGCCTGCGCGCCGGCGGCGATGCTCGACGGTGAGCTTTACGGCCGCGTCGATGACGAGACGGTTGCCGAATTCGTTGCGGAGGTGCGGCGATGACCGTCAAGATTTTCGTTCCCCGCGATGCGGCGGCGCTTTCGCTTGGCGCCGACAAGGTTGCGAAGGAAGTGGCCGCGCAGATTGCTGCTCTCGGCCTCGATGTGAAGCTGGTGCGCAACGGTTCGCGCGGCATGCTGTGGCTGGAGCCGCTCGTCGAAGTCGAGATCGAAGGCAAGCGTATCGGCTATGGTCCTGTGAAGGCCAAGGATATCGAGGGCTTGTTCGAGGCCGGGCTGCTGTCCGGCGGCGATCACGCGCTCTGTCTTGGGGAGGTCGAAAGCCTCCCATTCCTCAAGGAACAGACCCGCCTGACCTTCGCCCGCTGCGGCATCACCGATCCTCTGTCACTCGAAGATTATGAAGCGCACGGCGGTCTTGCCGGGCTTAAGCGGGCTGTCGCCATAGCGCCTGCTGATATCGTCAAGGAAGTCACCGATTCAGGGTTGCGTGGCCGTGGTGGCGCTGGCTTTCCGACCGGTATCAAGTGGAAGACGGTTCTCGACGCTTCGGGTCCTCGCAAATATATCGTCTGCAATGCTGACGAAGGCGATAGCGGTACCTTTGCCGACCGGATGATCATGGAAGGCGATCCCTTCGTGCTGATCGAGGGGATGGCAATTGCCGGGCTTGCGACAGGCGCCACCAAGGGCTTTGTCTACACCCGCTCGGAATATCCGCATGCGATCGCGGCGATGACCGAGGCGGTCGAGATCGCCCGCAAGGCTGGGGTGCTCGGTCCGTCGGTCATGGGCTCTGGCAAGGCCTTCGATATCGAAGTGCGCATGGGCGCCGGTGCCTATGTGTGCGGCGAGGAAACGGCGCTGCTGAACAGCCTGGAAGGCAAGCGCGGTGTCGTACGCGCCAAACCGCCGCTGCCTGCTCACAAGGGCCTGTTTGCGTCTCCGACCGTCATTAACAACGTCATTTCGTTGGCATCGGTACCTGTCATTCTCGACAAGGGTGCAGCCTTCTACCGTGATTTCGGCATGGGCCGCTCGCGCGGCACGATCCCGCTGCAGATCGCCGGAAACGTCAAGCATGGCGGTCTCTACGAGACGGCCTTCGGCCTATCGCTCGGCGACATCATCGACAAGATCGGTGGCGGCACCGCGAGCGGACGCCCGGTCAAGGCGGTTCAGGTCGGCGGTCCCCTTGGGGCTTATTTCCCGCGGGCGCTGTTCGATACGCCGTTCGACTACGAAGCTTTCGCCGCCAGAGATGGTCTGATCGGCCATGCGGGTATCGTCGTCTTTGACGACAGCGCCGACATGCTGAAGCAGGCGCGGTTCGCGATGGAGTTCTGCGCGGTCGAAAGCTGCGGCAAGTGCACGCCCTGTCGTATCGGCTCGACGCGCGGCGTCGAGACGGCAGACAAGATTGCCCAGGGGATCGAACCGGAGAAGAACCGGGCGCTGCTCACCGATCTCTGCAACACGATGAAATTCGGCTCGCTCTGTGCGCTGGGCGGCTTCACCCCCTATCCGGTAATGAGCGCGATGACGCATTTCCCGGAGGATTTCGCTCCAACACCCCTTATCGAAGCGGCGGAGTAAAGACCCATGTCTCTCGTTCATGAAATTGACTACGGAACGCCGGCTTCGAAATCCGAAGCCATGGTCACGCTGACCATCGATGGCCGCGAGATTACCGTTCCCGAGGGTACGTCTATCATGCGCGCCTCAATGGAGGCAGGGATTCAGGTTCCGAAGCTCTGCGCCACCGATATGGTCGATGCCTTCGGTTCTTGCCGTCTCTGTCTCGTCGAGATCGAAGGACGCAGCGGCACGCCGGCTTCCTGCACGACGCCGGTTGCGTCGGGTCTCGTCGTTCATACGCAGACGGGGCGGCTCAAGGATATCCGCCGCGGGGTAATGGAGCTCTATATCTCCGACCACCCGCTCGACTGTCTCACCTGCGCTGCAAATGGCGATTGCGAATTGCAGGACATGGCGGGTGCCGTCGGCCTGCGCGACGTTCGTTACGGCTATGAAGGCGACAATCACGTCAAGGCGCGCAGTAGTGGCGAGATTAATCTGAAATGGATGCCGAAGGACGAGTCGAACCCGTATTTCACCTATGACCCGTCGAAATGCATCGTCTGCTCGCGCTGTGTGCGGGCCTGCGAAGAGGTGCAGGGCACCTTCGCGCTGACGATCGAAGGCCGCGGTTTCGGCTCTCGCGTCTCGCCCGGCATGCATGAACATTTCCTTGATTCCGAATGCGTGTCCTGCGGCGCCTGCGTGCAGGCCTGCCCGACGGCGACGCTGACCGAGAAGTCGGTGATCGAGATTGGCCAGCCGGAGCATTCGGCGGTCACCACCTGCGCCTATTGCGGCGTCGGCTGCTCGTTCAAGGCGGAAATGCGCGGCGAGGAGCTGGTGCGCATGGTGCCGTGGAAAGACGGTCAGGCAAACCGCGGGCATTCCTGCGTCAAGGGCCGCTTCGCCTATGGCTATTCGACTCACAAGGATCGCATCCTTAATCCCATGATCCGCGAGAAGGTCTCGGATCCTTGGCGGGAAGTCACCTGGGACGAGGCCTATGCGCATGTCGCTTCCGAGTTCAAGCGCATCCAGTATCAGTATGGCCGCGAAGCGGTCGGCGGCATCACGTCGTCGCGTTGCACCAACGAAGAGACCTTCCTTGTTCAGAAACTGATCCGTGCCGGCTTCGGCAATAACAATGTCGATACCTGCGCCCGCGTCTGCCATTCGCCGACCGGCTATGGTCTCGGCCAGGCTTTCGGCACCTCGGCCGGTACGCAGAATTTCGACAGCGTCGAGCATTCCGACGTCGTGGTCGTCATTGGTGCGAACCCGACCGATGGTCATCCGGTCTTCGGCTCGCGGCTCAAGAAGCGGCTGCGTCAGGGTGCCAAGCTGATCGTCATCGATCCGCGCCGCATCGATCTGGTGCGCACGCCGCATGTCGAGGCGGCCTATCATCTGCCGCTGAGACCGGGCACCAACGTTGCCGTCATGACGGCGCTGGCGCATGTCATCGTCACCGAAGGTCTGTTCAACGAGCGATTCATCCGCGAGCGCTGCGACTGGTCGGAATTCGAGGATTGGGCGGCCTTCGTTTCGGAGCCGCAGCATAGTCCTGAGGAAACCGAGAAATTCACCGGCGTTCCGGCTGCCGATCTGCGTGGTGCAGCCCGGCTTTATGCGCTCGGCGGCAATGGCGCGATCTATTACGGCCTCGGCGTTACCGAACACAGCCAGGGTTCGACGACCGTCATGGCGATCGCCAACCTTGCGATGGTAACAGGCAATATTGGCCGCGAAGGGGTCGGCGTGAACCCGCTGCGCGGCCAGAACAACGTGCAGGGTTCGTGCGACATGGGATCGTTCCCGCACGAGCTGCCGGGCTATCGCCATATCTCCGACGATGCGACGCGCGATGTCTTCGAAAAGCTGTGGGGCGTAAAGCTCAACAACGAGCCGGGCCTGCGCATTCCGAACATGCTGGATGCGGCTGTGGATGGCACTTTCAAGGGGCTCTACATCCAGGGTGAGGACATCCTGCAATCCGATCCCGACACCAAGCATGTCGCTGCCGGTCTTGCGGCGATGGAATGCGTCGTCGTCCAGGATCTCTTCCTCAACGAGACCGCCAACTACGCGCATGTCTTCCTGCCGGGCTCGACCTTCCTGGAGAAGGATGGAACCTTCACCAACGCAGAGCGACGCATCAACCGCGTACGCAAGGTGATGACCCCGAAGAACGGCTATGCCGACTGGGAAGTGACGCAGAAGCTCGCCCAAGCGATGGGTCTGAACTGGAACTACAAGCATCCGTCCGAGATCATGGACGAGATCGCGGCGAGTACGCCGAGCTTCGCGCTGGTGTCCTACGACTATCTGGAAAAGATGGGTTCTGTTCAGTGGCCGTGCAACGAGAAGCATCCCGAGGGATCGCCGATCATGCATGTCGATGGCTTCGTTCGGGGCAAGGGCAAGTTCATCCGCACGGAATATGTCGCGACCGACGAACGCACCGGCCCGCGCTTCCCGCTGCTGCTCACCACCGGCCGTATTCTCAGCCAGTATAATGTGGGAGCGCAGACGCGCCGCACCGAGAACGTTGCCTGGCACGCGGAAGACCGGCTGGAAATCCATCCGCATGATGCCGAACAGCGTGGTATTCGCGATGGCGACTGGATCAAGCTGCAGAGCCGCTCTGGCGACACGACGCTCCGGTCGCTGATCACCGAGCGCGTTGCGCCCGGCGTTGTCTACACGACCTTCCATCATCCGACGACGCAGGCCAACGTCATCACCACCGACTTCTCCGATTGGGCGACCAACTGCCCGGAATACAAGGTGACGGCGGTGCAGGTTTCGCCCTCCAACGGGCCGACCGAGTGGCAGCTCGAATATGACGAGCAGGCCCGTCAGAGCCGCCGTATCTCCGGCAAGATGGAGGCCGCGGAGTAATGTCCGAATGGCACACACGCATCCCCGTCAGCCGCATCGCCCGCAAGGGCGGTGTGGTGATGCCGGGCGAGCGCATCGTGCCGGAGGAGGTGCCGATCGCTTTTTCCTATGGCGGCAGTTCGCATGCCGTCATGATGGCGACGCCCGATGATCTTGAGGATTTCGCCGTGGGCTTCAGCCTGACGGAGGGGATCATCAGTTCGATGGCGCAGATTTCCTCGATCGAGACCGTCGATAGCGAGATGGGCATCGATGTGCAGATCATGCTCGCGGATGATGTCGAAGACGCTCTGCGCGCCCGGCGCCGCAGCATGGCTGGACCCGTCGGGTGCGGCCTTTGTGGTATCGAATCGATCGAGCAGGCCGTTCGCAAAGTGCCGGATGTTTCCGGTTCTCCCTTGGCACTGACGCATCGCGATATTGTGAGCGCTGCAAACCTGCTCAACGAGGCGCAGCCGCTGCATCGCGAAACCCGTGCCGTCCATGGCGCAGGCTTCTATACTCCTGGGCAGGGGCTCTCGGCCGTTCGTGAGGATGTCGGGCGGCACAATGCGCTGGATAAGCTTTGCGGTGCGGTCATCCGTTCAGGCAATACCGGCATCGGCGGTGCCGTCGTCGTCACCAGCCGTATATCCGTCGAGATGGTGCAGAAGACGGCAATTCTTGGCGCATCGATCCTGATTGCGATTTCGGCGCCGACGGCACTCGCCATCCGCACTGCCGAGGACGCCGGCATGACGCTCGTTGCCCTGGTTCGTGGCGATGATTTCGAGATTTTCACCCATCCTCACCGCATTTCGCCAGAAAGCATCGCCGATGTCGCATGATACGCGTGCCAAGCTCGTCTACATGGCCAATCAGATCGCCACTTTTTTCAAGACCCAGCCCGCCAGCGAAGCTGTCGAGGGCGTTGCAACACATATCAATAAATTTTGGGAGCCGCGCATGCGGCGGCAGTTTTTTGAAATTCTGGAACAGGAAAACAATGGCTTCGATTCCTTGGTGATCGAGGCCTCTTCCCTGATCCGCAAGCCCGAGCCGGCGGAGCCTATCCGGCACTAAACATCGTTTCGCGCGAGGGGGGACGCAGGTTGTTTTTGCCTGTTCGAGCGCGATTCATGTCAGCAAGGTCAGATCCAGGAGGAACTCATTCATGACCGCAGCGGATACATCAGGAGCAGGGGTACTGGCGGGCGCTGGCCTGCTTGATCGTGAGCGAATTATTGCGCAACCGGGGTTCAACCGCTGGCTCGTGCCACCGGCCGCACTCGCCATTCATCTGTGCATCGGCATGGCATACGGCTTCAGCGTGTTCTGGCTGCCGCTGTCGAAATCGCTGGGGATCAGCGCCTCGACGGCCTGCCCGGATCTGACGCTGGCTTCGGCTCTTTTCACCACGACCTGCGACTGGCGCGTTGCCGATCTCGGCTGGATCTATACGCTGTTCTTCGTGCTCCTCGGCTGCTCTGCGGCCATCTGGGGCGGCTGGCTTGAGCGGGTCGGTCCGCGCAAGGCCGGTTTCGTTTCCGCCTGCTGCTGGTGCGGCGGTATTCTCGTCGCTGCCGTCGGCGTCATGACCCATCAGCTCTGGCTGATGTGGTTCGGTGCCGGTGTGATCGGCGGTATCGGCCTCGGTCTCGGCTATATCTCGCCGGTTTCGACACTGATCAAGTGGTTCCCGGACCGTCGCGGCATGGCGACCGGCATGGCGATCATGGGCTTCGGCGGTGGCGCGATGATTGGTGCTCCGCTCGCAAACCTGCTGATGAATTATTTCAAGACCGACGCGTCGGTCGGTGTCTGGCAGACTTTCGTGGTCATGGCCGTCATCTACTTCGTCTTCATGATGGGTGGCGCCTTCGGCTACCGCATTCCGCCGGCCGGCTGGCGTCCTGAGGGCTGGACGGCCCCTGCTGCCAAGAGCAGCATGATCACCACCAAGCACGTGCACCTGCGCGATGCGCACAAGACCAAGCAGTTCTGGCTGATCTGGGCGGTGCTTTGCCTCAACGTTTCCGCCGGTATCGGCGTTATCGGCATGGCATCGCCGATGCTGCAGGAAATCTTTGCCGGTTCGCTGATCGGTCTGCCTGACGTCGGCTTCGCGCAACTCGATGCGGGCCAGAAAGCATCGATCGCAACGATCGCGGCGGGCTTTGCCGGTCTGCTTTCGCTCTTCAATATCGGCGGACGCTTCTTCTGGGCCTCTCTGTCGGACAAGATCGGCCGCAAGAACACCTATTATACGTTTTTCCTGCTTGGCATTGTTCTCTACGCTGTGGCGCCGACGCTCGCCGACATGGGCAACAAGGCACTCTTCGTTCTCGCCTTCGGCATCATCCTGTCGATGTATGGCGGCGGCTTCGCGACCATTCCGGCCTATCTCGCCGACATCTTCGGTACGCAGTTCGTCGGTGCCATCCATGGCCGTCTGCTGACGGCATGGGCGACTGCCGGTATCGTCGGCCCTGTGGTCGTCAACTACATCCGCGAGGCGCAGATCTCGGCGGGCGTGGCGCCTGGACCGGCTCTCTATACCGGAACGATGTATATCCTGGCTGGTATGCTGGCACTCGGCCTGATCGCCAACCTCTTCGTCCGGCCGCTTGCAGACAAGTGGTTCATGTCGGACGCAGAAGTGGCATCGCTGCAGGCCAAGTCGGCCGCTGCAAGTGCAGGGCCGAGCGGCTCGTTCGGCATTGGCAAAGGCGGCTTCGATGGCAAGGCAGCTCTGGCCTGGGCCGTCGTCGGCATTCCGCTGCTGTGGGGCGTCTGGGTAACGTTGAAGGCGACGTTTGCCTTGTTCGGCTGATCGGGACCTTGGTGGATCTAAGGAAAGGCACGCGTCTCAACGCGTGCCTTTCTCATGAAAAAGGCGCCTCCGGGGAGAGGCGCGAATTCTGGAGTTGGGCGCTTTCACCACCAGGCCGCATCCGGCCTTTCGCGCCGGACACGGTCCCGGGGGAGGAGGTCAGCGCATCGCGATGACCATGCGGCAGAGCTTGACGAGGCTTGCCTCGTAGCCGCCCGAGCCGAGAATGTCCCGGCAGCGAAGCTTTACCTTGGCGCGCTCGGCTGCCGACATGTCATTGTAAGAGTAGGCTGGCCCATTCAGACCACGTGGCCCATTCGAGCCATTGGGATCTCTCGGCCCGTTCGGGCCATTGGGCCCATTAGGACCATTAGGGCCGGTCGGATCATCCGGATCGATGCCCGGCACACCGAGGGCGAGATCGACCAGCGTGTTGCCGCCCAATCCAGCTTTCGCCCTGGCGCTGACGAGGCCACTACCGCCGACATTGGCTTTGACGTCAGCATTCAGACCTTTGCTGCCGCCGACGCTTGCTGTCGTGCCGACTCCGAGCCCTTTTGTTCCGCCGCCGATGCTCGTCTTGCTATTGATGCCGCCGGATCCGCCAACGGATGCGTTGACGCCAAGTCCACCCTTCGATGTGCCGCCGACGCTGGCATTGACGCCGCTGGAGCCGCCGATGGACGCGCTGAGGCCGCGCCCGCCATTGTTGCCGATGCTGATGCCGTTACTGCCGCCTATGCTAAGGCCGCCGCCACTGCTTTTGCTGCCGCTGCTTGTGCTCCCGCTGCTCGTACTGCTCTTGGAGCCGCCGCTGAGGGCGTTTCCGAGGCCGCCGAGAAGGCCTTCGGCGCTAGCTTGGGACGGCATGATCAACGCTGCACAGCTGATGGCGAGTACAGTGATAGCCGATTTGTGATACTGCATTTCCAACCTCCAAAAGCGATTCCGCCAGGACCCCATGCCCAGGCTTGGAAATCAAAATCGGAAGCGCGCGCTTTCCGTATCGGATAGCAGCAACCAAAAGTGGTTGTCAGGTCTCCGATCGATACAGTATCAGAATATACGTAGATTCTAATATTGTGTAGGAGTTTCGCGCTAAGGTTGGTTTTGACTACTTGTAGAGCTAAGAAGCTGTAAACGAAATCGGCAAGACTGCGTCTATAATATTTTCTATTGCGTAATTTCTGGAAAGTGCCGAATTCTATAGTGATTGTTTTCATTGTGATTTCGGAGAATTTCCTTGCCTGAAAGCATATGTGGCTATTCTCGCAGAATAGCTGCGAAGGACGAGGCGTCAAATCGATACTTGTCTATGATGATATTCTAATTCAATCAAAAATTAGGGGTGGCGGCTGGTTTTGGCAGCACGCCTTGCTTGCAGATATGCAATGAAAAACCGGCCCTGCAAGCAGGGCCGGAGTGCAGGTGTGCCTGAGTGGAGATCAGAATTCTTCCCAGTTGTCGGCGGCCGGTGCGGCTGAACCGTGCGCTCTGGCAACACGGGAGACAAGCTGCAGAGCCGGAGAGGTATGTCTCGCAGCTGGACGATGCTGCATCTCGTTGCCGAGGCGGAACTGGCTGAGCAGGGCTCTGAGCACCTCTGCCTCGGAGGTCAGCTTGTGGCTTGCTGCGGTGCTTTCCTCGACCATGGCGGCATTCTGTTGCGTCGCCTGGTCCATCGAATTGACAGCCTGATTGATTTCCTTGATGCCTGTCGCTTGTTCGCGTGATCCTTCGACGATGGCCGCGACATTGGTATTGATGTCGGCCACCTGGCTGACGATCTCTTCGAGCGCCCGTCCAGTCTGGCCGACGAGATCGACGCCATTCTTGACGAACTCGCTGGACTGGTTGATCAGCGCCTTGATTTCCTTGGCGGCACTTGCCGAGCGCTGGGCGAGTTCGCGCACTTCCTGGGCGACGACGGCAAAGCCCTTGCCCGCCTCACCGGCGCGTGCGGCCTCGACACCGGCATTCAGCGCCAGCAGATTGGTCTGGAAGGCGATATCGTCGATGACGCCGATGATGTTGGTGATCTCGCGGGACGACTGCTCGATCTGCCCCATCGCCGAGACTGCATTGCGCACGACGATACCGGATTGCTCGGCGCCATGCTTCGTCTTGGCCACGAGCTGACCGGCCTCGCCAGCGCGGTGGCTGGAGTCGTTGACGGTGGTGGTGATCTGCTCCAGTGCGGCGGCCGTCTCTTCAATGGACGCGGCCTGCTGCTCCGTGCGTTTCGAGAAGGAATCGGCTGCGGCACCGATCTCGTGAGACCCGGCGGCGATCGCGGCCGTGTTCTCGCCGATCGTCACCATCGTATCCCGCAGCTTTTCCAGCGCAGTGTTGAAATCGTGGCGCAATTGCTCCATCGATGGGACGAAGGCGGTATTGACCGTCTGCGTCAGGTCGCCCTCCGCGAGATGTTTCAAAGCGCTGCCGAGCTGGCTGATCGCGCTCATTCGCTCGGTCACGTCGGTGGCGAACTTGACGACCTTATAGACGCGGCCATCGGCGCCGATGATCGGGTTGTAGGCGGCCTGGATCCATATCTCCTTGCCGCCCTTGCCATAACGAACGAACTCGTTGGCGATGAACTCCCCGCCTGCCAGCCGCCGCCAGAAATTGGCATAGTCTTCGGTGCGGGCATAGGCGGGATCGCAGAACATGCTGTGATGCTTTCCAGCGATTTCGGAGAGGCTGTAGCCCAGGCCTTTACAGAAATTCTCGTTGGCCGTCAGGATCTCGCCGTTCGGCTTGAATTCGATGACGGCCTGAGACCGGGAGATCGCATCGAGCTTGCCGGCGTCGTCGATCGCCTGGCGCTTGGCCGCGGTGATGTCGGTGGCAAACTTGACGACCTTGAAGGGCTTTCCGCCCTTGAGCACGGGATTATAGGTCGCCTGGATCCAGATCTCACGGCCGCCCTTTGCCAGCCGCTTGTAAGCGCCAGCATCATGTTCGCCGCGGCCAAGCCGGGTCCAGAAATCGCGGTATTCCGCGGTTGCGACCAAGGCCGGATCGCAGAACATGCTGTGATGTTTGCCGATGATCTCATCGAGACTGTAGCCGAGCGCTCGGCAGAAGTTCTCGTTGGCCTTCAGGACATTGCCTTTCAGATCAAATTCGATAACGGCTTGAGATTTCGAAATGGCATCAAGAATGTATTTTGCATCGGAAGATAAACCCAGCATCCCCGTTCCCCAATCATGTGCCGACGCTCTCGCCAGGCAAAGTTGATGAACTTACAGCTTTTGGATTTGAGGCCGGATTAATCGCGCTATACGCGAAAATCGCAACTATCAGAAATCGTAATACTGTCAGTTCGCAACCCATGATGATGGTGTGAAGGTTAATTTAGGGTATAAAAGGGATTGCTAATAAGATTTGTTTTTACGCCAAGTTCTTATGGGTGATTTCTACTGGGCGCAAAAAAGCCGCCTCGACGGCGGCTTTGATTTCGTGTGGCGCTGCCTTCCGTTAGGCGGCAACGAGTTCTTCGGCTTCGCTTTCCTTGAACATTTTCGCGAGGTTCAGGAAGCAGATCATGCCGTTTTCGGAGGCGATGATACCTTCGCAATAGGCGCGATCGAACGAGGCGGTGACCTCAGGAACGGGCTGAACCTGGCCGGAAGAGATCGTCAGGATGTCCGAGACGCGGTCGACGAGCATGCCGATGACCATGCTGTGGACTTCCGCGACAACAATGGCGCTGCGTTCATTGGCGACCGTGCTCTTCATGCCAAGCTTGTAGGCGAGGTCGATGATCGGGATTACCGAGCCGCGCAGGTTCATCACGCCGATGACATCCGACGGTGCATGCGGGATCGGGGTGGAGGGCGCCCAGCCACGGATTTCGCGGATGGTCGTCGTCTTCACGCAGAATTCCTGATCGTGCAGCCGGAAGGCAATGATCTCGAGCGTGTCGCCACTGAAACTATTGGAATTAATGGTGCTCATTAGAAATCTTCCCAATTCTCGTAAGCCAGAGCGGCTGCGCCGCCATTGGCGCGAACATTCGTTACGCGTTGACCACGTGGCGTTGCGCGTGCGGCAGGCGCTTCTGTGGCTTTGGTGTTGAGCTTAGCGAAAGAGTGTTGCGCAAATCTAAATTGCGACAGCAGCACCCGGAGGTTTTCGGCTTCCTTCGAGAGTTTGCCGCTGGCAGCCGTGGTCTCCTCGACCATAGAGGCATTGTCCTGCGTGACCTGATCCATCGCGTTGACAGCCTTGTTGATCTCCGTCAGCCCGGTGGACTGCTCGCGTGCAGCTGTAACGATCGCCACGACATTGCCGTCGATCTCGGTGACCTGCGAGACGATCTCTTCCAGAGCGCTGCCGGTTTCACCGACCAGCGTTACGCCGCTCTTGACATGTTCGGACGAGGCGGTGATCAGCGTCTTGATTTCCTTTGCCGCGTTTGCCGAGCGTTGGGCGAGTTCGCGGACTTCCTGCGCGACGACCGCAAACCCCTTGCCAGCTTCGCCGGCCCGGGCAGCCTCGACACCGGCATTCAAGGCCAAAAGATTGGTCTGGAACGCTATTTCGTCGATGACGCTGATGATGTTGCTGATCTCGCGCGACGAATTGGCGATCTGATCCATGGCGCCGATCGCCTTGCGGACGATGCTGCCGGAATGGCCGGCGCCAAGCTTCGTCTTGGCCACCAGGTCGCCAGCCTCACCGGCGCGCTTGGCGCTGTCGGCCACTGTCTGGGTGATCTGCTCGAGGGCTGCGGCTGTCTCCTCAACGGTTGCGGCCTGCCGCTCCGTCCGTCTGGACAATTCGCCGGCAGCGGTCGTCATTTCGCGGGAGCCATGCGCGATGGCATCGGTGTTTTCAGCAACGGTGCGCATGGCGCCGCTCAGACGTTCGACAGCGCTGTTGAAATCGACGCGGACCTTGTCGAGAGCCGGAAGGAATGGGGTCTCAATGGCGCCGGTCAGGTCGCCGGCGGCAAGGCGCGTCAGTCCTTCGCCGAGCTCATCGACGGCCTGCACGCGGCTGGTGATATCGGTCGCAAACTTGACAACCTTGAAGACGCGGCCGTTCATGTCGAAGATCGGGTTGTAGGACGCCTGGATCCAGACGACTTTACCGCCCTTGCCGACCCGCTTGAACTCTTCGGCAACGAACTGGCCGGCGGCAAGCTTGGTCCAGAATTCGCGGTAGGCAGGCGAGGCCGTATAGGCCGTTTCGCAAAACATGCTGTGATGCTTTCCGCGGATTTCCTCCAGGCTGTAGCCGAGGACGGAAAGGAAGTTGCCGTTTGCGGTCAAGATCTCGCCGGACGGGGTAAACTCGATGACGGCTTGCGCCCGGGAGATCGCTTCGATCTTGCCGATGGCATTTGCCGAATCGAGCTTGGCCGCGGTCACGTCAGTTGCGAACTTGACGATCTTGTAAGGCTTGCCGTTGGAGAGCAGGGGATTGTAGGTCGCCTGAATCCAGACGTCCCGGCCGCCCTTGCCGATGCGGCGGTATTCGCCGGAATCGAACTGGCCCTTGCCGAGCTTGGCCCAGAAATCCTTATAGGCCGCGGACGCGACATAGTCAGGATCGCAGAATATGCGGTGGTGTTTGCCGGCGATCTCCGAAAGTTCGTAGCCGAGCGTCCGGCAAAAGTTTTCGTTGGCCGTCAGAATATTGCCCTGCAGGTCGAATTCGATCACGGCCTGCGATTTGTTGAGCGCCGAGAACATGGCCTTGGCGTCGGAACCTGAAATAACTGAAAATAGCGGCATTGTCGTCCCTCTAAGGACTGCAGCACTCCAAAGCGGTGCGGGGCGAGGGCGATTGCCAGAAACAGGCACACAGATCGCCGCGCCTGCGGCGCATTCGATGCGGCAGGTCAGATCTCAAATAAAGCTGAAAACCCGGACGCTGCCCCCACAATACGCCCGGGTGTTTCTGCTGAAATAATATGATTAGTTAGATTAAAAATGAGTAACTGACTGAATATACTGATGTATATTAGTGTTTAATGCGTGAGTTCACGCAAACATACTTCGTGTTGGTTGCGGCCTCCGAAGAGGCCGCTCACCTCAGGTAATTGTCTTCTCGATTTCGGAGACTGCCCATTCGACCTGGTCCTTGGTGATGACCAGCGGCGGAGCGAGGCGGATCGTGTGCTCGTGCGTATCCTTGGCGAGCAGACCGCGCTCCTTGAGACCGTAGCAATACTGGCGCGCGCCACCTGCTTCGGGCTCGAGTTCGATCGCCAGCATCAGGCCGCGGCCACGTACGTCCTTAACGATGTTCGAGCGGATGGAGCGCAGACCTTCGAGGAAATAGTTACCCATCTTCTCGGCATTCTCGATCATGCCTTCCTCAGTGAGCACCTTGAGCGCGGTGCGAGCCACGGCGCAGGCGAGCGGATTGCCGCCGAAGGTGGAGCCGTGCTGACCGGGCTTGAGGACGCCAAGGACCTCGGTGTTCGAAAGAACGGCTGACACCGGATAGAAACCGCCGGAGAGCGCCTTGCCGATCAGCGTCACGTCGGCTTCGATGCCTTCGTGCTCTTCCGCAAGCAGCTTTCCGGTGCGGCCGAGACCGGTCTGGATCTCGTCGAGGATCAGCGTGACGTTGTGCGTGGTGCAGAGCTCGCGGACGCGCTTGAAATAACCGGCCGGAGGAATGATGACGCCGGCCTCGCCCTGGATCGGCTCGATCAGCGCGCCGACGGTGTTTTCGTTGATCGCGGCGGCAAAGGCATCGGCATCGCCGAAAGGGATGGTGCGGAAGCCCGGCGTGTAAGGTCCGAAGCCCGTGCGTGCATCCGGGTCGGTCGAGAAGCTGATGATGCTGAGCGTCCGGCCGTGGAAATTGTCGGAGCAGACGATGATCTCTGCCTTGCCTTCCGGCACGCCCTTCACCTCGTAGCCCCATTTGCGCACGGCCTTGATCGCCGTCTCGACGGCTTCGGCACCGGAATTCATCGGCAGGATCTTGTGCGATCCGGTCAGTGCCGCGAGCTCTTCATAGAGATGGGCCAGCTGGTCGTTGCGGAAGGCGCGGGAGGTGAGTGTCAGCTTGCCGGCCTGTTCGACCATCGCGGCCAGTATCTTCGGATGGCAATGGCCCTGGTTCACGGCGGAGTAGGCCGAGAGGCAATCGAGGTAACGGTTGCCGTCGGTATCCCAGACGTAGACGCCTTCGCCGCGGGTCAGCACGACATCGAGCGGCTTGTAGTTGTGGGCGCCAAGCCGCTGTTCGGTGGCGATCAGGTTTTCAGATGCGTTCATGGCTGGTTCCCTCGGATTAGGCGGCGCGGGTCGGACGATCGAAGATACGGCGGCCGAAAAGGCTGGCGGTCAGTTCGACAAGAACGCGGGCGCTCTTGCCGCGATCGTCCAGAAACGGATTGAGTTCGACGAGATCGAGCGACGATACGAGGCCGCTGTCGCAGAGCATCTCCATGACGAGGTGCGCTTCGCGGAATGTCGCTCCGCCCGGCACAGTCGTTCCGACGCCCGGTGCAATATCGGGATCGAGGAAATCGACATCAAGGCTGACATGCAGGAGGCCGTTGGCTTCTTCCACCGCAGCGAGGATCTGCCGCATGATCGGCGCGATACCCTGTTCGTCGATCGAGCGCATATCGAAGACGTTGACGCCGTGCTTCTTGATCAGCTCGCGTTCCGGCGCATCGACCGAACGGATGCCGACTTGAAAGACGTTGCGCGGATCGACCAGGGGCCGGGCCTTTGGAAGAACTTCGGCGAGGTCAGCCTGACCGGTGAAGAACGCGACCGGCATGCCGTGAATATTGCCGGAGGGCGAGGTTTCCGGCGAGTTGAAATCCGAGTGGGCGTCAAGCCAGATGACAAACAGCGGGCGGCCCTGTTCGGCGGCATAGCGTGCCATGCCGGAGACGCTACCCATCGACAGGGCGTGATCGCCGCCGAGGATCAGCGGAAGACGTCCGGCAGCTGCTGCTTCATATGTACTCGCTTCCAGCGCCCGGGTGAACGCGCCGATGATGCGCAGATTGTGGGCTTTCGGATGATTGGGCAGGTCGCGAGCCGGCACGATCTGCAGGTCGCCGTCGTCCTTGACGTCATGACCGAGCTCGATGAGCGTCTGGTCGATCCCTGCGATGCGAAGTGCTGCCGGGCCCATTGCGGCGCCCCTGCGGCCGGAGCCTTCTTCCAACGGAACGCCAATGAGGGTGACTGCGCGCGATTGAACGTCCATTCCAAGCTCCGGATTCGAGTTTCGAGCTGCATATTCGGCTATTGCCGCGGCGACAAAAAGATGGAAAATTGCCAAAATAAAATCCACATTGTACAAATTGCTCACACCATTCGATCAAAGTGAAAGTCATGGACGACCTCGATCAGGAACTGCTCAGCGCTCTCAGACACAATGCAAGAACGCCGGTATCGTCACTGGCAGCGATGACGGGCGCCTCACGGGCGACCGTTGCCGCGCGGATCGACCGGCTTGTTGCCAATGGCACGATCGCGGCCTTCACCATCCGGACGGGGCATGAAGTGCGCTCGGCGGGCGTCCGGGCCATCATTCTCATCGAGGTTCTCGGCAAACTGGCCGACAAGGTGGCCGACCAGCTGCGTGGGTTGCCTCAGGTGCGTGCCTTGCACAGCACCAATGGCAAATGGGATTTCATCGCCGAACTCGAAGACCGGGATCTCGTGTCCTTCGACGAGACGCTGCGGCGCATCCGTCTGGTCGACGGCATCAACGTGACGGAAACCAACATCCTGCTGAAAACCAGTAAGACGATCTTCTAGGGCGCGAGCGTCAATACTCGTGCTCGTAAACGACGCCCGCTTCACCCGAGCCATTTCCGCCCGCAGCACCGCGAAGCTTCACACCGCGGCCGACATCGAGATTGATGATCGCCTTGGCACCGGCCGCACCGCCTTGCTGCAGTTCAAAATAGGTGCGCTCGTTGAGATAGCGGCCGACGCTGACGCTGGTCTGGCCCTTTTCATCGGTACTGATGTCGAGATCATCCACGCCAAGCTGGTTGCGCAGGCCCTCGAAAAGCGAGGTCGACCGGCCACCGGCGAGCTGGCTGACTGCATCGGCAAGCTGAGCGATCTGCACCGGCGAAAGCTTTGACATCGACTGTCCGAAGATCAACTGCGCCAGGACTTCATCCTGCGGCAGGGCCGGTGACGACGAGAAGGTGATGGCCGGGTCGGTCGCCAGACCACCGACATCGACCGTCAGCGTCGTCGTGCCCGAGGTCGAGCTTGCCTCCATATCCAAAGCAGGGGTCAGGTTACCTGCGAAAGTGATGCGGCTCTTGTCGGTGAAGTTCATGCGGCGGTTCAGAATCGTCAGGCGCCCACGCCGCATGGTGAAGCCGCCGGAGACGATCGGAGCTGCAGCCGTCCCCTTGATGGTCAGACTGCCGCCAAGCTCGGAATCGATGCCGCGGCCACGAACGAAGATCTGCGACGGCGCATTGAGCTGAAGATCGAGCGTGATCGTCGAAGACTTTTCGCCAGGCTTCGGCGGGCTTTCGTCGCGCAGTTGCTTGAGCACCGCGGCGGGCGCGTGGATGTGCCTGATGTCGATTTCGCGCAGCGAGGTCGGCAGCTTTTCCGGCACCGTGACGGAGGCCTTCTCCAGATCGAGGCGTCCGCTCAAGGTCGGGTTGGACAGCAGCGGACCACGCAGACCGACGGTGCCATCGACTGTTGCGACGACGAGCGTGCCATCGACATAGACGGCCTTGTCCAGCTTGACGTCGATATTGACGGGATAACCGCCATTCGGCTGAATGCCGATCGTTCCGGTGGCCGAGATCGCGCCGCCGCTCGCCAGATTGGCGCTGAAGCGCGAGATCGTCGCCTGCTGGCCGTTCATGGTGACGCTTGCAGTCAGGTTATTGAGGGCCAGGTTGCGGCGAACGTCGATCAGCTTGGCGCCGCCGGTGTTGACGCTGCCGTTGATAACGGGACCACCGGCATTTCCGGTAATGCGAAGATCGATATCCGCCGCGCCTTCGGCAACGAAGCCTTGCTGGGCGAGCTGCGCGCCGAGAATGGCGAAGGGCAGGTTGCCGCGGAACTGAAGGTTCAGTGCCTTCTGCCCGGCAATGCCAACACTGCCGCCACCCTTCATCGACAGGCCGCCGTCGCCGGAAAGGCCGGTATCGAGCGTCAGCGTGTTGCTGGCAAGCTTTCCATTGGCGGTGATGCCGAGTGGCGCAAGGCCAGCGCTCTTTGTCTGACTGGTCTGCGCATTCTTCCAGTTGAGCTTGAAATCGACATCGGGGATCGGAAGCTTGCCCGCGGCATTGGCGCTGCCCGAAATTGCCCCTTCGGCATCAAGATTGGGAACGAAGGCGTTGGCGATGCCGGCCGGCAGATTATTGATGTCAGCGTCGGCGCGCAGCGAATTCGCCTGAGGGCCGGCAACCTCGAAGCTGCCCTTCGCCTTGACCGACAGCGAACCGCTGCCGTTGGCGTTGACGTTGAAATTCAGCGTATTACCAGAAAGTCGGCCATCGGCCGTGACGCCGAGACCGGTAACATTGGCGGCCTTGGTGTGACTTGTCGCGGCGTTCTTCCAGGCAAATTTGAAATCGGCCGCCGGATTGGGGAGCTTTCCGTAAGCTCTGGCGGTTCCGGAAATCAGTCCCTCGGCGCCAAGGCCCGGCACGAAGGGGTTGGCAAGGCCGGCTGGCACGTTGGTGATGTCGGCATCGACCGAAAGCGCGTTGGCATCGGGGCCGGAGATGGCAAAGTTGCCGGTTGCCTTCAGCGACAGGCTGTTCTTGCCGCTTGCCGCCGCGTCGAAATTGATGCGGTCGTCAGCGAACTTGCCCTTGGCGGTGACGTCGAAGCTGGCGAGCTTGGCTTTCTTCGTCTGATCCGTCGCGGCATCCGTCCATGTGAGGTCGAAGTCGGCATTCGGTCTCGGCAATTTGCCGGAGGCCTTGGCCGTTCCCGATATCAGACCCTCGGCGCCAAGGCCGGGAACGAAGGGATTTGCCAGCCCGGCCGGTACATTGCCGATCGTGGCATCGACGGAGAGGCTGTTTGCATCGGGACCGGCAACGGTGAAGCTGCCCGCTGCCTTCAGCGATAGGCTGTTCTTGCCGCTTGCTGCGGTATCGAAATCGAGCTTGCTGTCGGCAAACTTGCCCTTGGCGGAAACGTCGAAACTCGCAAGCCCCGCCTTCCTGGTTTGGCCGGTCGCGGCATCGGTCCAGGTCAGGTCGAATTCGGCGCTAGGGCGTGGCAGCCTGCCGGAAGCCTTGCCGGTCCCTGAAATCAGTCCTTCGGCGCCAAGGCCTGGAACGAAGGCATTTGCCAGCGAGGCCGGGGCGTTGCTGATATCGGCATCGGCCGTCAACGTATTCGCTTCGAGCCCTGAAACGACGAAGTTGCCCTTGGCTTTCAGCGCCAGGTTCTTTGCGCCGGTGGCGTCGACGTCGAAGGCGAGCTTGTTTTCGGCGAAGGTGCCAGTTGCGCCGATGGCCAGTTTGGCAAGGCCGGCCTTGACCGTCTGACTGGTTGCCGCGTCCTTCCACGACAGGTCGAACTGCGCGGTGGGGTTGGGGAGCGTGCCGGAGGCTTTGGCGGTGCCGGATATGACGCCGGCGGCGCCAAGATCGGGAACGAAGGCGTTGGCGAGCCCCGCAGGCACGTTGGCGACTTCGGCATCGACCGACAGGGCCTGGGCATTGGCACCGGCGACCATGTAGTTGCCCGAGGCCTTCAGGGATAGTCCCTTGCCGCCATCTGCGGTGGTTTCGAAATCCAGCCTGTTGTCAGCGAGCTTGCCGCCTGCGGTGATCGCGAAGCCGGAGAGACCTGCGGCCTTGGTCTGGCTTGTCGATGCGTCCTTCCAATTCAGCTTGAAGTTCGCGATCGGGGCCGCCGGGGTGCCGGTTACCGTGACCGTGCCGGAAATGCTGCCTGCCGCCTCGAGCTTCGGGACGAAGGTGTTGGCGAGGCTGGCGGGGAGGTCCTTGATCGTCGCATCGATATCGAGTGTTTCTCCGGCCGAGCCCGAAACGCTGACCGAACCCTCACCGGTGCGGATCGTCAGGCCATCCAGCTTTGCTGCTCCACCGGCGATCGTTACGGCGGTCGGCGCAGAAAGCTCGACGGCAATATTCCGCGGCTTTGCCGATAGCCGGTCGAGCTCGATCTTCATGCTGCCGTCGTTGGTTTCGACTGCGCCGGCGGCGACCAGCGGATTGGCATCGTAGACAGAGGTTAGATCGAAATTGGTGCGGTTCTGCTGCTGCGTGAAATTGACCGCCAGGCCGCTGATGGTGTTGGCGCCCGAAGAAATCTCGTCGGCCTTGATGATGCCGTTCGCTGCAAAAGCTTTCAGATCGCTGACGGTGATATCGATATCCGGCTTCACCAGCGACAGGCCGTCGCGCCTGACGCCGCTGCCGCTGGCCTTCGCCTTGATGGAGATTTTGCCACCGTCATTGGCGATGTCGAAGGCCCCCTTCAGATCGCCCTCGGCACGTTGTCCTGCCAAAGCTGCCAGCAGGCCGACATCCGGAAAATCGAAATTCAGCTTGCCGCTCGGCAGGAAGGATGGCGTCAGCTCGATATTGCCGTTCAGCTTGTTGCTGCCGGCATCGATGGAGATCGACGGAATGCTGGTCGTCCCGTCTTTCGACTGGACATTGGCATTGATCGCCAGCGGCTGGCCGTCGATCGCACCTTTGGCGCTGACCGTCGCCTGCGGCGCATCGGGATCGGCGGTTCCGGAGAGAGCGACGTCTAGACCCGAGAGCGTACGGCCAGCGGTCTGAAGCGCCGCAGATTTCAAGTTCGCCTTGATGGCGAGCGCGGTCAGTGGGCCACTGATATTGGCCGTGTAGGCCAATTCGCCGCCGGTATCCTGAACGAGCTTGCCGATATCAGGCAGCCGTCCGCTGAGATCGGCCGCCAGCGTGTCGCCGTCGAGGGTGACGTTGCCAGCGGTTTCCAGGCTGCCCGATTTCACCACGAGGTTCGACAGATTGATCTTCGAAGGAATCGTGCCTGCAACCTGTGTCTCGATCGAAATCGGCGTGTCGAAACGCGGCGCGATCGCCACCGGGAGGGCCGCCGGTTCGATCGTCAGCTTGGCATTGCCTGTGAGCGCCTGGCTCTCGAGTCTGTAGGTGCCGTTAACGCTGCCGCTGGCATTGGCGCTTTCGAATGTCGTGCCGTTGAAGCCAATGCTATCTGGCGCGATCTGAAGCGGGGCTGCCAGCGTGACCGGTCCCTGAACCGCCCGGTTGATGTCGGGATTGATGAAGGCCGTATCGCCGGCCACAAGACGGACCTGCACGCCGCCGCTTTTTTTGGCGATGTTGAAGGCATCGCTCTTGGCCGTCAGCTTGACGTTGCTTGCCGTGGCCTGAGGAACGGTGATCGCGTCCAGGGATGCGCTGGCATTCAGCCGGGCAGCCTTGGCGTCGCCGGTCAGAGCGACATTGAGGCCGCTGACGAGCAGGCGCGCTTCACCCTTTTCGAGCGGCCAGCGGAAATCGACAGGGCCGGATGTGCCGAGAACATTGGCATTCAGGCTGTTGTTACCCGCCGGATCGAGCGTGCCGGAGGCGGCGATGACGACGCTTCCGGTGGCGATGTTGCCGGTCTGGATGTCGATCTTGCCCTTGTTGTCGAAAGTGGCGGCCAGATCGATATTGGTCTGCCCTGCAAAGAGCGGGCGGAAGGGTGGGGGCAGGAGCGAGCTCAGATCCCCGCCGCCTTTCAGGTTGATCTGGTGAAGACCCTCCGGCGTCAGTACATGCTGGCCTTCGATCGAAGCGCGGGGCTGTCCATCGAGGGCCGCCAGCAGCTTGGCCTTCCAGTTCGAAATCGGACCGTCGCCATCGATCGACAGATTGACGGATGGATCGCCCGGCAGCGACAGCAACGTCGCCATCACGCCGCCCTTCGGTTCGGCAAGCTGAGCCTTGAGGCGAAGGTGGTTTTCCTCGGGCATGAAGGCAACGTCGGCGTTCAGCTTGGCGTCCGGCACCGACTGGCGATTGACGTTGAGAACCGCGTGGCCACCGTTCTGATCGGCCTGGAGATTGCCGCCCGCGACCAGCGTGAAGGCGCGGCCGACAAGCTGCTCGCTGAGATTGATCTGCGGGAGCGCAATGTTTTCGATGTCGATCTTGATAGGCAGCTTGAAGCCGGCTTCTTCGCCGGTATCCGGCGGCGACGGCAATGTGCGCACCGGCTTGCGGACGACGGTGATCGACTGGATGCCGATCTGCTTGGCGTGGAACGTGCCGGTCAGCAGCGCCAAGGGATTCCAGTTGATAGAGATTCCTCTCGCTTCGGCGAATACACCACGGGTGTCAGATATCGTGATCTGTGCAGCATCGAGGCCGCCTGTCAGCAGGCTGCCAGGCTCGCGGATCGAGACGTTCATGTCCCGGTTGGAGATGATCTCCGCGACTTTTTCGGTAACGATGCGTGAGCCGAAGGAAGTGAACCCGAAAATGACGATCGCAATCGCGGCAACGACAAGCACAAGGCCAAGGCCATAGCCCAGCAGCCTTACGATCCAGTTCATGAGTTTCGTCAGTGCTTGCATGAAGGCGGACACTATCCCGTTCGCATGGCGGTGCAACGGGTTCATCCGCTGCCGTCTCCCGCCGTTAGAATGATTGGCCTATGCCGGCGTAGATTCCATAGGCCGTGCCATTTTCGTACTTGTTCAGCGGTACGGCAAAATCAAGCCGCAGCGGACCGAAAGGCGTGGCATAGCGGATACCGACACCGGCGCCGGCGCGGAAATCGCCGAAATCGGGGAAGGTGTCTGCCGAAACCGTGCCGACATCGATGAAAGGCACGATGCCGATCGTATCGGTGATCCTGACGCGTGCCTCCAGCGAGGCGGTCACATAGGACTTGCCGCCGGTCGCCTCGCTGTCGGCGTCGTAGGGCGAGATCTCCTGATAGCCGTAGCCGCGCACCGAGCCACCACCGCCGGCAAAGAAGCGGCGGGTGGCGGGAATGTCCTGCAGCTCGCCGCCGACCAGGAAACCCGCGGCCACCTTACCGGCGAACACTACATTGTCCTCCTGGCCGATCGCCTGATAGCCCGAAATCGAGCCCTCGAAGGAGGAGAAGATGGTGCCGTTGAAGGCTTCATAGCTCGGCGTTGCCGCGAGTGTCGCGCGGTAGCCTTCCGTCGGATTGAACTTGTTGTCGCGGGCGTCGCGCTCGTATGTCAGTGGCAGAGCGAAGGTCAGATACTCGTTGTTGCCGAAGGCGTCGTCGTCTTTTTCGTAACTGATCTCGGCTGCGGCCGAGACGGTATCGTGATCGCTGAGCTCGTAGGAGTAACCGAGCGAGCCGGTGATCAGAGAGGCGTTGTAGGCATCCGGATTCTCGGTCTTGGCAAGGATCGATGCCTTGAGCGTTCCCGCTGGGAAGAAGGCGCCAGGCTTGGTGAAGGAAATGCCGGTCGAATAGTCGAGATTGCTGATGTCGTTCTCGCCGAGCCGGCCGACTGTACCTTCGATACGAAGCGATTCCGCCTCACCGAAAAGATTGCGATGGCCCCAGTAGCCTTGCAGGCCGAAGCCGTCGATCGTCGAGTAGTTGGCGCCGAAGCCGAAGTAGCGCTGCTTGCCTTCCGACACCTCGATGGTCATCGGTAGCGTACCATCAGCAGCGAGCTCATTGGCTTCGTGAATGGTGACGCTCGAGAAGACGCCAAGGGCACGCAGACGGTCTCCGGCCTTCTTCAAAGCCTCTGGCGAATAGGCCTCGCCGCGGTTGAGCCGCGAATAGCGCTGGATGAAATCGGGTTTGACGGTCTTTTCACCGGTGACGCCAACGGTGCCGACCGGGGCAACGGGGCCGCCTTCGGTGGTGATGACGATATCGACGGTGCTTGTGCGATGATCGGCAACGACCTCGCGCTTCGTCAGCTTGGCAAGCGGCCGTCCTTCGCTCTTCAACTGCTCGACGATCTTGTCGCCGGCCTTGATGATGACGAGGGAGCCCGCCTCTTCGCCGGGCGCCAGATCGTAGTCTGCGGGATTGCGCATCGCTGCATCGCCGCCGAACTGGACGTCGCGTACGTGGAACACCGGCCCCGGATCGACATTGACGTTGACGGTGACCGGCTTCGACCGGTCGAAAACAGGATTGGGTGGCAGGTTGTCGATATTCTTGCCATCGACGGTGATGGTCACCACGCCGCCATATCGGGCCTTTTCATACAGGGTGGCGATCAGCCGCTCGCGGTCGTCGCGCGCCTTGACGACGACGCCGAGATCGCCGGAGACCGGCTTGTCCTTGTCGCCGACCAGGCGCGAGCTGTTTTGCAGGGCCTCCGTGAGATCAGGATCTGCCGTGCCCGACGTCAGATCGACGTCGTAGCGCACCGGATCAGGAACCTGTTCCGCTTCGCTGTCGTCCTTGCCGAATATCGTTATGCCAAACAGCTTGAAGGCGTATGCCTCATCGACCAATGCAGGCGAAAACGCGGCCGTTGCCGCGATCACCATCATGGTGCCTGTCCGCCGATACGCGAAACCCGCTTTCGGTGTCGTCCCTCTGATCTGCATCCGCCGCTTTTAGTTACATGGAAAATGAAGCTTCGCGTTGCCCAGCCGCGGGCACCTTAGCGGCAAAAATGCGAAACGTGTACCAATTTAAGTTGCTGGCGGGCTAATTTAGTACAGAAAATGAAAAATCCCGGCGCTGGCCGGGATTTTTTAGTCGGTGAATTTAACGCTTAGTAGCCGCCGCGCGGGCAGTCGTCGATGTAGCGATTGCCGTTTCGATCACGATAATAGCACTGCCCGGGCTGCTCGGCGACACGGCCGATCAGTGCGCCGGCAACGCCGCCGATCGCTGCGCCAACTGCGGCACCGCGGACATTGCCTGTAGCAACACCACCGATCACAGCGCCGGAAGCGGCGCCGATGCCGGCACCCTGCTGTGTCGGCGTGCAACTCGCGATCGAGAGGCCGACGAGTACGAATGCGATAATCTTCTTCATTTCCATCTCCAAAAGGTTCGCTGCCCCCGGGCAGCAGCCGTCCCTCACGTGTTTTTGTTTTTGTCACTTAGGCTGCAAACTATGTCGTAAACAAAGCGTGTCCAGCAATCTCCGCAAAGTTTGCGGTCACGCTTCATTTCATAACGTTTCAGGAGAGCCCTGTTCTATCGGACTTCGGCAGTGAAGCAAAATTGATACAACTCCCTAAAGTAGCGGTTGATCCTAAAGGGAAAAGGTCAAATGATGCCGCTTGTGCCTGGAGGAGGCACGAGGAGGACATCATGGCGAAAGTCAAACTGACGGTGAATGGCCGCGCGGTGAGCGGCGACTGTGAAGAAAGAACGCTTCTCGTCCATTTCATTCGCGAAAAGCTGGGGCTGACAGGCACCCATGTCGGCTGCGATACGACCCAGTGCGGTGCCTGCGTCGTCCACATGGACGGCAAGTCGGTGAAGAGCTGCACGATCCTGGCCGTCCAGGCCTCCGGCTCTTCGGTGATGACCATCGAGGGGCTTGCGGCAAATGGCGAGCTGCATCCCGTTCAGGCGGCTTTCAAGGAACATCACGGCCTTCAATGCGGCTTCTGTACGCCCGGCATGGTGATGGCCTCGGCCGATATGATCAACCGCCACGGCGGCCATCTCGACGAGGAAACCGTTCGCCACGAGCTTGAAGGCAATATCTGTCGTTGCACCGGCTATCACAACATCGTCAAGGCCGTGCTCTCCGCCAATGCCGAAATGCATGGCGGCGCCAAGCAGGCTGCCGAATAGCATCCCCTGAATTCGTCTGGCAGCTGCCGAACACAATTCTCTTTGGCGGAATGCCAGGCCCGAAACCCCATTGGAGGACATCATGGGTGTTGAAGGAATTGGTGCACGCGTCGCACGCAAGGAAGACAAGCGGTTTCTGACAGGTAAGGGCCGCTACACGGACGACATGGTCGTTCCGGGCATGAAATATGGCTACTTCATCCGCAGCCCGCATGCTCATGCAAAAATCACCAATATCGACGTCTCGGCCGCGAAAGCGATGCCCGGCGTTACCGACGTGCTCGATGGTAAGCAGCTGCTTGCCGATGGTATCGGCAATCTGATCTGCGGCTGGATGATCCATTCGCGCGATGGTTCTCCGATGAAGATGGGTGCGTGGCGGCCGCTGGCGGTCGATACGGTCCGCTATGTCGGCGATGCCGTGGCGATCGTCGTTGCCGATTCGCTCGGCGAAGCGCGGGATGCGGCCGAAGCCGTCAGCATCGACTACGAGGAACTTCCTGTCGTCACTGAAGCCGTCGAGGCCTTGAAGTCGGGCGCGCCGCAGATCCATCCTGAATCATCGGACAATCTGATCTTCGATTGGGTGATCGGCGATGAAGGCGCGACCGATCAGGCAATTGCGGCGGCAGCGCATGTCACCGAGATCGAACTCACCAACAACCGTCTGTCGCCCAATCCGATGGAACCGCGGGCAGCGCTCGGGATCTATGATTCTGCCGAGGATCACTACACCTGCTACACGACGAGCCAGAACCCGCATGTCGCCCGTCTGGTGATGAGCGCCTTCTATAACGTGGCGCCGGAGAACAAGCTCAGGGTTATCGCACCCGATGTCGGCGGTGGTTTCGGATCGAAGATCTATATCTATCCCGAAGAGATCGTCTGTCTCTGGGCCTCGAAGAAAACCGGCGTTCCGGTGAAGTGGAATTCTGACCGCACCGAAGCCTTCCTGACCGATGCGCATGGACGCGATCATGTGTCGAAGGTGAAGATGGCCTTCGATAAGGATCATCGCATCATCGGGCTCAAGGTCGATACGATCGCCAATCTCGGCGCGTACATGTCGCTCTTCTCTTCGGCGGTGCCGACTTATCTCTATGCGACGCTGCTGTCAGGGCAGTATGCGATCCCCGCGATCCACGCCAATGTCCGCACCGTCTACACCAATACGGCGCCCGTCGATGCCTATCGCGGAGCCGGGCGGCCGGAGGCGACCTATCTGCTGGAACGGACGATGGAGACCGCAGCGCGCGAGCTCGGCATTTCTCCGGCCGAGCTCCGGCGGAAGAATTTCATCCGCTCCTTCCCGCATCAGACGCCCGTGATCATGATGTATGATGCGGGCGACTACGATGCCTCGCTCGACGCGGCGATGCAGGCTGCCGACTGGAATGGCTTCGAAGGCCGTCGTGCGGAGGCCGCAAACCGCGGCATGAAGCGCGGCATCGGCATGAGCTGCTATATCGAAGCCTGCGGGATCGCGCCGTCTCAGGCGGTCGGCTCTCTCGGCGCTGGTGTCGGGCTGTGGGAATCGGCAGAGGTGCGCGTCAACGCCGTTGGCACGATCGAAGTGCTGACCGGCTCGCACAGCCATGGCCAGGGACACGAGACGACCTTTGCTCAGCTGGTGGCGGATCGTCTCGGTGTTCCGATCGACAGCGTTTCCATCGTCCACGGCGATACCGACAAGGTGCAGATGGGCATGGGCACCTACGGTTCGCGCTCCGGCGCCGTCGGCATGTCGGCTGTCGTCAAGGCGCTCGACAAGGTCGAGGCCAAGGCAAAGAAGATTGCCGCGCATCTGATGGAGGCTGACGAGAGCGACATCGTCATCGAAAACGGCGAGCTGAAGGTGGCCGGTACCGACAAGGTGCTGCCGTGGTTCCAGGTGGCGCTTGCTTCCTACACCGCCCACAATCTGCCGGCGGGGATGGAGCCGGGCCTGAAGGAGACGGCTTTCTACGATCCGTCGAACTTCACCTTTCCGGCAGGATGCTACATCTGCGAAGTCGAGGTCGATCCGGAAACGGGTCACACCAAGATTATCCAGTTCGTCGCCGCCGATGATTTCGGCAATATCATCAACCCGATGATCGTCGAGGGACAGGTGCATGGCGGCATTGCGCAGGGTATCGGCCAGGCGCTGCTCGAAGGTGTGCACTACGACGAGAACGGGCAGCTGTTGACGGCGAGCTACATGGACTATGCCATGCCGCGCGCCGATGATCTGCCGTCCTTCAAGCTGTCGCATCAGAACACGCCCTGCCCAAGCAATCCACTCGGCATCAAGGGCTGCGGCGAGGCGGGGGCGATCGGGTCTCCACCCGCGCTGATGAATGCGATCACCGATGCCATCGGCAACAACATGCTGACCATGCCTGCCACACCGCAGAAGGTGTGGATGGCGTCACGTGCGACCAATTGAGGAGGAACGGCCATGTACGAGTTGAACTATCACCGCGCCTCTTCGGTCGATGAGGCGGTCAAGCTGATCTCCGGCAAACCCGAGGGCAAGTTCGTTTCCGGCGGCATGACGCTGATTGCGACGATGAAACAGCGGCTGGCCGCGCCGAGCGACCTTGTCGATCTCCGGCATATCGACGCCATGAAGGGCATCAAGGTCGATGCGCGCAAAGTCACCATCGGCGGCGCGACCACGCATGCCGAAGTCGCCTCATCCGCGGCGATTCGCAGCGTGCTTCCGGCCTTTTGCGAACTGGCGGGGCTGATCGGCGATCCGCATGTCCGGCATATGGGCACGATCGGCGGATCGATCGCCAACAATGACCCGGCTGCCGACTATCCGGCGGCAATGCTGGCGCTCAACGCGACGATCGTGACAAGCAAGCGCCAGCTGCCAGCGGATCAGTTCTTTACCGGGCTGTTCGAAACGGCGCTTGAGGACGGTGAGATCGTCACCGGTGTCAGCTTCGACGCGCCCGAGAAAGCCGGCTATGCCAAGTTCCGCAATCCGGCTTCGCGCTACGCGATCACCAGCGTCCTGGTAACCAGGTCAGGCGGCACTGTCAGGGTCGGCATCGCCGGGGCGGGCAGCAATGGTGCCTTCCGGCATGGTGGCCTGGAAGCGGCTCTCAGCGCCAACTGGTCGCCGGATGCCGCGATGGGCGTTCAGGTCGATGCCAACGGCCTGCTGTCCGATCTGCATGCCAGCGCCGAATATCGCGCCAATTTGATAAAAGTCATGACGAAGCGAGCCGTTGCTGCTGTAGGTTAGTCGCAACGAGCGGCTTTCCGGAAATGTCAACCCAGCCGCTTTATCGGCTGGGTTGAAGCTTTTTCGTCTGGAATGATTCAAAAATATGCGCCTTTTGCCGCAGTTGATGGTAAAGGAGGCGCCATGGGTTGACGCGCGGCGGTGTGCTTAGCAAAACGGTCGCGTGATACTGGAGCATATGCATGGATTTCGAAGCGTTTTTCAAAAGCGAGCTTGATGGTCTTCATTCTGAAGGCCGCTATCGCGTTTTTGCCGACCTTGAGCGCCACAGCGGACAGTTTCCGCGTGCGACGCGCCACACGGCCGACGGCCCGAAAGACGTTACGGTCTGGTGCTCCAACGACTATCTCGGCATGGGCCAGAATCCCAAGGTGATCGAGGCGATGAAAGCCGCCATCGACCACTGTGGCGCGGGTGCGGGAGGCACCCGGAATATCTCTGGCACCAACCACCACCACGTTCTGCTCGAGCGCGAACTTGCCGATCTGCACGGCAAGGAAGCAGCGCTGACCTTTACGTCGGGCTATGTCTCGAACTGGGCGGCGCTTGGCACGCTCGGCGGCAAAATCCCCGGCATGATCATTTTCTCCGATGCGCTGAATCACGCCTCGATGATCGAGGGCATCCGCTACGCCAAGTGCGAGAAGGTGATCTGGAAGCACAACGACATCCATGACCTCGAAGCCAAGCTGGCGGCCGCCGATCCAAAGGCGCCGAAGCTGATCGCTTTCGAAAGCGTCTATTCGATGGATGGCGATATCGCGCCGATCAAGGAAATCTGCGACCTCGCCGACAAGTATGGCGCGATGACCTATCTCGACGAAGTCCATGCCGTCGGCATGTACGGCCCGCGCGGCGGCGGCATTGCCGAGCGCGAAGGCCTGATGGACCGGATCACCGTGATCGAGGGTACGCTTGCCAAGGCCTTCGGCGTCATGGGCGGCTACATCGCGGCCTCGACGGCGCTTTGCGACTTCATCCGCTCGTTTGCCTCGGGCTTTATCTTCACGACTTCACTGCCGCCGGCGCTCGCCGCCGGTGCGGTCGCCTCGATCCAGCATCTGAAGGCCAGCCCCTTCGAGCGTGCCCGCCATCAGGACCGGGTGCGCAAGCTGCGCCAGCTGCTCGACCAGCAGGGCATTCCGCATATGCCGAACCCGAGCCATATCGTGCCGGTGATGGTTGGCGATGCCGCGAAGTGCAAGTGGATCTCGGATCTGCTGCTCGACAATTTCGGCGTCTATGTTCAACCGATCAACTATCCGACGGTGCCGAAGAAGACCGAGCGCCTGCGCATCACGCCGACGCCGCAGCATTCCGATGCCGATATCGAGCATCTGGTCGGCGCGCTGCATTCGCTGTGGTCGCGTTGTGCGCTGGCAAGGCACGTCGCCTAAGAAAAACAGAAATAACGTAATAAAAATGGCCGCTTAAGCGGCCATTTCCTTTTGAACAATGATTTCGCCGGCGCGCCGTCTTGCCTCGTCATCAGCTGCGAAGACGTCTTCCATCGTCGTGGCGGCCTCGTGGCCGGTCATCATATCCATCACGCGCTCGGCAATATCGGCCATCTCAAGGAAGCCGATCCGGCCATCGCAGAAGGCGTGGAAGGCAATCTCTTCCGCAGCATTCATGACGGCGCCTTGCAGGCCGCCGCGTTCCAGTGCTGTGCGGGCCAGCCTCAGTGCCGGGAAGCGCACTTCATCCGGGGCCTCGAAATCCAGACGCGCCAGCTTGGCGAAGTCCAGCCGCTCGACATCGAGCTTCGAGCGGTTCGGATAGGTCAGCGCATAGCCGATCGCGGTGCGCATATCCGGGCAGCCGAGCTGCGCCAGCACCGATCCGTCGATATAACCGACCATCGAATGGATGACCGACTGCGGATGGACGATGACCTCAACCTGATCTGGACGAACGTTGAAGAGGTGCTTGGCCTCGATCATCTCCAGCGCCTTGTTGAACATCGAAGCGCTGCCGATCGAAATCTTCAGACCCATCGACCAGTTCGGATGGGCGCGGGCGATATCGGCGGTGACGCCGGCCATCTGCTCGCGCGTCCAGGTGCGGAACGGACCGCCCGAAGCGGTCAGAACGATGCGCTCGACGGCATGATGCTGATCATCCTCCAGCGACTGGAAGATGGCGCTGTGTTCGCTATCGACGGGGATCAGTCTTCCGCCGCCTTCGGCAACGGCCTTGACGAAAAGCTCGCCTGCGGACACCAGGCATTCCTTGTTGGCAAGGGCGATGTCCGCGCCGCGCTTGGCGGCCTCCAGCGTCGGCGCCAATCCCGCGGTGCCGACGATTGCCGCCATCACCAGGCCGGCATTGCGTGTGCCCGCTTCGATCAGCGCATCGCGGCCTGCAGCGACCTCGATACCACTGCCTGCAAGCGCGTCCTTGAGGGCGCCGTAGCTTGTTTCGTCGGCAGTGACGGCGAGTTCGGCGCCGCAGGCAATCGCCTGCTCGGCGAGCAGCGCGACATTGGCGTTGCCGGTGATTGCGACCACCTCGAAAGCATCGCGGCCGCCAAGCTGCTTGACCACGTCGAGCGTGTTGACGCCGATCGAGCCTGTCGAACCAAAGATGCTGAGGCGCCGCGGCGCGGTGAGGCCGGTCTTCATGCGCGTGTCTTATCCAGAGCCGTCATTTGCCTTCGGCTCTACAGGGCTTTGGGTGGTGCGGCAAGTGTGCAACGCAGCAGTTTTCTCTCGCAACGGGGGTTTACAGAGCGGCGTTGGGATGTGACTCTTGTAACATCCATGGAGGATGACGGATGCGGCGGCCTGAACGGCCAGAGCCGCATTCCAGCGCTTGGGCGCACCCGGCAAACGGCACTGCGGTGCCCTGCCACTTCAAAAATCGGGAGGAATGAACGGACGCGTTTCGCGATGCTTCCGCATGGTTCCTGCGCTTCGGCGCTCGAAAAGGCCGACTTTGATGACGATGCTGAAACTGACAATTCTATGCGCCGCCTGGCTTGCCCAAACGTTGCCGGCGCGGGCCGACAATCTGTTGATCTGGAACCCGGTGCAGGTGTCCGATCAGGCCTACAAGGCAACGATGGGGTTTCGTCTGCCGTTCGAGTGGGAAACCAGCGCCGGTGCCGATTTCGGGTTATCGGCAACCGATGGCGATGCGATCCTCAAGGGATCGGGGCAGGCGACACTCTGGGGCAAGATCAGCAAGGTGAGGGCGACCCCGGCCGGACCGGCGCAGCAATCTGCAGGTATTCGCGTCGATACGCTGCGCGGCAGTGGCGCGCTGATGCTCAGCCGCTCGAAAAGCTTCATTCTCTCCGACTCGCTTGATCTCCAGACCAGCCGCTTCGTCAATGTCGGCTTTGATCCGGTGGCCGCGCGCCAGACTTCGGTCACCGCCAGCCAGGCGATGAAGCTGATTTATCCCTGGACGGGAACAGCGCTGACCGCCAACGGCAGCGTTACCGGCCTCGGTCAGGATTTTTCGAGCTCCGTCGGCGTCAGCCAGAATATCCTGCCGAATCTCAATCTGAACGCTGCCGTCAACGATCCACTGTCCTCAAGCCGCTCGGCAAATGTGAACATCAACTACCGGATCACCTGGTAGGATCTGAACCAACCGCTGCCTCCGGCGTTTCTCTGCCATTGCAAAAGGAGGAAGGGTCATGGTTTTCAAGGAAGCCACTTTTCACGGCAAGCAGCCGGAGATCGAAGCCGAGTTCGTCAATCATGCGACGCTGGAGATTGCGGCAGCCGAGGCGCTCGCCGTGGCCGGGAGCATCGATGCGTCCGATGTTCAGGTAACGGCCGAGAATGAAGAGATCGTGCTGACGGGCACTGTCGGCACAGTCGAAGAGATCGAGCGGGCGACTGCGGTGGTCAGCTCGGTCAAAGGTGTCCACGGTGTCCGCAACCAGATCCTGCTCGGTTGACGCCCTGCGTTAACCATTAACAAAAGATTAACGTTCTGTAATTGGACGCTCCACGGGCAGCGGCATAGGTTAAAGCCAAATTTCCTGGTTTTACCGGAGGTGCCTATGCATCGCATGGAAGAGATCAACCGCAGAACATGGAGCAACCCGCTCTCCCGGCGTGACTACCGGTCAAGCACTGGCTTCATCAATGAGGGTGAACGCGTGGTTTTCGAGATCGCTCGAAACCGTGGCGCGGGCGCGCGCATCCTCGACATCGGTATAGGCGGCGGCCGCACCACTGGATTGTTTCAGCCCGTGGCCGCTGATTATGTCGGTATCGACTATACGCCCGAGATGGTGGCGCTAGCGCAGCGCAACTACCCTTCAGCCCAGCTGGAGCACATGGACGCGCGCGATCTCTCGCGCTTTGCGAAGAGCAGCTTCGACATCGTGGTCTTCAGCTATAACGGCATCGATTCCGTCGATGCGGATGGGCGCAAGGCAATTCTTGGCGAAGTGTCCCGGGTGCTGAAGGCTGGCGGCACCTTCGTGTTCTCGACCTTCAACCGCAATTGGCATGGGTTCGGTGAAAAGCGGGCGCGCTCGTCGATCGTCTGGTCTAACGATCCGCTCAAGCTCGGCTTTCGTCTTGTGAAGCATGCCGTCGGGCTGGTGCGCGAGCGCCGCTTTGCGCCGCTGGAACAGCGCGATGGCGAACATGCCATTCTGCTGCACCGCGCCCACGATTTCGGTATCATGGTCTATGCAACGACGCCGGAGCAGCTTCGGTCGCAACTTGGCGAGAGCGGCTTTGACAGCGATCCGATGCTGTTTTCAGTCGATGGGCAGTTATTGCGCGGCGAGACGTTGCCGGACGAGGAATATTTCCACGTCGTTGCCTACAAGCCGGCGCTCAGCTAATCAGCCGGCGAAGCGCTCTGCCAGGAAATGCGAACTGCTGGTCGCTCCGGCCAGGCGGTCGGTCTTCTGGGTGGTCGTGGTGCCGTGCGGCTGGTAGGCCAAGGCAACGATGACGGCACTGATGGCGATATAGCCGATCGCAAGTAGCGTGAGTTTTTGACGCATGACGGGAACTCCTGTTCTGCCAGCTTAACGCCGCCCCAGCGGCAAAGTTCCAGCCCGGCAAAGCGCAAAGAAAAACCGGCCTCTGACGGCCGGTTCTCCAATCTTGAGAAATAAGTCTTAGCGGCAGACACGGGTCTTCTTGACGACCCAGTGGCCGTGTTCGTGGAAGCGGGCCGTCTTCACGTAGCAATGCGTCGCCACGTGGTGCATCGGCTTGTGCCAGCGGTGTGTCGGCGCGCGCTCGGTGGTGGTAACGGTTACGTTTGCCGCCTGTGACGGTGCGGTGGTCGAAACAATGGCGGCTGCTGCAAGCATGGATGCAAGAATAAGAGATTTCATGGTTTTGGCCTTTCGATTAACCGGACGATCAACTCGCCAATCGCACGCCTGGTTCCAACCTTACGAAATATTTAGGTTTTCGCCCTGGAGCGGCTATTCGCCGGCCTTACTCAATTTCTGCGTGGGGTGTGCGGAAAAGCAATTACGGCATCGAGTGCGGCCATTAAGCAACGGTCCTGCCTTCGAATTGTCCCCTTTGCGATCAGAACGTTAAGGACGTTCTTCATTGCGCATGGAAACAATGAAGGCCGCTTGGATCGTTCTGCGATCCCATACGTTATTTGTGGCTGGGTTTGCTTGCCGGTGCGGTTTCGATCAGAAGCTGCCGGTGCCATTTGAGAAGGAGACCATGATGAAAAAGACCATTGCGATGGTAATTGCAGCAGCTTCGCTTACGCAGGCTTGCGTCACAGCGGCGAGCGCTGCCGATATGGTCCGGACCTACGAGGAACCGGATACGCGCGGCGGCGTCAAGATCGGCATGCTGACCTGCGATATCGGCGGGGGCCTCGGCTATGTGCTCGGCTCCGCGAAGGAAGCCGATTGCGTGTTCAGCTCGACGATCGGCAATGAAGTGACCGATCATTATACCGGCGATATCCGCAAGCTCGGCATCGACCTCGGCTTCACCACCCGCAGCCGCCTCGTCTGGGCCGTCTTCGCCCCGACAGCCGGCTATCACCGTGGCTCGCTCGGCGGCCTCTATGTCGGCGCGTCCGCTGAAGCCACCGTTGGTGCCGGCGTCGGCGCCAATGTGCTGATTGGCGGCACGTCGGGATCGATCCACCTGCAGGCGCTCAGCGTCACCGGCCAGCTCGGCCTGAACGTTGCGGCGGGTAGCGCGTCGATGACGCTGACGCCGGGCTAATTTCAGGCAATTCGCGCCCCTTCCGCTTTGGTGGAAGGGGCATGCTCAATTTACGTTTCGAACAACGGGTTCCTCAGTGGTGGACGCGCAACAAGCGTCTGACCAAGTGATGACCAGGAACGCCGTCGGAACGTTCCGCGCCGCCGGATCAGCTATGATTTTGAAGTGATTGGTGATTCCGACGCGATTCGAACGCGTGACCCTCAGATTAGGAATCTGATGCTCTATCCTGCTGAGCTACGGAACCACTTGGGGCTCATGCATACAAAAGGCTTGGCGCGAAGCCAAGCCTTTTTCAGTCCGGTTTTCAGTATAGATCAGGCGCCGAGGCGCTGTTCGGCAAGGCGCACCCAGTAGGAGATGCCGTGGGTGATGACCTCGTCGTTGAAATCGTAGGCCGGGTTGTGGAGGCCTGCGGTGTCACCGTTGCCGATGAAGATGAAGGCGCCCGGGCGGGCGTTCAGCATGTAGGAGAAATCCTCGCCTCCCATCATCGGGTCGATTTCCGGGTTGACGTTGGCCGCACCGGCAATATCGGTCGCCGTCGCGATGGCGTGGCCGGTCTCGGCCGCGTGGTTGACGGTGACGGGATAGTTGCGCTGGAAGGCGATGTCGGCTTCGGCGCCGTGAGCTGCGGCAAGGCCGTTGATGACCTGCTTGAAGCGGCTTTCGGCGATGTCGCGGACTTCGGGGTCTAGCGTACGGATCGTACCGGCGATCTGGGCGTCGTTGGGAATGACGTTATGGGCAAAGCCGGCGTTGAACTTGGTGACGGAGACGACGACGGAACGCAGCGGATCGACGGTGCGTGCGGCGATCATTTGCAGGTTGGCGACGATCTGGGCGCCAATGGCGATCGGGTCGATCGTGCGGTTCGGTTGGGCCGCGTGGCCGCCGCGGCCCTTGATGGTGACGGTGAACTCGTCGGTCGCCGCCATGATCGGTCCCTTGCGGATGGCGAACTGGCCGACGGGCAAGCCCGGCAGATTGTGCATGCCATAGACTTCCTCGATGGAGAACCGCTCCATCATGCCGTCCTTGACCATCAGGTTGCCGCCGCCGCCGCCTTCTTCAGCGGGCTGGAAGATGACGGCGACGTTGCCGTTGAAATTACGCGTCTCGGCCAGATATTTGGCGGCGCCGAGCAGCATGGCGGTGTGGCCGTCATGACCGCAGGCATGCATCTTGCCCGGCGTGGTCGAGGCCCAGGGCTTGCCTGAAATTTCGGTCAGCGGCAGGGCGTCCATATCGGCGCGCAGGCCGATGGTGCGGCTGCCGCCGCCATTTCCCTTGATCAGGCCGACAACGCCGGTGCGGCCGATGCCGGTGACGATTTCGTCGACGCCGAACTCCTTCAGCTTTTCGGAGACAAAGGCTGCCGTGTTCTCCACCGCGAAAAGAAGCTCCGGACGGGCGTGGATGTGACGGCGCCATTCGGTCACTTCGTCCTGCAATTCAGCGGCTCTGTTCAAAATCGGCATGCTCAAATTCCTGTACCGGTAACGGGCTATTCCGCGGCAGAGATAGCGGCTGCCGCGAAAAGAACTTATTCAATGGCCTTTGCCATGTCATGGCCATATACGTTAAATAGTGAAGGTTTCGAGATTTTCCGGACATCTTAAGGACTAGACGTGTCGACGCGCCAGAATCGTTTGTTTGCCGCCCTGCGGCCGGTCTCTTTCGCCGTCAGTGCCACTGCCGCACTGCTTTCTTCGGTTCCGCTTGCGCAAGCCAATCCGCATATTCTCGTCGATGTTCAGAGCGGCCGCGTGCTCGAGCACGAAGAGGCCTTCCGCAAATGGTATCCGGCCTCGCTGACCAAGCTGATGACCGTCTATACGACATTCGATGCGATCCGCTCCGGCCAGATCAGCCTCGATACGCCGATCGTGATGAGCAAGCAGGCCGCAGCACAGCCTGCCGCCAAGATGTATTACAAGCCGGGCCAGAAGCTGACGCTCGACAGTGCGCTGAAGATCCTGATGGTCAAGTCGGCCAACGATATCGCCGTTGCCGTTGCCGAAGCGGTGGCGGGTACGCAGGATGCCTTCGTGCTGCGCATGAATGCGGAAGCCCTGAAGCTCGGCATGACGGATTCGCATTTCGTCAATCCGAACGGACTTCCGGGCAAGGGCCAGTACACGACGGCGCGCGATCTTGCGGTCCTGACCGTCGCGCTGCGCCGCGATTTCCCGCAATATTCGGGCTATTTCGCGCTTGAAGGCTTTACCAACGGCAAGACCAATACGCCGAGCATCAATCTGCTGATCGGCCGTTTTGCCGGTGCGGATGGCATGAAGACCGGCTTCATCTGCGCTTCTGGTTTCAACCAGATCGGCTCTGCCACCCGCAACGGACGCACTGTGGTTTCGGTCGTGCTCGGTACGGACAGCCTTGCGGCGCGCGCCGATGCGACCGCCAATCTGCTGGAGAAGGGCTTTGCAACGCCCGCCGGATCAAGTGCAACGCTTGCCTCGCTGAAGCCCTACGGGCCGGGGCAGGATGCCGTCAGCGATATCAGCGCTGAAATCTGCAGCGCCAAGGGCGCCAAGGTGCGCAGCGAAACGCGCGATGAGGTCGGCCGCATGAAGGTGCAGTCGCCTTATATTCACGAGATGGACCACGAGCCGAATTTCGTCTTCGCCGGCCTGATCCCCGGGCAGGATACCCAGCCTGACAAGGGTACCAAGGCGGACGCAATGGGTGATGCCGCCAATATCCCGGTGCCGCTGCCGCGTCCTACGTCGTTCTAAAGGCAAGATCCCATGAGCCTGCATGCAGACCGGATCCCGGTCACCATCCTGACCGGTTTTCTCGGTGCGGGAAAATCGACACTCCTGAACCGGATCCTCAAGGATCCCGCGATGAAGGATGCGGCCGTCATCATCAATGAATTCGGCGATGTCGGCATCGACCATCTGCTTGTCGAGAGTTCCGGCGATGCGATCATCGAGCTTTCGGACGGCTGCCTGTGCTGCACGGTGCGCGGCGAGCTGGTCGATACGCTCGCCAATCTGATGGATGCGATCCAGACCGGCAAGGTGAAGGCAGTGAAGCGCATCGTCATCGAGACGACAGGGCTCGCCGATCCGGCGCCTGTGATGCAGGCGATCATGGGCAACCCCGTTATCGCCACGAATTTCCAGCTCGATGGCGTCGTGACCGTCGTTGATGCTGTCAACGGATTGCAGACGCTCGACAATCACGAGGAAGCCCGCAAGCAGGTGGCTGTGGCCGACCGGCTGATCGTCTCGAAGCGGCCAATGGCTGGTGGCGAAGGTCTTGGCGCGCTTGAAGCGCGGCTGCGCGATCTCAATCCGCGGGCGGCTCTGATGGATGCCGATGACGAAGAGACCGGCAACGCCGGCGTGCTCGTCAATGGCCTCTACGATCCGGAGACGAAGATTGCCGATGTCGGCCGGTGGCTGCGCGATGAAAACGCGCATGATCACCACCACCACGATCATCACCACCATCACCACCACCACCACCATCATGACCATCACCACGATGGCCAGGATCCGCATGATGTGAACCGTCACGATGCCTCGATCCGGTCTTTCTCGATCATCGAAGACAAGCCAATCGATCCGATGGCGCTCGAGATGTTCATCGATCTCCTGCGCTCGGCGCATGGCGAGAAGCTGCTCAGGATGAAGGCGATCGTTGCGGTTTCGGACCGGCCGGACAAGCCGCTGGTGCTGCATGGCGTCCAGAATATCTTCCATCCGCCGGTGCGCCTGCCGGCCTGGCCCGATGAAAACGACCGGCGCACGCGCATGGTGCTGATCACCAAGGATCTGTCCGAGGACTTCGTGAAGACGCTGTTCGATGCCTTCCTCGGCAAGCCGCGTATCGACACGCCGGATCGCGCCGCGCTGGAATCCAACCCGCTTGCCATTCCCGGCATGAAGATCTGAGACCTATTTCCGGCGGATCAGGAAGCGGTGGCCGCTCTCGGTCTTCACCGTTTCCAGCAGCTCATGGCCGTCTTCATTGCAGAAATGCGGGATATCGATGCCTGCCAGGGGGTCCGTGGTTTCGACGCTGATGAGCGCGCCGCTCGCCATAGAGGACATCTTGCGGCGCGTTTTCAGCACTGGCAGAGGACACTTCAGACCGCGAAGGTCATAGGCAACGGCGTCGGAACCGCTCAATTCTTGGACCAGAATTTCCAGAACGGCTTCTTGGAAGCGTCGGCGGTTTCCTGTGGCGGCTCGGGCGCAAAGGCCAGCGGGTTCTGCTGCGGAACCGGAACGTTTGCAGGCGATGCCTCGGCAACAGCCGTGGCTGCGGGCTGAGCGGGTGCCGCAGTCGCCGGTGCGGCTACAGCAGCAGGCGCCGGGGTGGCCGCGGCAATCGCCGTTGCCGGAACCGTGACAGGCACTGCCGGCTTCGACATCATGCCTTCGAGCTCGGCAACCTTGACCATGCGGCCGGCTTCCAGCGAAGTGCCAGTCGGCGCGTAGGCGAGATCGCGGCCCTTGCGGGTCTTGGCGACGACGGCCTTACGTTCGGCTTCGGTCGGGTCATACCAGGCGAGGCCGTCGAACTTCTTCTCGGCCTTGGCATAATCCATGGCATAGGTCTTGTCGTAGGACGACAGCGCCGATGCGAGCGCCGGAGGCGTCGACATGGCCGGGCACTTGCCTGCCGGATTGAAGCCGCCGCCATCAGCCGTCTGCTGGTTGAAGACGTATTTCTTCTCGCAGACATTGACCTCCGGCGGGCGCTTGGTGACTTCGAAATTGTCGTAGCCGACCTTCAGCATCTTCCAGAAGTCGTAGCTCGGGTCGAGCCGGTGCTTGTACATGTTTTCCGCGCTCATGCGGAACGGGAAGGCCTGCAGCTGAACCGAGGTCTGGCCGCCCTTGAAGGCGTCGCGTGCGAAGGCGTAAATCTCGAGAACCTGTTCGTCGGTCATCGAGTAGCAGCCCGAGGACGAGCAGGCGCCATGGATCATCAAGTCCGAACCGCTGCGGCCATTGACGGCGTCATACTTGTTCGGAAAGCCGGTATTGATCGCGAGATAATATTTCGAATTCGGGTTCAGATTGGCGCGGGTCAGGTTGTAGAAACCTTCCGGAGCCTGCCGGTCGCCGGTCTTCACCTTCGGGCCGAGACGGCCGGACCAGGCGCAGATCTTGTAGTCGGCGATCTTGTCGAAACGGTTGTCGGTCTTCGCCTTCCAGATCTCGAGCGCGCCTTCTTCCTTGAAGATGCGGATCAGGATCGGCGAATTGCGATCCATGCTCTTGGCGCTCATCTGCGCCAAGATGCGCGGCGGCAGCGGTTGCTCCACCTTGTTCTTGACGGTGGAGAGGTCGATCTTGCTTGCCGATTCCAGTGTGTCGTTGCAGCCCGCCAAGGCGAGTGCCATCAAGGAAACGTAGGCGAAATGACGAATGCGCATTCAGTTAGCCCAACTACCAGATTCAGCCCGCTCCACACCGCAGAATCCGGGCAATACCGAGAATCATAGGCGGCTTATACTTTACAAATCCTTACGAGGATATGACCGGCCCGCGGCGCCCCCGCAAGCGCGAAAACTGGTAGATAACATTATTGTGGCCAAGATTTGGCCCTAATCGGGCCAATTTTTCTGTGGCTGCCTTAGAGGTTACGGCCCATCGACAGGAACTTCTGACGCCGGTCGTTACGCAGCTGCTCGCCGGAACGCGGCGAAAGCTCGGCAAGCGAATTGGCAATCACGTCGCCTGCGGCGGCAATGACATGGTCCGGATCGCGATGGGCGCCGCCTAGCGGTTCCGGGATGATGCCGTCGATGATGCCAAGCGACTTCAGGTCTTCGGCGGTGATCTTCATGTTGGTCGCCGCTTCCTTGGCGCGGGTGGAATCGCGCCAGAGGATCGAGGCCGCACCTTCCGGCGAGATCACGCTGTAGATCGAATGTTCGAGCATGAAGACCTTGTTGCCGGTGGCAATGGCGATCGCGCCGCCCGAACCGCCTTCGCCGATAACAACGGAGATGATCGGAACCTTGACGCCGAGGCACATTTCGGTGGAGCGGGCGATGGCTTCCGCCTGGCCGCGCTCTTCGGCGCCGACGCCCGGATAGGCGCCTGCCGTATCGACCAGCGTGATCACAGGCAGGCCGAAACGGTCGGCCATTTCAAGCACGCGGATCGCCTTGCGGTAACCTTCGGGGCGGGCGCTGCCGAAATTATGCTTCAGGCGGCTCTTGGTGTCGTTGCCCTTTTCCTGGCCGATGACGGCGACAGGCTGGCCGCGGAAGCGGGCGAGGCCCGCCTGGATGGCGGCATCCTCGGAAAACTTGCGGTCGCCAGCGAGCGGCGTGAATTCCTGGAACAAGACCTTGGCGTAATCGACGAAATGCGGACGCTGCGGATGGCGCGCGACCTGCGTCTTCTGCCAGGCATTGAGCTTGGAATAGATATCGACCATCGCTTCGCGAACGCGAACTTCGAGCCTGCCGACTTCATCCGACGTGTCGATGCTCTCGTCCTCGGACGCGAGCTTCTTCAGTTCGATGATCTTAGCTTCGAGGTCGGAGATCGGCTTTTCGAAGTCGAGATAATTGTGCATGAGGTGCGTTTCCGTTCCTTGTGCCCGGGGCAATTGCTGGCGTTGCCCCTTGTCGCCGGTCCTATTCGTGCTTTTTCGCCTGTTTTGCAAGAGGGTGATGCGTTTGCACCAGTTGTTGCAGGCGTTCTTCCAAGACGTGGGTGTAGATCTGCGTCGTCGAAATGTCCGAATGTCCGAGAAGTTCCTGGACAACACGCAGGTCCGCGCCGTTGGCCAGCAGGTGGCTGGCGAAGGCGTGGCGCATGACATGCGGCGAGATCATAGATGGGGTCAGCCCGGCGCGGATCGCAAGGTTCTTCAGGTCGCGGGCGAAGACCTGCCGTGGCAGATGGCCCTCTTTCGACGCTGCCGGGAATAGCCAGGGGCTCTCGGTGGGCTCGTTGGCGCTGGCGTTTTCCACAGCCATCGCGCTGCCGTAAGCCTTCAGCGCAGCGATCGCCGAATGCGAAAGCGGAACGAGACGTTCCTTGTTTCCCTTGCCGCGGATGATCAGGAAACGTCCCTCCTGATCCAGGACCCGGGCCGGCAGCGATACAAGCTCGCTGACGCGCATGCCGGTGGCATATAACAATTCAAGAAGCGCCAGCATGCGCCGGCGGTTCAATTGACCGGCGGCGGGATCGCCGGCCTCGCGCTCGGCCTGCTTCAGCAGCCGCGTCACCTCTTCGACGCCCATAGTTTTCGGCAGCGGCCGGCCCTTCTTCGGGGAGTCGAGCACACCCGTAGGGTCGTCCGTCCTCAGGCCCTCTGCATAGAGAAACTTGTAGAATTGCCGCATCGAGGCCAGCCTTCGGGCCTGCGAAGAGGGCTTGAAGCCCTGGCCCGCAAGCGAGGCAAGGTAGGCGGTCAGGTCGGCGGAGGCCGCTTCCGTCAGGCGGACGCTGCGTCCGTTCAGAAAGGAGTGGAGATCGTCGAGATCGCGCTCGTAGGATTGCAGCGTGTTCTCGGCCGCGCCGCGTTCGGCGCTCATCATCTCCAGAAAGGATTCCACGTGAACGCGGCCGAGATCCCGCATCGGCCTACTTCTTCGCCGGGGCGATGGTGCCGGTTGCCGGCGGATTGATCCGCTCCGACGGAATGCGGATCGTCACGTCGCGCGGTTGCGGCTCGACGAAGGTCACCAGGGCCACCATGCCTCCGTAGATCGCCCCGGCGATAACCGCCAAGACAGCGAGGAAACGGAAGAGGGTTGGCATTTCTTGAACTCCATGAGCTTGGCCTCTTTTTAGGAAGAAGCGCGATTGCGTGTAAGAAGCCGCATTTGGAACATGTTTGCCTTGCCCGCGACTTGACGCTACACCTTCATTTGTCGATACCGTTTGCAAACAAAGTGTGAATGGACCGATGAGTGACCCAGTTCTGACAGTTGCAGACAGTCTGAAAGACAGAGCTCGCGCCGCGCTCGGGTCCCGCAATCTTATCCTCGTCGGCCTCATGGGTGCAGGAAAATCCTCCGTCGGGCGGCTTGTTGCCCAGCAGCTTGGAATTCCGTTCATCGATAGCGACGTCGAGATCGAGCGCGTTTCGCGCATGACCATCACCGAACTCTTCGCATCCTATGGTGAAGAAGAATTCAGGGCGCTGGAAACGCGGGTGATGAAGCGGCTTTTGAAGAACGGGCCTCGCGTGGTCTCGACCGGCGGCGGTGCCTTCATCAACGACCGCACCCGCAAGCATATCAAGAAGGGCGGCCTGTCGCTGTGGCTTAAGGCCGATCTGGATGTGCTCTGGGAACGCGTCAACAAGCGCGATACGCGGCCGCTTCTGAAAACCGAAAACCCGATGCAGACACTCGAAAATCTGATGAACGCCCGATACCCGATCTATGCGCAGGCCGACGTGACCGTTTTGTCGCGCGATGTGCGCAAGGAACTGATGGCCGACGAAGTGCTGAAGGCCGTGGTCGAACACCAAAGTGAAAGTGCAGTGCCATGAATGCGATCGCTTCCGTTGCCGCCGAAAAGAAGGTGCATGTGCCGCTTGGCGACCGCGCCTACGATATTCTGATCGGGCCGGGGCTGATTGCGCGCGCCGGTGCCGAAATCACCGCCCGCCTCAAGGGCCGCAAGGCGGCTATTGTCACCGACGCGAATGTGGCGCCCATCTATCTCGATGCACTGGTCGCGAGCCTGGAAGCATCCGGCATTGCATGCTGCACGCTGGTGTTGCCGGCCGGCGAGAAGACCAAAAGCTTCGAGCATCTGATGACCGTCTGTGACAAGGTGCTGGAAGCGCGCGTGGAGCGGAACGATTATGTCGTGGCGCTCGGCGGCGGTGTGATCGGTGACCTCGCAGGCTTTGCTGCCGGTATCGTGCGCCGCGGCGTGCGCTTCGTGCAGGTGCCGACCTCTCTGCTGTCGCAAGTCGATTCATCCGTCGGCGGCAAGACCGGCATCAACAGCCGCCATGGCAAGAATCTCATCGGCGTCTTCCATCAGCCGGACCTGGTGCTTGCCGATACCGATGTGCTGAACACGCTGACGGAGCGCGAATTCCGGGCCGGCTATGCCGAAGTCGCCAAATACGGCCTGATCGACAAGCCTGACTTCTTTGGTTGGCTGGAGACGAACTGGCAGGCGGTATTTGCCGGCGGCGATGCCCGCATTCAGGCGATCGCCACGAGCTGCCAGGCGAAATCCGATGTGGTTGTGGCCGACGAGCGGGAAAACGGCCCGCGCGCCTTGCTCAACCTCGGCCACACTTTCGGTCACGCGCTGGAAGCGGCCACGGCCTATGACAGTGCCCGCCTGGTGCATGGCGAAGGCGTTTCGATCGGCATGGTGCTGGCGCATGAGTTTTCGGCGCGCATGAACCTTGCGAGCCCCGATGATGCCAAGCGCGTCGAGACGCATCTGAAAGCGGTTGGCCTGCCGACGCGCATGTCGGATATCCCGGGCGAGCTGCCGCCGGCCGAACGGCTGATGGAGGCGATGGCGCAGGACAAGAAGGTCAAGAACGGCCAGTTCACCTTCATCCTGACGCGCGGGATCGGGCAATCCTTCATCGCCGATGACGTGCCGCAATCCGAAGTGTTGAGCTTCCTCAAGGAAAAGCACCCGCAATGAGCATCGAAGGCACGCTGGCATTTCTTTCTGTCTATTGGCCAGAAATTGTCTCCATCGTGGCCCTCGTTCTCATGTCCGCTTTCTTCTCCGGATCGGAAACGGCGCTGACCGCCGTCTCGCGCAGCCGCATCCACACGCTCGAGGCCAATGGCGACGAGCGCGCCGGCGTGGTGCGTGAGCTGATCGAGCGGCGCGACCGGCTGATCGGAGCGCTGCTGATCGGCAACAATCTCGCCAACATCCTGTCGTCGGCACTGGCGACCAGCCTGTTTCTTGGATTGTTCGGTAATTCCGGTGTGGCGCTTGCAACGCTGGCTATGACCGTCATCCTGGTCATCTTCGCCGAAGTTCTGCCGAAGAGCTGGGCGATCTCGACACCAGACCGTTTTGCCCTCACGGTTGCCTTTGCTGTCAAGCTTTTCGTTGCCATCGTCGGGCCGATCTCGTCTTTCATCAACGCGATCGTGCGCAAGATCCTCGGTGTCTTCGGCATAACGCTGTCGCGCGAAACATCGATGCTGACGGCGCATGAAGAGCTGCGCGGTGCAGTCGATCTGCTTCACCGGGAAGGCTCGGTCGTCAAGGCAGATCGCGACCGCCTCGGCGGCGTGCTCGATCTCAGCCAGCTCGAATTGTCTGATATCATGGTGCATCGCATGGCCATGCGGGCCATCAATGCCGACGACGCGCCGGAAGCGATCGTCCGCACCATCCTCGAAAGTCCCTATACGCGCATGCCGCTGTGGCGCGGCACGACCGACAACATCATCGGCGTCGTGCATGCAAAGGACCTGCTGCGGGCGCTGGCCGAGCCGAATGTCGAGCCCGAGAATCTCGATGTCGTCAGGATCGCGCAGAAGCCGTGGTTCGTGCCTGACAGCACCAATCTCGAAGATCAGCTGAACGCCTTCCTGCGCCGCAAGCAGCATTTCGCCGTCGTCGTCGATGAGTATGGCGAGGTGCAGGGTATCGTCACGCTTGAGGATATTCTGGAGGAGATCGTCGGCGATATTTCCGACGAACACGACATCGAGATGCAGGGTGTCCGTCAGGAGGCCGACGGTTCCGTGGTCGTCGATGGCGGCGTTCCGATCCGTGACCTGAACCGGGCGCTCGACTGGCAGCTTCCCGACGAGGAGGCGACGACGATTGCCGGCCTCGTCATTCACGAGTCGATGACAATCCCGGAAGAGCGGCAGGCCTTCACTTTCTACGGCAAGCGCTTCATCGTCATGAAGCGGGAAAAGAACCGCATCACCAAGCTGCGCATTCGCCCCGCCGAAGAAGACGCGCCCAAGGCCGTCTAAGCGGCTTTTGCTGTTGGATTGCGCGCCGCGAAGACTTACATGGGGCCGGTATCCACTACCAGCGGGTCGCTTCTCCTGGTGCCGAGGGTTCGACGGCGAGGGCATGAAGCCCGGCATCGAGCTCTGGTTTCAAGAGCTCGGTAATGGCCCGGTGTCGGGCTAGCCTCGTCATTCCTGAAAATTTTTCAGAGACGATGCGAACACGCATATGCGTTTCGCCTGTCCCTGTTATGTCAGGCTGGTGGCCAGCGTGGAGGTGGCTTTCGTTGATGACGCTCAAACGTTCGGGCACGAAAGCCTCGGTCAGTTTTTCTTCTATGCGGGCCTGAAGGGTCACGTTTTCGTCCAGTTGCTGGTGAAAAAAGGGGTTCCCACCAAGCCAGCAACATTCCCATTTGTCAATTCTTGTTGTCGCGCCGCGGCAGCTTCATAATTAGCGCCGTCATGAGACTTGATTCCAAATATTTCGATCGCATCCGCACCCGCCGCAAACGCGAGCAGGAACCCGAACAGGCTCCCCCGACCTGTCAGTGGGACGGCTGTGACAAGAAAGGTGCGCATCGCGCTCCCGTCGGACGCAATGCCGAGGGGCAGTTCTTTCTATTCTGCTTCGAGCACGTCAAGGAATACAACAAGGGCTACAACTACTTCTCCGGCCTGTCTGATGGTGAGATCGCCCGTTACCAGAAGGAAGCGATCACCGGTCATCGCCCCACCTGGACGGTCGGCGTCAACAAGGCCGCCAAGAACAGCCCGCTGCATTCTGACGTCCGCTCGGGCTCCTATAACCGGGTGCGCGATCCGTTCGGCTTTGTCAGTGGCAGCAAGGGCAGCGGCCCGCGCTTTCCGGAACAGCGCAAGCTGAAAAGCCTCGAAGCCAAGGCGTTCGATACGATGGGCCTTGCCGCCGATGCGACGTCGGCCGAGATCAAGACGCGCTACAAGGAGCTGGTGAAAAAGCACCACCCTGACGCCAATGGCGGCGACCGCGGATCCGAAGAGCGGTTCCGTGCCGTGATCCAGGCCTATCAATTGTTGAAGCAGAACGGTTTTTGTTAATTCCCGTCCTTGCTCTCCGTCTTCAATCGGGTATGGTCCAAATCGGCTAGGGCCGCAGGCAATCGCGGCATGCATTATTGCGTTTTGCTTCTGGCGCCTTTGCCTTCCTTCCGGACGCGGCGTTTCTTGTCCGGGACTTTGTTCTAGAATGCTCGGGGTCATCATCCCGCCGAGGTTTCATTTCAGTCCCGGAGAAGCATCGCCGACGTTCTCACCCTGGACGGCGTGGTAGAAAACTGCGGCGTCGCGGTTGCGAAATGGCCTGAGAGATATGGCCGGGCGCTATGCCCGCCTTGGAGACGTGATGAGCAAGATTGAGTTAGATATTCCCGCTCTGCCGGACACGACCGTTTCGGTCAGAGACGTTTTCGGCATCGATTCCGATATTCGCGTTCCCGCCTACAGCAAGGGCGACGCCTATGTTCCGGATCTCGATCCAGACTATCTTTTTGACCGCGAGACGACGCTCGCCATTCTTGCAGGCTTTGCGCATAACCGCCGCGTCATGATCTCCGGTTACCACGGTACCGGCAAGTCCTCGCATATCGAGCAGGTCGCCGCGCGTCTCAACTGGCCGTGCGTGCGTATCAACCTCGACAGCCATGTCAGCCGTATCGATCTGATCGGCAAGGACGCGATCGTCGTCAAGGACGGGCTGCAGGTCACCGAATTCAAGGACGGCATCCTTCCCTGGGCCTACCAGCACAACGTCGCGCTCGTCTTCGACGAATACGATGCGGGCCGCCCGGACGTGATGTTCGTCATCCAGCGCGTGCTGGAATCCGCCGGCCGCCTCACGCTGCTCGATCAGAGCCGCGTCATCCGTCCGCACCCGGCTTTCCGCCTGTTCGCGACCGCCAACACGGTCGGTCTCGGCGATACGACCGGCCTCTATCACGGCACGCAGCAGATCAACCAGGCGCAGATGGACCGCTGGTCGATCGTCACGACGCTGAACTATCTGCCGCATGAGCATGAAGTGAACATCATCGCTGCCAAGGTGAAGAGCTTCGGCAAGGACAAGGACGGCCGCGACACCGTCTCCAAGATGGTCCGCGTTGCCGATCTGACGCGCGCGTCCTTCATGAACGGCGACCTGTCGACCGTCATGAGCCCGCGTACCGTCATTACCTGGGCCGAAAATGCCGAGATCTTCGGTGATCTCGCCTTCGCCTTCCGCGTCACCTTCCTCAACAAGTGCGACGAGCTTGAACGTGCGCTGGTTGCCGAACATTACCAGCGTGCCTTTGGCGTCGAGCTGAAGGAAAGCGCCGCCAACATCGTTCTGGAGGCCTAAGGCCGGTCGATCATGGCATCTCGTGGTGACAATTCGAAAGCCAAGCCCAACGGCCCTATCGATATCGAGCCGTTGCGGCGCGCGATGACCGGCTGCGTCCGCGCAATCGCCGGTAACGACGAGGTCGAAGTGACCTTCGCCAACGAACGTCCGGGAATGACGGCCGAGCGTATCCGGCTGCCCGAGCTTTCCAAGCGGCCGACGGCGCATGAGCTGGCGGTGACCCGCGGCCTCGGCGATTCCATGGCGCTCCGGCTTGCCTGCCACGACGAGAGGGTCCACACGACGATGGCGCCGCAGGGTTCTGACGCCCGCGCGGTGTTTGATGCGGTTGAACAGGCACGTGTCGAATCGATCGGCGCGCTGCGGATGGAAGGCATGGCTGCGAACCTGCGCTCCATGACCGACGAGAAATATGCTAAGGCGAATTTCAACGGTATCGAGCGTCAGGAAGACGCGCCGATCGGTGAAGCCGTGGCGATGATGGTGCGCGAAAAGCTCACCGGTCAGAAGCCGCCGGCCTCGGCAGGCAAGGTGCTCGACCTCTGGCGTCCTTTCATCGAGGACAAGGCCGGCGCCGAGCTCGATAATCTCTCTAACGTCATCAATGACCAGCAGGCCTTTTCCAAAGTCATCCGCAACATGCTGTCGGCCATGGAAATGGCCGAGGAGTATGGCGACGACGACAGCGAGCCGGAAACCGACGAGGACTCGGATCAGGACGACCAGCCGAGCGGCGACGAGCAGGATCAGGACGAGGTCGACGAAGACGCCGGTTCGGATGCTGCACCGGTCGAAGACAGCGAAGTCGCCGACGAGCAGATGGAGGACGGCGAGACTGAAGGCGCCGAAATCTCCGACGACGACATGATGGAAGAGGGTGAGGACGATTCCGAGACGCCGGGCGAGACCCGCCGTCCGAATACGCCTTTCGCCGATTTCAACGAGAAGGTCGATTACCGGGTCTTTACCGAGGAATTCGACGAGATCATCACTGCCGAGGAACTCTGTGACGCCACGGAGCTCGAGCGCCTGCGCGCCTTCCTCGACAAGCAGCTGGCGCATCTGCAGGGTGCCGTCGGCCGTCTGGCGAACCGTCTGCAGCGCCGCCTGATGGCGCAGCAGAACCGGTCCTGGGATTTCGACCTGGAAGAGGGCTATCTCGATCCGGCGCGCCTGACGCGCATGATCATCGATCCGATGCAGGCGCTGTCCTTCAAGATGGAGCGCGACACGCAGTTCCGCGACACCGTGGTGACACTGCTGATCGACAATTCCGGCTCGATGCGCGGACGTCCGATCACCGTTGCTGCCACCTGCGCCGATATTCTGGCGCGCACGCTGGAGCGTTGCGGCGTCAAGGTCGAGATCCTCGGTTTCACCACCAAGGCCTGGAAGGGCGGGCAGGCGCGCGAGAGCTGGCTGGCCGGTGGCAAGCCGCAGACGCCGGGCCGCCTCAACGATCTGCGCCATATTATCTACAAGTCCGCCGACGCTCCGTGGCGCCGCGCCCGCAGCAATCTCGGGCTGATGATGCGCGAGGGGCTGCTCAAGGAAAATATCGACGGCGAAGCGCTGATGTGGGCGCATAACCGCCTGATCGCGCGGCGTGAGCAGCGCAAGATCCTGATGATGATCTCCGATGGCGCGCCGGTCGATGATTCGACGCTATCGGTCAATCCGGGCAATTATCTGGAGCGCCACCTGCGCGCCGTCATCGAGCAGATCGAGACGCGTTCGCCGGTCGAGCTGCTCGCCATCGGTATCGGTCACGACGTCACGCGCTACTACCGCCGCGCCGTCACCATCGTCGATGCTGACGAGCTTGCAGGCGCGATGACGGAACAGCTGGCCTCGCTCTTCGAGGATCAGGCTGCGCAGCCGCGTGGCGGCCGCACACGCCGCGCCAGCTGACCCAATGATCGCTTTTTCCCGCGTGGCCATGCTTGCCGCCTGCCTCGCGGGATTGCCATCTGCCGTGTTTGCCAAGAGCGCTCCGATCGAGAGCCGCGTCATCACCACCTTCAAGATTGGTTCAAACGAAACCAGGTTCGGCCCGCTGGAATTCATCGGCGGCCTGGAGATGGTTTCGACCAACCGGATTTTCGGCTCGTGGTCATCGATCAAGGTCGATCCGGATCGCAAGCATGTGGCGGGGGTGCTCGATACCGGCCATTGGCTGACCGGCACGCTGGTGCGCGATGCGCAGGGCCGTCTTTCCGGCCTTGCCGATGTCGATATCACTCCCATGAAGGACGCGACCGGCCGCAGCTTTGAAGGCAAAGGCCGCATGGATGCCGAAGGGCTGGCGCTCGACAAGGACAGGGCACTCGTTTCATTCGAGGGCAATCATCGCGTCGATATCTATCCCCGTCAGGGTTTTGCGAATTCACCCGCCTTGGGCACGCTGCCCATCCTGATCCCGCGCGATGAACTGCGCGGCAACCGCAGCCTTGAGACGGTGGCGATTGCACCCGCAGACAGCGCCCTGAAGGGCGCGGCGGTCATTGTTGCGGAAGAGAGCCTCGATGATGATGGAAACGTCTATGCGGCGATCCTCGAAGGGCCACTGAAGGGCCGGTTTGCTGTCAGCCGCTCCGGCGATTTTGATCCGACCGACGGGGCGTTTCTGCCCGATGGCGATCTGCTGCTTCTGGAGCGGCGCTTCAACATGGCAGATGGTATCGGCATGCGCATCCGCCGGATCGCTGCCGCCGAAATCCAGCCTGGCGCTGTCGCAACCGGCACGGTGCTGATGACCGCCGATTTCGGCTATCAGATCGACAATATGGAAGGGCTCGATGCCTTCCAGGCTGAGGATGGCTCGACCCATATCATCCTCGTTTCCGATGATAACCATTCGATCCTGCAGCGGAACGTGATGCTGGAGTTCCGGCTCGCCGAGTGAGCGCGCCGCCGAACAACTGTCACAACTCTCCGCTATCTGCTCTCTCCCTTCACCCAAATCGAGAGAGCCATGCTGAATATTCATGTCATGGGAGCGTCAGGCTCCGGTACCACTACGCTCGGTCAGGCGCTCGCCGGGAAGCTTGGGCTCCGGCACCTCGATACCGATCATTTCTTCTGGATGCCGACCGATCCGCCATTCACGACACAGCGGCCGGTCGAGGCGCGCGTGGCGATGCTCCGCCAAGCGATCCAGGCCGCCGACGGCTGGGTGCTTTCTGGCTCAGCGCTGAAATGGGCGGCCGAGTTCGAGCCGCTCTACGATCTCATCGTCTTCCTCAGGATCGACCCCGTATTGCGCATGGCACGCATCCGGGAGCGAGAGGAGACCCGCTATGGCGACCGGATCAAGTCTGGTGGCGACATGGCAGAGAAGAGCCAGCAATTCCTGGAATGGGCAGAAAGCTACGATACGGCAGGGCCGGAACGGCGAAGCGCCGCTTCGCACGAGGAATGGCTGAAGGGCAGGGCAACGCCTTTGCTCAGGCTCGATTCCTCAGAGCCGGTCGATAGCCTCGTCGCGGAAGTATTGCGCCATCCTGCGGTCAAAACGAAAGGGCCGCTGGCATAGGCGCCAACGGCCTCATTTGTTTTCAGCGAGCGGCTGTTGCCTGCATCGGGCGCAGGGTGTTCATCAGAGCGCCGTAGGGCAGCAGCATGACGAGGCCAACCAGCATCTTCACGGTGAAGTCGCCGAGCGCCCAGGAGATCCAGCGCGGAGCTTCCATCGAGAGAATGCCGAGGATCGGTGCCGATTCCAGCGCGAAGGGTTCGTTCGCGCCGAAGAAGACGAAGAAGGCTGCAAAAGCGAAGGAGAAGAAGATGATCGTATCCAGCGCCGAGCCGATCAACGAGCCGACCAGCGGCGCGCGCCACCAGGCCTGACGGCGAAGGCGGTTGAAGACGGCGATGTCGAGCAGCTGTCCGGCAAGATAGGCCGAACCCGAGGCGATCGCGATGCGCGGAACGGCCGTGTAGAAGGAAAGGCCGACGCCGACGACGAAGCCTGCAAAGACGACTTTGCGGGCGGTCTGCGGACCGAACTGGCGGTTCGTCAGATCGGTGATCAGGAAGGCGATCGGATAGGTGAAGGCGCCCCAGGTCAGGATGTCGGCAAGGTTGATGCCGGCGACCATGGCGTTCAGCGGAAACTGAACGAGGAAGTTTGAGGCGACGACGACGAGCGTCATCAGGGCCACATAGATAAGCAGATAGCGTGTCTTCAGCATTTTTTTATCCTGGGTGATGCCACCAGTTGGAGTGAACAAATTTTGGCCGGTACTATACCGGCAAAGCAAAAGGCTTGTCCGGTTTCAACCGTGCAAGCCTTTTGAAACTTTCGAGAAGAAAGCGCGCCGATGCTTAGGCGGCAGCAGCAGCTTCTGCAGTCTTCTTGACGATCTGGCGGCGCAGCAGACGAGCGCGCATCGACAGTTCGTTTTCGCTTGCCTTGATCAGGAACGCGTCGAGACCACCGCGATGTTCGACCGAGCGCAGGGCGTGAGCCGAAACGCGCAGGCGGTAACGCTGGCCGAGAGCGTCGGAGATCAGGGTAACCTGGCACAGGTTCGGCAGGAACCGGCGCTTGGTCTTGTTGTTGGCATGGCTGACATTGTTGCCAACGAGGACGGCCTTGCCGGTCAATTCGCACACGCGAGACATTTGACACCTATTCTTGTTTTTCTCAGCCGCCGAATTACGACGCACCGGCAAAACCGGGCTTGCAATCCAAGGCTATGATTGGAAAGTTGCGGTTCTATAGTCAGAGCGGCTCGCCGCGTCAAGCCAAACCTTGGCCTTTCCCGCAATTCTGTCAAAAAGCTCGTGTTTGCTTCGACAAGCGGCCAGAGTATAGACCGCGTAACAGGGCGGCGTTCGCCCGTCAAACAAGGCTCGCTTCATGGCTCTTCTGGGCAGACGGATTTTGATCCCTGCAATCGTGGCATCGATGGCGATTCCGGCCGGCGCGGAGGAGATCCGCCACCGCACGGAATATCGCGTCGCCCTCGGTGTCCTGCCGATCGCGCGGGCGGCCTTCGTCACGCAGATCGAGGATGACAAGAGCTACACAGTATCCGGCGACATCAGTTCGGCCGGTCTCGCCGACTTGGTGACGACGATTTCGGCTAAGACCAGCGTCGACGGCGTCATTCGCGATGATCGGCTGCAGGCGCAGCGCTATTCGCTCTATTACAAGAGCGGCAAGCGGGCGCGGACCTACGAGGTTCGCTACAGCAACGGTAATATCGTCTCGACGACGGTGAAGCCGGAGCGCAAGCCGCCGAGCAACTGGATCAATGTATCGCCGGGCGACATGCGATCGGTTCTCGATCCGATTTCCGGCCTGATCTTTCCTGCTGACGTGAAGCTCTGCTCGCAGAAGCTGCCGATCTATGACGGCGAGATGCGCATGGATCTGGTGCTATCGCCGAAGGGCTCCGAAGATTTTGCGACGGATGGGTTCACCGGCAAGGCGACCGTCTGCAGCGTGCGCTTCGTGCCGCGATCGGGCTATAAGAAGGGCCGCAAGGATATCGATTATCTCAGCAAGAGCGGCCGGATGGAAATCTGGTTTGCCAAGGCGGATGCGGCAAATGTATATGCTCCAGTCTACGTCAGCATTCCGACGCAATACGGAACGGTGACGATCAAGGCGGTGAAATACAGCGCCAGCTGACGGAGCCTGTCTCCGCAATCGGGAGACATGATGAAGCTTCGGGCAACTTTGATCGGGTTCACGGCCATTCTGATGTGGTCGTTTCTCGCGCTGTTCACGGCTGCATCCGGCAAGATGCCGCCGTTCCAGCTGTCGGCGATCTGCTTTGCCATCGGCAGTATCCCCGGCATCGCCGTCCTCGTTCTCAACCCGTCGCGGCTGGCGCTCTTGAAGCAGCCGGCGAAGGTCTGGATCGTCGGCATCGCCGGTCTGTTCGGCTATCATTTTCTCTATTTCACGGCGCTCCGGAACGCTCCGGCGGTGGAGGCGGGGCTGATCGCCTATCTGTGGCCGCTGCTGATCGTCGTCGGCTCGGCGCTGCTGCCGGGCGAGAAGCTTCGCTGGTATCATATTGCCGGTGCCCTTGCCGGTCTCTGCGGCACGTTTCTGATCGTCGGACGCAACGGCATCAATTTCGATGGCGCCTATGCCATCGGCTATGGCGCGGCGCTTCTCTGCGCCTTCACCTGGTCCTGCTATTCGCTGCTGACGCGGCGTTTCGATGCGGTGTCGACCGATGTGGTGACCGGCTTCTGCATCGCGACCTCCATTCTGTCGCTTGTCTGCCATCTCGGATTGGAAACCACCGTCTGGCCGGAAACGGCATTCGAATGGCTGGCGGTTGCCGGGCTCGGGCTCTTTCCGGTGGGGGCCGCCTTCTATGCCTGGGATCACGGCGTCAAGAATGGCGATATCCAGATCCTCGGCGCTGCAAGCTATGCCGCTCCGCTGCTCTCGACGCTCATTCTGACGCTGTTCGGCTTTGCCGAGCCGAGCTGGCGGATTGCTTTTGCCTGCCTGCTGGTGACCGGTGGTGCGGTGCTGGCGGCGCAGGAAATGTTCCGGCGCAAGGTCGCGCCGAAACAGCCTGCGGCAGCCGAGTAGGTCAGCCGGCCGGTGCCCAGTCCGGCGGTGCCATCTCGAATTTCGAGAATTCGAAGCCGGGTGAGACGGTGCAGCCGACAAGCGTGAAATCGCCCAGCGTTTCGGCCGATTGCCACCAGTTGGCGGGAATGATCGCCTGCGGGCGCTCGCCGCCTGCCAGGTCGATGCCGAGCTTCAACGTTTCGCTGCTGCTGCCATCTTCCGAGCGATGCAGGGCCAGCGGTGCTCCGGCGTAATAGTGCCAGATCTCGGCGGCGTCGTGGACGCGATGCCAATGCGACCGTTGTCCTGATTTCAGCAGGTAGTAGATTGCCGTCGAATGGCCGCGCTCGCCGCCATTCGTGTCGCGGAAGGTCTGGACATAGAAGCCGCCTTCCGGATGCGGCTGCATCGAAAGCGCCTCGATAATCTCATCGGGCGACATCAGAAATTGTCCTTGCGCTTGCGGATTTCCGCAAAGACCTCTTCGTTCGTCTTCGTCTCCATCAGCAGATTGCGGCGGATCGCCGGATCGGCTGCGCGCAGGAAGGGGTTGGTTTCCTTCTCAAGCGCCAACGTCGTCGGGATTGTGAAACGTCCCTCGGCGCGCAATGCCTCGATTTCCGCGGCGCGGGCCTTCAGCCGCTCATTTGTTGGATCGATGGTGACGGCGAAGCGGGCGTTCGACAGCGTATATTCGTGGCCGAAATAGATGGCCGTCTCATCCGGTAGCACCGCGAGCTTCTGCAGCGAATGCCACATGTCGGCGGCGGGGCGCTCGAAAAGGCGGCCGCAACCGAGCGCAAACAGCGTATCGGCGGCAAAGAGCAGCTTGTCGTCCACGAAGTGGTAGCAGATGTGACCGGCTGTGTGGCCGGGGGTCTCGATCACATTGACCGTATGATCGCCGAAGGTGAAGCTGTCGCCATCGGCCATCGTCTTGTCGAGGCCCGGGATGGCGACGGCCTCGTTCACCGGGCCGATGATCTCGCAGCCGAACTGCTCCTTCAGCGCCAGATTGCCTTCGACATGGTCGGTGTGGTGATGGGTGGTGAAGATGTGGGAGATGGTCCAGCCGCGGCGCTTGGCTGCCGCTTCGACCGCAGCCGCATCCGGCGCGTCGATCGTTGCCGTCAGGCCGGTTTCCGGATCATGCACGAGAACGCCAAAATTATCGGAGCGGCAGAGAAAAACTTCTAATTCCAAAGGTTTCATAGTCTGAACGGCCTCTTTCCTACGGACATGTCCGGAATGTAGAGGCTCCGGCCTTGAAGTCCAACCGCCCACTGATAACATTTACTGCAATGCACGCGGATATTGTCGATCTACGCCAGTTTTATCATTCCGAGCTTGGCCGCCTGGCCGAGCAGTCGATCGCCATGGCGCTGTCATCGCTCTGGGTGCGGCTGCCGCAGGAGCGATTGGTCGGTCTCGGCTATGCCGTGCCGTTTCTCGATCGTTTCGGCGCCGATACTGAGCGCACCTTCGCCTTCATGCCAGCAGGGCAGGGTGCAGTGAACTGGCCGATGGGCTCGCTGTCCTCGACGGCGCTGATCTTCGACGAGGAGTTGCCGCTACCGGATTCATCCGTAGACCGCGTGCTGATGGTGCATTCGCTGGAATTTGCCGAAAGCCCGCGGGAGACGCTGAAGGAGCTCTGGCGGGTGCTTGCGCCGGGCGGGCGATTGGTGATTGTCGTGCCGAACCGGCGTGGCGTCTGGGCACGAATGGAGCATACGCCTTTCGGCTCCGGCCGGCCCTATTCGCGTGGTCAGCTGACACATCTGCTGCGAGAGACCAATTTCACGCCCGGAGCTTCCGCCGAGGCGCTGTTCTTCCCGCCGTCCAAGCTGCGCACTGTACTGAGCCTGCGGCGTGGCTTCGAGCGCATCGGACGGACACTGTGGCCGGCCTTCTCCGGTGTCATCATCGTCGAGGCGCAGAAGCGTCTCTATCAGGGTCTGCCAGTGGCAGCGCGCGCCTCGCGCCGCGTCTTCGTGCCGGTTCTTGCGCCGCATGGCGTTCCGACCACGCGCAACCGCTAAGTCACTCGACAAAAGCCGCTTTCCGTTTTATTGCCAAAGGGCAATTTAAGCCGGAATTCCTGGCATTTTTCCAAGGTTGATCCCATGAGCGTTGAGAAGAGCAAGCCCGTTCCACGTCCCGGTATTCTTGATATCGCAGCCTATGTGCCGGGCAAGGAACATGCGCCGGGCGTTGCCCGCGTCTACAAGCTCTCCTCCAATGAGACGCCGCTCGGCGCCAGCCCGAAGGCAATCGAAGCCTTCAAGAACGCTGCCGGCAATCTCGAGCGCTATCCCGACGGCCAGGCACATGAGCTGCGCGAGGCGATCGCTGCTGTTCATGGTCTGAATCCGGCTAACATCATGTGCGGCAACGGTTCGGACGAGCTGCTCGGTCTGCTCTGCCACGTCTATCTCGGCGCTGGCGACGAAGCCATCATCACCGAGCACGGCTTCCTCGTTTACAAGATCCAGATCATGGGTGCGGGCGCCACGCCCGTTACCGTCAAGGAGAAGGATCACGCGGTCGATGTCGACGCGATCCTCGCAGCCGTGACGCCGAAGACCAAGATCGTGTTCATCGCCAATCCGGGCAACCCAACAGGCACCTATGTGCCGGTCAGCGAAATCCGCCGTCTTCAGGCCGGGCTGCCGAAGGATGCCGTGCTGGTGCTCGATGCCGCCTATGCGGAGTATGTTCGCCGCAACGACTATGAATCCGGTATCGAGATCGTCTCGTCCAACGCCAATGTCGTCATGACCCGCACCTTCTCCAAGGTCTATGGCCTCGCAGCGCTCCGCGTCGGCTGGATGTATGCGCCAGCTGAAATCATCGATGCGCTCAATCGCATCCGCGGGCCGTTCAACATGAATGCGCCGGCAATTTCCGCAGGTGCTGCCGCTGTTCGCGATCAGTCGCATGTCCAAGAGGCTGTTGCCTTCAATCTGATGTGGATCGAGAAGCTCAAGGGTGCCCTGGAGACGATTGGCCTGACGGTGACGCCGTCGGTCACCAATTTCATTCTCATCCATTTCCCCGATGCCGATGGCAAGCGCGCTGCCGATGCCGACGAGTTCCTGACCAGCCGCGGCTACGTCCTGCGTGCGGTCAAGGGCTATGGCTTCCCGAACTCGCTGCGCATGAGCGTTGGCCCGGAAGAGGCGAACCGCGGTGTTATCGAGTCGCTCGGCGAGTTTATGGGACGCAAGGCATGACCATCCAGTTCGACCGCATCGCGCTTATCGGTATCGGCCTCATCGGCTCGTCGATTGCTCACGACGTCAAGCGGCTGGGGATCGCCAAGGAAGTGGTGATCTCGACCCGCAGCGCCGACACGCTGAAGCGGGCGGAAGAACTCGGTCTCGGTGACCGTTATCTCCAGTCTGCGGCTGAAGCCGTCAAGGGTGCGGATCTCGTCATCGTTTCGGTGCCGGTCGGTGCGTCGGGAAGTGTCGCCAAGGAAATCGCCGCAACGCTTATGCCGGGCGCGATTGTCACCGACGTGGGCTCGACCAAGGCCTCTGTTATCGCGCAGATGCAGCCGCATATTCCCGCAGGCGTTCACTTCATTCCGGGCCACCCGCTGGCAGGTACCGAGAAGTCTGGACCGGATGCCGGTTTCGCCGGACTGTTCGAACAGCGCTGGTGCATTTTCACGCCGGTGGCCGGTACCGATCCGGCAGCGCTTGCCAAGCTTCGCCATTTTTGGGAGGCGCTCGGCGCTCGGGTCGACGAGATGGATCCGCAGCACCACGACAAGGTGCTGGCCATCGTTTCGCATCTGCCCCACATCATCGCCTACAATATCGTCGGCACTGCCGACGATCTGGAGGCGGTGACGGAATCCGAGGTCATCAAGTATTCGGCTTCGGGTTTCCGCGACTTTACCCGTCTTGCGGCATCCGACCCGACCATGTGGCGCGACGTCTGCCTGCACAACAAGGATGCGATCCTCGAGATGCTGTCGCGTTTCTCGGAAGATCTCGCCTATCTGCAGCGGGCTATCCGCTGGGGTGAAGGCGACAAGCTTTTCGAGCTCTTCACCCGCACCCGCGCCATCCGCCGCTCGATCATTCAGGCCGGTCAGGACGTTGACGCGCCGGACTTCGGCCGCCATCACGGCCAGGAACCGAAGAAGAGCTAACCGAGAGCGTTTCCCAAGGAAATGCTTCAGATTGGCGGGATGGAGCCGAGCGGGATGAAGCCGCTGACGGTTGCCTCGCCGCGATTGACCACCAGATCCACCGACACGCGATCGCTGCCGGCTGCCAAGGCTTTCAGAAGCTTGGCGGCGGTATCGACCGTCTTGGCGATCTGCGGGAAAGTCTGCTTGATGCTGTCGCGCCACGGGCCGAGCTGCTCGATCTCAAGCTTGAACTTACCCGAAAGAAAGCCCTGCTCATCGAAGGAGAAGGGGCCGGTCAGCGTCATGACCTTGCCGTCGCCGATATCGGCCACGACCTTGCGCAGCTCGCCACTAGCGCCGTAAAGCCCCTGTCTGTCGCTGCCATCGATCATTCCCGCCTTACCGACCAGCGTCACGTCGGCGCTCGCCGAGAATTTCGGGAAGACCTGCGGCCAATCCTTGATGACGGTGCTGGCATCCTGCAGCGAGATCGCGCCATCAAGATCGCCTTCATTCTGGCGGAGATGAATTTCCGTACGGGCGGCATCGACGTCGATCGTCTGACCGCTATAGGAGGAAACCGCGGTCGCCTTCAGTCCTTCGATAACGGTCGATGTCCGGTCGATGCCCTTGAACTTGGTGATCAGGCTGGACTGCAGGTTTGCCCATTGGGCCGAGAGGGTCAGGCCGTTTGCGGTGCGGATTTCGGCAGGCGAATCCAGTTCCCAGACGATATGGCCAGGCGCATAGACCTGTGCGGCGGAGCGCAGCTGGCCGAAGCTCGCCGACACGCCGTTCTTGTTGTCGTCGACATCGACTTTCGAGCAGAACAGGCCGATGCGGAAAGGATAGCCGCGGAAATCGATATCGGCGCATTCACCGCTGACACCGGCAGTGTTATGCGGCGCGATAACCTTCAGAACCGTGTCCTTGAGCTGTGAAGCGGCGTAGAACCAGCCGCCGGTATAGATTGCGACCACCAGTACGATGCCCAAGCCGAGCCACCAGAATTTTCTGCTGCTGCCGGATTGGCTTGACGCTGCCATGATGTTCTCCAATGGTGAATCGCGAATGGGAATCTCGGTCTGGCTTGCGATATGGACGAATTTTGGGTGTTTGGCTACGGATCCCTAATGTGGAACCCGGGCTTCGAGTTTGCTGAACGGTCGCAGGCTCTGATTTATGGCTATCGGCGTTCGCTCTGCGTCCGCTCCTGGGTTCATCGGGGAACGCGGGAAAATCCCGGTCTCGTGCTCGGTCTCGATCGCGGTGGCTCATGCCGCGGCATGGCTTTCTCCGTCGAGCCGGAAAATTGGGACGAGGTCATCGACTATCTGCGGGCTCGCGAACTGGTGACCAATGTGTATCTGGAAAAGCGCGTCTCGCTGCTGCTGGCCGATGGCCGCGCGGTGAAGGCAGTCGCCTATGTCGTGGACCGCAGCCATGTGCAATATGCGGGCGCCCTTGATACCGGCGAGGCCGCGCGCGTCGTCAATGAGGCCGAGGGCCAATCGGGTCCGAACGACGCTTATGTCTTCAACACCTTGTCTCATCTGAAGCAGATGGGGATCCGCGATCACTGGCTGGAGCAGGTGGTCGGCGAAGTCGAGCGGCTGCGCGCCGCCTGAACTCAGGCCGACGCGGTCTTCGGTTCGTTCAGAACGGCAAGCCGGTCGATGGCCGTCTGCGGCAGCGGGAGATGCGGATTGCGGGCGACGGTGTCGAGAAGCAGTTCGTCGCTGGCTCGCTCCGTAACTTCGACGAGATGCTCGAAAAAGGCATCCGGATCCATGCCCGGCATGATCGCGGGCAGTATGCGGACCTTGAAATGGCCGGGATAGCGCATGGTGCTGCGGCGTGGCCAGAACAGGCCTGGATGCATGGCGATCGGCACGACGGGGATGTTGAGATCCCGATACATGCGGGCAATGCCATATTTGTAGACTGGCTCGGCGCCTGGCGGGCGGCGGGTGCCTTCAGGATAGATGATCAGCTGGCGGCCGGTCGACAGCTCTTCCTTGGTCCGCTTCAGCACTTCGACCATCACCTTGCCGCGGGCGCCGCGGTCAACCGGGATCATCCGCTGCTTCTTGGCGTACCAGCCGAACAGCGGGATCCACATCAGCTCGCGCTTGAGGATATAGACCGGGTCCTTCAGCCAGGGCAGCAGCGCGTAGGTATCCCAGAAGGATTGATGCTTCGGCGCCAGGATGTAGCCGCCATCGGGCAGGTTCTCCATGCCCTCGATCTCGAAGGTCGTGCCGACGATCTTCTCCATCAACCAATGGTTCGAGAGCGCCCAGTTCTTCGGAATGCGATAGGCGGTCAGCCGGGGCACGACGAAATAATAGGGCGAAAGCACGATCATCCGCAGGATGAGGTTGGCGTAGAAGATCGTGTTGAAGAGAACGGAACGCAGGGCGAGCATAAGGTTTCCCGAAAAGCCTATATCCGCGGGCAGGGCGGTTGCGACCTGCCTACACGATTATCACCGCCAGAAAAAGACGCTTCGCTTCAGTCCTTGCCGTCGGCGGCAGCCGAACGCAGGCCGGGATGACGGCCGAAGCCGGTGATGTTGCGCGCACCGGCAAACAGCACCTTGCCATACTCGGCGAGCATGACACGCAGCGCATTCCGATCCATGAACCAGGCGCGCGTCTTCAGGTCGGAATTCACGACCGGATAGGGGATGAACTGGGTGTCGTCGTCGACATAGGCAAGTTCGGCGAGACTGCGGGGCATGTGATAGTTGTTGGTGACGACGAGCACGCTTCGGTAGCCCTTGGCATGGATCCAGTTCGATGCTTCCTCGGCATTGCCGATCGTGTCGATCGCGTCATAGCCGATATCGACACAGCAATCGAAGAGATCGGCCGACCCTGTCGTGGTCTTGCGAATCTGCGCCGGTGTGGTCGAGGGGTGGACGCCTGAAATCAGCAGCCGCTTACCGGCGCCCTTCTGCAGGAGTTCGACCGCCTGGTCGATGCGCTGGTAGCCGCCTGTCAACACGACGATCGCGTCGGCCTTCGGTTCGGCTGGAGGCTTCATTGTGGTGACGGAATCGGCAAAGCGCAGGAAGCCGCCGAAAACCAGCGCCATTGCCAGAACGACGGCAAAGCCGCACCAGCGCAGCATGCGGCGCAGAGGCCCGCGACGCGGCGTCTCGACCCGGTAGCTAGCCAGCGCCGGGTCGGGGCGAATCGGATTGCGTCTCGTGTAGCCCATGGTCATGAGTCGTGCATATATCGGGATTGCGGCAGCGAACAGGCAAAGGCGGTGCTACATGTGATCGCTATCATCAGCTCGCTATCCCGTCTGTTCGTGTCGGATCGGAGCGAAGTGTATCGATCTCGTATATCGTGCGGACGACCGTGACGCGCGCCGTCAGCGTCGTCAGCAGGGCGATGATGATCATCGTGGCGAAGATGCCGAAATAGCCGAGCACGCCGACAGAAAAGGTCCCGAAAAGCGCGGTGGCCTGGTCAGTCTGCGGTGTGGCGATCGTACGGCTCTGCAGGAAGCCGGCGGCGGCAAAAAACAGCGCTGCCAGACCGCTGCCGATCGCCGAGCCCTTGAGGCTGATTTTCAGGAAGTGTTTCTGGAATTCGGTTGCGACGAAGGAGCTTTCGGCGCCGACGAAATGGAGGACCTCGACGATATGGCGGTTGCCCGACAGAGCGCCGCGTGTCGCGAAGACGACGGTGAGCACCATAGCGGTGAAGACCAGCAGCAGAATACCCGTGCCGATCATCACTGTCGTATGCGCCATCGAGACCAGCCGGTCGACCCAGGTTCTGTGGTCGTCCAGCGTCGCCTGCGGGATACTGTCCTTGAGCAGCGAGCGCATTGCCTCGAAATCCGGCGGATTGTTTTCGTCGATCGTAACGATAACGAGCCGCGGAACCGGGAGTTCCTTGAGATCGAGGCCGCTGCCGAGCCAGGGCTCCAGCAGGCGGGCGGTCGCCGCCTCATCGACGATCTGGCCGCTCTTGGTGCCGACGAAGGTCATGGCGATATCGCGCGCCTGGTTCAGCGCCTTTTCCATGTCGAGGCCGTCGTCCGGCTTGATCTGGATGGTGATTTCGCGGGAGATCTGGCTTTCCCAGCTGGCGGCCGTCGAGCGCACCATACTGACGCCGCCGAGCGTCAGGCAGGCAAGGAAGGCCATGATGGCGATCACCACCATCAGCGCGTTGCCCTGGATGTTGGAGGGCGGCAGTATCGGCGCTGTCGGGCGAACGCGCATTTCAGGTCGCCGCTGCTGCTGGGTGGCCGCTTCCGCTACCTTCGTGCTGGGGGATCGCTCAGTCATAGACGTCGAGATGCCCCTCGGACAGAATCATCCGCCGCGCCTCGACCTGGTCCATCAGGGCCAGATCGTGGGTGGCTATGACGACGGCGGTGCCGAGCCGGTTGAGCTCGAGGAAGAGATTGAGAAGGCGGCGCGCCATCGGCGGATCGACGTTGCCGGTCGGTTCGTCGGCGAGCAGGACTTCCGGGCGGTCGATGAGAGCGCGGGCGATCGCGGCGCGCTGCTTCTCACCGCCGGAGAGGACCGGCGGCAGCACGTTGATGCGCTCGCCGAGCCCGACCCATTTCAGCAGTTCCAGGACGTCGGTCTTGTAGGTGCTCTCGTCCTTGCCCCGCACGCGCAGTGGCAGCGCGACGTTCTCGTAGGTCGTCAGGTGGTCGAGAAGGCGAAAGTCCTGGAAGACGATGCCGACGCGGCGGCGCAGCAGCGGCAGTTCCGGGCGCGGAATATCGGAAATATCGCGGCCGAACATGCGGATCAGACCGCGGGTCGGCTGCAGCGACATGAAGAGCAGGCGCAGCAGTGTGGTCTTGCCGGCGCCGGAGGGACCCGTCAGAAACTGGAAGGACTTTTTCGGAATGTCAAAGGTCAGGTCCCGGAGGATCTCCGRCCCCATGCCATAGCGCAAACCGACATTCTCGAAGTGGATCAACGGGCAACTCAGATTGTTCGAGGTTTCTCACCATCGACTTGTTAACCAAGTGGATTAACAACCGGTAAATTTCGGCGGAAAGATGCCCTCCCGGCACCGGATTTAGCGAAGCATTAACCATTAAAATTTACGACTGAGCTGGATTCGTTTCAATGCCCGGTATCGTCCGTGCACCGAAACCATGTGAAGAGCTGAAAGGCCGTCATCATGGAAGCATCTTCGTTCAGCCGCCGCGCGCCGGGGCACGCCTATGATTTTCTGCCGCCGGACAAGGCGGCACGCCAGCCGCGGGCCGGAACGCGCCCGGCTGACATTTCCGACGCCGAGTTCGTCGTCATCAGCGGGCGAAGCCCATCGCCGGGCTTCAATGCGAAAAGTTTCAACGATAATCGCAAGCGGGCCGCAGCGGTACCGAAGGTGGAGACACCGAAAGCGGTGACCGGAGCTGTGGCCGCCTTCCGCGCCCTGGAAGAACATCTGCAGCAGGCATCGTTCAAGAGTTTTGCGGCGCTTGTTCTTCTGCTTTTTCTTCTGGTCTTCGGGTTGTCCGGCGGCTTCTCCAGCCTTCAGGCAGAGGATCAGTCCGCTGCCGGATCGCCTCTGCATTTCACCCACGTGACGCTGACGCCGCGCGATGCCAATGGCATGCGCATCCTGATGGTCAACGGCATTCTCGAAAACGAGAGCGGCACCACGCAGACGGTTCGGCCCATTCGCGCCGATCTGGTGAGCGATGGGCGGCTGATGGCGAGCATCGTCATTAACCCGCCAGTCGACGTGATCTATGGCGGCGAGAGCCGCGGATTTTCGGCGCGTGTTCAGCACTCTGGTGGAAAAATGCCGGAAGTCCGGCTGTCATTCATGCCCTAAGGGTGTTTCTCCGCGTCTAATGTGCTAACGGCTTACCCTTCATTTTCACGGAGCAAGCCGTATGCCTGTCGTGCGCGGAAAAAATATCGATCCTCTTTTCACTGCCGAGCAGATTGCCGAGCGCAACGATGCAATGGCAAAGCAGATTGCCGAAGGTCCGACCAAGGACCTTCTGGTGATCGCTGTCTTGAAGGGGTCGTTCATTTTCGCGGCCGACCTGATCCGCGCCCTGCACAACAACGGCCTGGCGCCTGAGGTCGAGTTCATCACGCTGTCGAGCTACGGCACCGGCACGGTTTCGCAGGGCGTTCGCATCGTCAAGGATATCGACAGCGATGTGAAGGACCGCGATGTCCTGCTGATCGACGACATTCTGGAATCCGGCCGTACGCTGCTGTTTGCCAAGGAACTGCTCTTCGAACGCGGCGCCCGCAACGTGACGATCGCGGTGTTGCTCGACAAGAGCGTCAAGCGCAAGGAAAAGCTCGAGGCCGATTATGTCGGCTTCGAATGCCCCGACTATTTCGTCGTCGGCTACGGCATGGATGTCGCCTACGCTTTCCGCGAACTTCCCTTCGTCGGCGTCGTCACCGGCGACGCCTGAGCGCCTGCGATACAGACGGGTTGTTAACCATCCCGTCCATCGCCCGTCGCCGTTTACCGATCGCAAAGGAACGGCATGCGATTTCCGTCTTGGGGCATGAAGACGGAGCGATGCATCGATGGCAAAAATTCTGATCACGGAAGACGAGGACTCCCTCCGTTCTTTCGTAGCCCGGGCCTTGCGCCTTGACGGTCATGAGACCGATGAAGCGGCCGATGGTGCCGAGGGGCTGGAGAAGCTGAAGGACGGCGTCTACGATCTGCTGCTGTCGGATATCCGCATGCCCGTCATGGACGGCATCGAGCTGGCGCACCAGGCAAAGTCGGCCTTTCCTGCATTGAAAATCCTGCTGATGACTGGCTATGCCGAACAGCGCGAACGCGCTGACGATCTGGCTGAAAAGATCGTTGATGTGGTCTCGAAGCCGTTTGCGCTTCCCGATATCCGCAAGGCGGTCGCCCGCGCACTGGCTGCCTGATCAGGCAGCCTCATTCATCCGGGACGAACTTGCCTTCGTAGCGCACCCGGAAATTCCGCCTGTGAAAGTCCTGCTCGAAGCAGACGAATACCAGTTCGATATCGTTGTCACTGTCACGCTTCCCGAGCAGGCTTAGCGTGATGACCACGACGCCGCTATAGCCGCGGGTGATGCGGAAGGCGGCGTTGCGGATTTCCGTGGCTTCGGGATCGCGGCGATCGTCGCGGCGCTCGTAGATGATCCAGAAGCGGGCGGCGTCCCAGGTCTTTCTCAGGATCTCGCTGACCTCGGCCTTGAACTCCTCGGCATGCATGGCCGGTCCCCAGGACAGCGCCGTTTCGCCGGCATCGCTGACGACATTCAGATAGCCGTCATACTGGTAAGCGCCGGAGAGCGCCTTTTCTATCATCTCGAAAGCCGAGTTTTCGCTGATTGCAGTCTTGAAGAGAATTGTCATCGAATCGCTGTCGTTCGTCAACCGTCAAGATCGACATTACGAAGCTCACGCGAAAAGGCGAAGGATTTCAGCACTTCGTCACTGAATATCCAGCAGACGCTCCAGATAGCGCCGCTCCATCTCTTGCGGCGGGTTGTTGCCGAGCTTCTCCCGGATGGCATCGAGAATCTCGCGGGCGCGCTGGACGTCGATCTCGTCGGGCACCTTCACGGTATCACCAAAGTCAGGCCCATCGGCGCGCCGCGGGCGGCCAAGCGGGTCGCGGCCGTTCTGATCGCCCTGGCCGACCTGGCCGTTCGGGCCTTGCTGACCCTGCTGGCCCTGTTGCGCCTGCATCATCTGGTTCATCATGTCACGGGCGCCCTGGCGCAGTGCTTCCAGCGCGCGGCCCTGGCCTTGCACGGCGGTATCGCCACGGCCCTGGCCGAGTTCGCGTCCGGCGCCTTCCATCTCGCGCTGGGCCTGGCCGAAGCCCGGGCCGGGCTTCATGCCCATGTCGCCCAGACCCTTCTGCAGTTCGCCGAGTTGCTTGCCGAGCGCATCCTGCTGTTCGCGCAGCTTCTTCAGCGCATCGCGGAGCTGCTGTTCGGTCATCTCGTTGGACTGCTGGTCGCCCTGCTGGCCGTTCTGGCCCTGCTGTTGCTGCTGCTGGCCCTGATCTTGCTGTTCGCCGTCCTGGCCGGGCATCATATTGTCAAGCAGCGGGTCGTTCATGCCCATATCGGGGTCGCCGCGCTGCATGCGGTCGCGCAGCTGCTGGTCGAGCTTGAAGGTCTGCTCCATCAGCTTCTGCTGGTCGCGCAGGATCTGGCCAAGCTTGTCCATCTGCTGGCGCATCTGGCTATTGTCGCCCTGCTGCTGCTGGCCCTGCTGCGGGCGTCCGGCCTGCAGGTTATTCATCATCCGCTGCAGTTCCGACAGCATCTGCTGTGCGGCATCGCGGTTGCCGGAGCGGGCGAGGTTTTCGATCTGGTCCATCATCCGCTCCAGATCCTGCTGCCGCAACATCTGGGCATTCTGATTGGGCTGCATCGGCGCATTCTGCATGCGCTGGGCGAGCTCCTTCATGTATTCGTTCATCGCCTTGCGAAGCTCGTCCATCAGCTTCTTGACTTCAGCATCCGGCGCATTGCGCTGCAGCGCATCGGCGAGATTCTGCTGGGCGTTGCGCAGATTGCGCTCGGCCTGCGAGAGATCGCCGTCCTCGATGCCAAGCGCGATGTCCCAGAGATAATCGGCGGTGTCCTTCAGCTGCTCGTCTGTCTTGGCAAGCTTCATGCGCGCCAGCGCCGATTCGATCAGCAGGTAGTTGGTGAGTTTCGGGATCGTCTCTTCCGGGCGGATCGTCAGCGCTTCGTTGAGCGCGATCGCATCGGGCATCTTGCGGGTGTCGAGCGCAAAGACCTGGCGTTCCTCGGCAACGGCTGCGGCAAGAGGTTCGTTGAACGGCCGCGCAGGGAGCACCATTTCGTGCGGCGGGCTGCGGCCGATCTGGCCTGCCGCATCCTTGGCAACCAGTGTCACGCGGACGCGCTTGCCGGCCAGCGGATGCTCGGTCAGGTTCTTGCTGCTGACGCCTTTGGCATCGCGGGCGTTGCGGCGCGGGATATCGAGGCGGAAATCGGGAAGCGGGTAGAGAGGCTTGGCAGCCGGATCGGATTCGACGGGTAGAATTTCCGCATGGGCTTCCTGGACGCCGTAATCATCCTTGGCCGTGAACTTGATCTCGAGAGCACCATTCACGCTCGCTTTCGGCAGCCCGTCGAAAGCGATCTCTGGCGCCTTGTCGGGAATGACATTGAAGCTCCAGCTGCGGCCGTTGACCTGCAGCGCACCGTTTTCCTCAAGCTTCATCAGATGCGTCTGTGCCGTGGGCACCGGCGTTTCACCGGCCGCCGTCTGCTGCGGCTGCGCCGCCTGATCTGGAACGCCTGCCGGCTGCTGACCTGCCTGCTTTTCGGCGGCAATCTCCCTGGCCTCGCCGTTCTCCTTTTTGAAGACGACCTTCTCGTCCACTTGGCCGCCACTGACGCGCACGGTCAGGCTGGAGAATTGCGGAACGTTGATCGGCGCCTGCTCCGTGCCTGTCGCCGTCAGATAGACGGGGGCGCGGCCGGTATAGGAGGGAGGCGTGACCCAGGCATCGATGCGGACGGCGGGATTTGTCTCGCCCTGCTCGACGGGAGGCTGAAAGGCGTCGGCGATCGAGCCGCCATTGGTGGACAGCGAATAGCCAAAACCCATGACGACAAGCAGCGCCGGAATGGCGCGCAGGGCGAAGCGGTCGTGCCGGGCGATATCCGGGCGCGGATAACCGGCGTCGAGCGCGGCGATCTTCTCGGCCATGCGCGTCTGGTGTTCGCGCCAGAGCGCGCGGGCAAAGGGCGTGTCGAAGGCGGGTTCGTCTTCCTGCACGGTGACAGGCTGATGCGGCAGGCCGTTGCGCTCTTCGAGCAGCCGGTCGGCCTCGGCGTTGCTTGGCCAGTGCAGACGGCGGAACGGGATGAGTGATGCAACGAAGGCCGCCGCAAACGCGATCAGCAGCAGGATGCGCAGGATATCAGGGACGCTGCGGAAGAGGCCAAACCAGGAGGTAGCAAGATAAAGCGCGATGACCGAGAGAACGGGCACCAGCGGCGGCAATGCTTGCTCGGAGAGAAGGACGACACGCGCGAAAAGACGCTTTACCGCAACCAGCCTCGCAAGAGATGGCCTGATGGCAAATGCACCATGTCCCTGCCTGCTCGGGCTCTTCTTCAATCCGGTCTCCGCCATGGCGTGTTAGAGTAACAGTGGGCGCTTCCGGCGATTGCTCAGCAATTCGCTCGCATGAGGAAAGGATAACACTCTTTGTGGCGAAGGCGAGGGCGACCGGCGGTTAATGCCGGTTTTTCACGGCCGGTCGCCAAAAAGTGATGGTTCGTCAGTCGAGCCAGGCCGGGACGGAATCAAGGCCGATCAATTCCTCGTAGGTCCGGCGCGGCCGGATGACGTGGAAATCGGAGCCCTTGACCAGCACTTCCGGAACCAGCAGGCGGCTGTTGTAGGTGCCCGCCTGCACCGCGCCGTAGGCGCCACCCGACATGACGGCGAAGAGATCGCCCGGCTTAGGCATTGCCATCTCGCGGTCGAGCGCCAGATAGTCGCCGGTCTCGCAGACCGGGCCGACGATATCAGCCTTGATGCGCGGCGCGTTGGCGGCGGAGATCACCACGGGCTTGATCTCGTGGTAGGCTTCGTAGAGCGTCGGGCGGATGAGATCGTTCATCGCGCCATCGACGATGACGAAGGTCTTCTCGCCGCCGTCCTTCACGTAGATCACTTCGGTCACCAGGATACCGGCATTGCCGACGATGAGGCGGCCGGGCTCGGTGACGATCTTGCAGTTCAGGCTGCGTAGCTGGTTCTTGACGATCGCCGCATAGGCGTCGGGCAGTGGCGGCGGGTTGTTGTCGTCCTTGTAGGGAATGCCGAGACCGCCGCCGATATCGACATGGTGGATGTCGTGGCCGTCGGCGCGTAGCGTGGCGACCAGATCGTGCAGCAGCTTGAAGGCATCGTCGAAGGGCTGCAGCTCGGTGATCTGGCTGCCGATATGCATGTCGATGCCGGTCACCTCGATGCCGGGAAGTGTCGCAGCGCGCGCATAGACGGCGCGGGCACGCTCCCAGGAGATGCCGAACTTGTTTTCCTTCTTGCCGGTCGAGATCTTCGAATGCGTCTTCGCATCGACATCGGGGTTGATGCGGAAGGAAACCGGCGCCTTCTTGCCGGCCTTGACGGCGCGGCTGTTGAGGATCTCGAGCTCGGGTTCGGACTCGACATTGAAGCAGTAGATGCCGGCTTCGAGCGCGAAATCCATCTCATGCGGCGTCTTGCCGACGCCGGAGAACATGATGCGGGATGCCGGGATACCGGCGGCCAATGCGCGGCGCAGTTCCCCCTCGGAGACGACGTCGATACCGGCGCCGAGCTTGCCGAGGGTCTTGAGGACTGCTTGGTTCGAGTTCGCCTTCATGGCATAGCAGACCATGGAGTCGACATCGCTGAAGGCTTCGGCGAAGACGCGGTAATGGCGCTCCAGCGTTGCGGTGGAATAGCAATAGAAGGGGGTGCCAACGGCCTTGGCAATTTCGGGAACAGGAACGTTCTCGGCGTAAAGAATGCCGTCGCGATACTCGAAGTGGTTCACGGCTTCAGCCTATCAGAGCAGGGGATCGAGAAGGAAAGGCTTGTCGGCAACGCCCGGCTGTTTCGTCGGCTTGGAGGAATCGCCGCCCTTCGTTGCCTGCGCACTCGGCGGATCGAGATCGCCTTTGCGTCCACATCCGGCAACGGCAAGGCCGACGACGGCAAGAACGACCGTCAGGCGGATGAGGTGCGGCAAGCTGGTCTGCATGGGTATCCTCTTGGAGCGGCACTGGTGGACATCTTCATAGCGAAGTTTATCCAGCTTGTGCACCCTGATTGTTGCGCTGTTATTGGCGGTCCGAACTCAGTTGCGGCCGCGCCAGTAGGCGATCTGCTTGCGCACTTCCGACGGGGCGGTGCCGCCGAAGCTCTTGCGGCTGGCGACCGAGGCTTCGACCGTCAAAACGCCGTAGACTGCGTCGGTGATCGCAGAATTGATCGCCTGCAGATCGGCGAGCGGCAGCTCGGCGAGATCGCAGCCCTTGCTTTCCGCCAGCGCCACGGCACGGCCGGTCACATGATGGGCATCACGGAAAGGAAGGCCCGCTTCGCGCACCAGCCAGTCGGCAAGATCGGTCGCGGTCGAGTAGCCGGAGCCGGCGGCCGCTTTCATGCGCGCGGTGTTGATGGTCATGTCACGGACCATGCCGGTCATGGCGGCGATCGCCAGTTCCAGGCTTTCGGCGGCGTCGAAGACCTGTTCCTTGTCTTCCTGCATATCCTTGGAATAGGCGAGCGGCAGGCCCTTCATGATGGTCAGCAGGGCAACCAGGGAGCCGTTGATGCGGCCGGTCTTGGCACGTACCAGCTCGGCAGCATCCGGGTTCTTCTTCTGCGGCATGATCGAGGAGCCGGTGGAGAAGGCGTCGGAGAGGCGCACGAAGCCGAATTGCGGCGTCGACCAGATGACGATTTCTTCGGCGAGGCGCGACAAATGCATGCCGGCGATCGCGGCGATCGACAGGAATTCGATGGCGAAGTCGCGGTCGGAGACGGTGTCGATCGAATTGCGGGTCGGCTCACGGAAGCCGAGCGCCTTGGCCGTCATGTGACGGTCGATCGGGTAGCCGGTGCCTGCCAGTGCCGCGGCGCCGATCGGGCTCTCGTCGAGATGCTCGATGGCATGGCGCACGCGCGAGCGGTCGCGGCCGAACATTTCGACATAGGCCATGCAGTGGTGACCGAAGGTGACGGGCTGGGCGGTCTGCAAATGGGTGAAGCCTGGCATGACGCTGTCGGCATGCTCTTCGGCGCGGTCGAGGAACGCTGCGATCAGGCTGGTCAGCATCGCCTCGGTCTTCTGCAGCTCTTCCTTCACCCAGAGGCGGAAGTCGAGCGCCACCTGGTCGTTGCGCGAGCGGGCGGTGTGCAGTCGTCCGGCAGCCGGGCCGATCAGCGTTGCGAGACGGGCTTCGACATTCATGTGAATGTCTTCGAGCTGGCGCGAGAATTCGAAATTGCCGCTTTCGATTTCTGACAGGATCGTGTTTAGCCCGTGAACGATCTTGTCCTTATCGTCGGCTGATATGATGCCCTGATGGGCAAGCATCGTCGCGTGGGCGATCGATCCGCGGATATCCTGAGCGAATAGCTTCTTGTCGAAACCGATCGAGGCATTTATCTCCTCCATGATCGCATCGGGGCCGGAAGCGAAGCGTCCGCCCCACATCTGGTTGGAGGATTTGGTGTCCGTGTTGCCGTCGGCCATCGAAGCTGCCTGCCTTGAAAGATGCATGTCCTGGAGAATGAAATGACGACAAGAAAGCCGCTTGGGCTGCCATCCCTGAAATTGATCTCGATAGCCGCCGTCGCAGGCATAATTGCCGGTGCGGCAGCGGTTTACATTAAGGAGACGGGGTCTGGCAATGGCGGCGGCGAAACCGCGTCCGGCCAATGCGCCGCGGCAAAGGATCTGGCGCAAAAGATTACGCCGCTTGCCAAGGGGCAGGTTGCGGCAATGGTCGCTGCCAACGAGCCGCGCAAACTGACATCGGTCGCCTTCAACGATGCCGGCAATAAGCCTGTCACGCTCGACAATTTTGCCGGAAAGACCGTGCTTCTCAATCTCTGGGCGACGTGGTGCGTGCCCTGCCGCGAGGAAATGCCGGCGCTGAATGCGCTCGAGAAGGAGATGGGCAGCGACAAGTTCCAGGTGGTCGCCGTCAACATCGACACCGGAGACGACGAGAAGCCGAAGGCCTTCCTCAGCGAGACCGGCGTCGATTCCCTGAAACTCTACCGCGACAATACGATCGGCGTGTTCAATAGCCTGAAAAAGGAAGGCCTTGCCTTCGGCCTGCCGGTTACGCTGCTGATCGATGACAAGGGATGCCTGGTCTCGGCGATGAACGGCCCGGCTGCATGGGACAGCCAGGATGCGAAGGCGCTGATCAGGGGGGCGATCGGCCTCTGACGCCGCTTAGCGGGTCGGGACCGGCACTTCGCCGCGGTAATCGTAGAAGCCGCGGCCAGACTTGCGGCCGAGCCAACCTGCTTCGACATATTTCACCAGCAGCGGGCAGGGGCGGTATTTCGAATCCGCGAGACCGTCATGCAGGACCTGCATGATCGAAAGGCAGGTGTCGAGGCCGATGAAATCGGCGAGCTGCAGCGGGCCCATCGGGTGGTTGGCGCCGAGCTTCATGGCGGTGTCGATAGCGTCGACGGTGCCGACGCCTTCATAGAGCGTGTAGATCGCCTCGTTGATCATCGGCAGCAGGATGCGGTTGACGATGAAAGCCGGGAAGTCCTCGGCGACCGTGACGGTCTTTTCCAGCGAGGCTACGAATGCCTTGGCGGTCGAGAAGGTCTTCTCGTCGGTCGCGATGCCGCGCACCAGTTCGACGAGCTTCATCACCGGCACCGGGTTCATGAAGTGAATGCCCATGAAATGTTCGGGGCGGTCGGTGGCCGATGCAAGGCGGGTGATGGAAAGCGACGAAGTGTTGGTGGCAAGAAGCGCTTCCGGCTTCAGGACCGGACAGACCTGGGCGTAGATCTTGCGCTTGACGGCTTCTTCTTCGGTCGCGGCCTCGATGACGAGATCGGATGGGGCCAGATCGTTGAGATTGGCGGAGCCGGTGATGAGCGAGAGGGCTGTCTTGCGCTCTTCCTCGGTCATCTTGCCGTTGGTCACCTGCTTTGCGAGATTGCCGTTGATGGTGGCCAGGCCGGACTCGATGCGGTCCTGGCTGAGGTCATAGATATGGACCTTGTAGCCTGCAGCGGCCGAAACGTGCGCGATGCCGCAACCCATCTGGCCCGCACCGACAATACCGATCGTCTTCAACGCGCTCATATCCAAACCCCCGCGGCAGTCGCCCCCGCGAGCGCAGCCGTATTTTTTAATGAAATTGCCGGGCAAAATGATCGCCCGGCAGCAGTAGTAGTCCCATAAGAGATAATTTTCCAGTCATTCGCAAGTGCGAAAAGCTGGCATGTGCCCGCTCAAAGAGCTTTCTGCAATTCGGGCAGGGCTTCGAAGAGATCAGCGACGAGGCCGTAGTCGGCGACCTGGAAGATCGGTGCCTCCTCGTCCTTGTTGATGGCGACGATGACCTTCGAGTCCTTCATGCCGGCCAGATGCTGGATGGCGCCGGAGATGCCGCAGGCGATGTAGAGCTGCGGGGCGACGACCTTGCCCGTCTGCCCGACCTGCCAGTCGTTCGGAGCGTAACCGGCATCGACGGCAGCGCGCGAGGCGCCGACGGCCGCACCGAGCTTATCGGCAACCGGCAGGATGACCTCCTGAAACTTCTCGGCAGAGCCAAGCGCACGGCCGCCGGAGATGATGATCTTGGCGGAGGTGAGTTCCGGACGGTCGGAGGAGGACAGTGCATCCTTGACGAACGTCGAGAGACCAGCGCCGGAGGCTGCCGAGACCGTCTCGACGGATGCCGAACCGCCGTCAGCGGCCGAGGCGAAGGATGCGGTACGCACCGTGATCACCTTCTTGGCGTCAACAGACTGCACCGTCTGGATGGCATTGCCGGCATAGATCGGCCGCTTGAAGGTGTCGGCGGAGACGACTTCGATGATTTCCGAAATCTGCGCGACATCGAGCAGGGCGGCAACACGCGGCAGGACGTTTTTGCCGGTCGAGGTCGCAGCCGCGATGATCGTGTCGTAGCTGCCAGCGAGCGAGACGATCAGATCGGAGAGCGGCTCGGCCAGATTATGGGCGAGTTCGTCGCTTTCGGCGAGCAGAACCTTGGAAACGCCTGACAGTTTGGCAGCCGCATCGGCAGCCGCCTTGGCGCCCTTGCCGGCTACCAGCACATGAACGTCGCCGCCGATCTTGGAAGCAGCCGTCAGTGCCTTGCCGGTCTGGTCGGAAAGGGTGGCATTGTCGTGGTCAGCCAGAAGAAGAATGGCCATGGATATATTCCTTTCTCGAACCTTAGAGGACGCCGGCTTCGGTCTTGAGCTTCTCGACGAGCTCGGCGACCGACTTGACCTTGACGCCAGCCTTGCGGCCGGAGGGCTCTTCGGTCTTCAGCACCTTGAGGCGCGGCTCGGTGGAGACGCCGAAATCAGCCGGGCTCTTCTTGTCGAGCGGCTTCTTCTTTGCCTTCATGATGTTCGGCAGCGACGCATAGCGCGGCTCGTTGAGGCGGAGATCCGTGGTCACGACAGCCGGAAGCTTGACGTCGATCGTCTGCAGGCCGCCGTCGACTTCGCGGGTCACGGTCGCCTTGCCGTCGCCGATCTCGATCTTCGAGGCGAAGGTCGCCTGGGCCGTGCCGAGCAGGGCTGCCAGCATCTGGCCAGTCTGGTTGCTATCGTCATCGATCGCCTGCTTGCCGACGATCACGAGACCCGGCTGTTCGGCATCGGCGACGCCCTTCAGGATCTTGGCAACGGTGAGCGGCTCGACGGCATCATCGGTCTCGACGAGAATGGCGCGGTCGGCACCCATGGCGAGAGCGGTGCGTAGCGTCTCTTCGGCCTTGGCCGGACCGATCGAGACCACGACCACTTCCTCGGCCTTGCCGGCTTCCTTCAGCCGCAGCGCCTCTTCCACCGAGATCTCGTCGAACGGGTTCATCGACATCTTGACGTTGGCGAGCTCAACACCCGTGCCGTCAGGCTTGACGCGGATCTTCACGTTGTAATCAACCACCCGCTTCACAGGAACGAGAATCTTCATGGGGTCCTTCCTTCAAACTCTTTCGCCAGGAAAATGCGCGTTTCGGCGCTGCTCCGATTGTCGAATGGCGACATGGATACGCGTTTTTCCTCCAAATACAACGCTGGCCAGTCGCAGACAGACAAATTGGAGACCGGAAATATATTACGTTTACGTCAATATTGCGCGTACGCTGTCAGGAGTGGCTGTCTTCGGCTGCGATGGTGCGGCGGATGGCAGGCGTGCTGCGCACTGCGCGCGGCGTGACGATCTCCCGGTCGAAGAGGGGCACATCGCGGCGCTTCAGGAGCAGGACGAGGATGGCGCCTGCGAGGATACCGCCGACATGCGCACCCCAGGAGACGTCGCCATCCGTACTGATGACCAGCATGAAGAACTGCTGGCCGACCCAGAGCAGCAAAGGAATGAAAGCCGGAAGCGGCAAGGGCACACGGAAGAACACCAGAACCCAGACTTTGACGCGCGGGTGCAGCACGAGATAGGCCGCCACGATGCCCGATATGGCACCTGACGCACCGATCAGCGGCGCTTGGGATTCAGTTGCGAGCAGGCCGTGGCAGAGCGCGCCGAATGCGGCACAGGCCAGATAGAAGATGAGAAAGCGCAGATGCCCCATGGCATCTTCGACATTGTCGCCGAAGACCCAAAGGAAGATCATGTTTCCCGCCAGATGCCAAAAACTGCCATGCAGGAAGGCATAGCTGATATAGGTCAGCGGCTCGGGGATCAGTTCCAGCTCAGGCGGCAGGATAGCGTGATCGAAAGCGACGGCCGGGATATATCCGAGGCCGACGGTTGCGGCCTTGGCGATATCAGGAGAGGCAAAGCCGGTGAACAGCCAGATCGCGACATTCGCGGCGATCAGGGCCAGCGTTACCCACTGCACCTTGATATGTTTCAGCGTATTGGCGTCGTGCAGTGGAATGAACATGAAAGCCTGCCCCCGGGCGATCTTCGTTGCCGGGAACCTATCTGTTTTTTCCGGGAACCCAAAGCACATCCGCGCGGCCATGGTCATTCGCATGACGGGCGGCAACGAAGAGGAAATCGGAGAGGCGGTTGACGTATTTCAGCGCCTCCTGGCCGACCGTCTCGCCTTCGGTTCGCGACAGCGCCACCATCAGCCGCTCGGCGCGCCGCGAGATGGTGCGCGCCAGATGCAGATGCGCGGCAGCCGGCGAGCCGGCCGGCAGTACAAAGGATTTCAAAGGTTCTAAATCGGCGTTCAGCCTGTCGATATCAGCTTCCAGACGGGTCACCTGGGCGGCGACAATGCGCAGCGGCTCATAATCGAGCGGCTTGCCGGTGTCGGGGGTCGCAAGATCGGCGCCGAGATCGAAGAGGTCGTTCTGGATGAGCATCAGCATCCGGTCGAGCTCTGGGTGATCGCCGGTGTGGAGTCTGACGACGCCGATCGCGGAATTCGTCTCGTCGATCGTGCCATAGGCTTCGATACGCAGATCGTGCTTCTGCCGCCGGAGGCCGGAGACCAGCGCGGTCGTGCCGTCATCGCCGGTCTTGGTGTAGATCTTGTTGAGCTTGACCACTCGTTCCCCCAGTTCTCAATGCGTCAGGTCGGGCGGCCGCCGCCGGTCAGCCACAGTGTCAGCATGATCAGGATGACGGCGATCGCCTGCAGCAGCACGCGCAGCTGCATCAGCTTGTTCGACAGGTTGGAATCGCCGCCCTTCATCATGTTGAAGAGGCCGCGGATCAGCACCAGCGCGACGAGGCCCATGACGATGATGGCGAGAATGTAAGTGGCCGTGGACATGGCATTCGGCTTTCTTGGTCAGTCGGTCCAGCGCATCAGGCGATAGAAGAGATCTGCAGGCAGCAGTCTCTTCAGCATCATGCCCTGCTTTGCCGGAACCGTTACAGGATAATGTGGCTTCGGATTTTTCGAGTTCAATGCGTCCTTCAGAACCGCATAGACCGCATCCGGTTGAAGTTTATGTCGGCTGACCGGGCCGGTGCCGTCAAGCCGCGCCAGCTGTCGGCGATAATCTGCCGCATGCACGGAGCCGCGGATATCGATGTGCTCGTTGATCTTGGAGAGTGCATTGGCCGTGAAGCGCGAGGCGATAGGGCCGGGCTCGATCAGGCTGACATGGATACCGCTGCCTTGCAGCTCCATGCGCAGCGTGACACTCAGCCCTTCGAGGGCGAATTTCGATGCGGTGTAGGCGCCGCGGTAGCGGTAAGGTACGACGCCGAGGATCGAGGAGCACTGGACGATGCGGCCGCTGCCTTGCTTGCGCATCAGTGGCAGCACGCGGCGTGTCAGTTCATGCCAGCCGAAAAAGTTGCTCTCGAACTGTTCGCGCAGCACATCCGTCGTCAGATCCTCGACGGCGCCCGGCTGGCCATAAGCGCCATTGTTGAAGAGGGCGTCGATGCGGCCACCGGAGACGGCTTCGATCTCACGCATGAAATCGGCGATGGAATCGGTATGGGCATAATCCATGCGGAAGGCTTCTATGCCGTCCGCCTCAAGCGATCCGAGATCTTCCTGCTTGCGTACAGTGGCGAAGACACGCCAGCCGTCAGCCTTGAGAGCGCGTGCGCAATAGGCACCGATCCCGGATGAACATCCGGTAACGATGATGGTGCGCGGCTCTGCCATTCATTGATTCCTGTACAAACTGGGACTCGTTTCCCATATTCGCACCGAGGTTACAATCGCCAGCGCCGGAGATGGAATGCCGAAGATACTGCGTATGCTCTATGAGGTGGTCTATGACGCGATCTGCCATCTCATTGAGGACGACGGCTTCGCCATGGCGAGCCATGTGGCGCTTTCCACCCTGCTTGCCGTCTTTCCGTTCCTGATCTTTGGCACGGCGCTTGCGAACTTCCTCGGCGCCGATCAGTTTTCGATGACGGCGATCCACATCATCTTCGATACCTGGCCGGAAGCGATCGCCAAGCCGCTGGCCGATCAGGTGGTGCAGGTCCTGACTGTGCCGCGCGGCGGGCTGCTCACCATTTCGGTTCTCGCTGCCGCCTACTTCGCCTCGAATGGCGTGGAGGCGCTGCGCATCTCACTTAACCGCGCCTATCGCGTGCAGGAGACGCGGCCGTGGTATTTCACGCGCCTTGCCAGTCTTGGATATGTCCTCGTCGCCGTCATCATCTTTGCGGCCATCAGCATCCTGCTTGTGGCGGTGCCCGTTGGCCTCGACTATGCCCGCGAATGGCTGCTCCACAACGATGCTTTCGAGTGGATACCGCCGACCGTTCGCCAGTGGCTGCCACTTATCGTCGATACGTTGGAGGTGGTCTTCAGCTGGCGTATCTACGGCACGCTGGTGATGCTGACGCTCGGCTTGCTGGTCGTGCATCTCTGGCTTCCGTCCGGGCGCCGCAAGGTGTTCGACGTCATACCGGGCGTGTTGCTGACGCTGCTTCTCTGGCTCGCTGGCGCGCTGATCTTCGCCTATTATCTGGCAACCTTCGCCAATTACACCGCGACCTATGCCGGTCTCGCCTCGGTGATGGTGGTGCTGATCTTCCTTTATATGGTGGGGGTGATCTTCATTATCGGCGCTGAACTGAACGCGGCGCTGCTGAAATTTCGGGTTCGGGCGATCTTCAAGCGCAATTTTCTCAGCGGCAATGGCCACAAGCGCTCAGAGGCCGACAAGCTGCCGGATATCGGCGGCTGAAAGACCCTTTGCCCGTAGTTCGGCAAGCCCGGTATCGCCCTCGCTTTTCGAGAGCTTGCGGCCCGATGGGTCCGTCACGAGGCGGTGGTGGTGATAGGCGGGCTCTGGCAGGCCGAGCAGAACCTGCAGCAGCCGGTGGACCGACGTCGCATGGAAAAGATCGAGCCCGCGCACAACATGGGTGACGCCCTGGAGCGCGTCGTCGAGAGCGACGGAAAGATGGTAGCTGGATGGCGCATCGGAGCGGGAGAGGATGACATCGCCCCAGGCGGCCGGGTCGGCTTCAACGATGCCGCGTTCGCCGTCTCCGGTGTCGGTCCAGCTCAGGTTTGAACCGGCAGCCTCCAGCGCGCGGCGCATGTCTAGCCGCCATGCATGCTTGAGGCCTGCGCTCAGCCTGTCCGCTCGCTCCACCGCGCTCAATTCGCGGTCGTCAGCGGGATAGAGCGGTGAACCATCCGGATCGCGCGGCCATGGCACGCCTGCTGCCTCATGGGATGCGACCTTTGTTTTCACTTCGCCGCGGGTCATGAAGGACGGATAGACGAGGCCGCGGCCGATCAGCTGCTGGAGCGCTGCCTGATACTCGCCGAAATGCTCCGATTGGCAGCGCGCCGGCCTCTCCCATGAAATGCCCAGCCATTCCATGTCGTGGTAGATGCCGGTTTCGAAATCGGGTGTGCAGCGCGTCAGGTCGATGTCTTCGATGCGCAGCAGCAACCGGCCATCAGCTTTCCCGGCCATGTCCTGATTGATCAACGCAGACAGCGCATGGCCAAGATGCAGCGGCCCGTTGGGGCTGGGGGCAAAACGGAAGACGGGTTTTTGACGCTGAGTCGTGGTCATGCTTTCTTCTGCCACGGATTCGAAACCACCGCGAGGCGACGTGCAGATCATTCGAAACGAGGGCGATGTGGAGCAGGGGCTGGCTGAATTGCTGCGGCTCGATCCGCGTCTTTCAGCCGTCGCCGCCGATGCGGGGCCGCTGCCCTTGCGGCTGCGCGAGCCGGGTTTTGCCGGACTTGCCCATATCATCGTCTCGCAGATGGTCTCACGCGCAAGTGCCGAAGCGATCTGGCGGCGAATGCTGCCTGCCGATGGCAAGCTGACGGCCGAGAGCTACGTGATGCTGCATGAGGAGGCGTGGCAGGAGTTCGGGCTCTCCCGTGCCAAGGCCTCGACGCTGTCAGGGATCGCGACCGCGGTCGCAGCCGGACATCTTGATCTGACCGCACTTTCGGTGCTGCCACCAGACGAGGCGCTGCATGCGTTGACGGCGCTGAAGGGCGTCGGTCCCTGGACGGCAGAGGTCTATCTGATGTTCTGCTGCGGCCATGCCGATATTTTTCCATCCGGCGACGTTGCGCTGCAGAATGCGGTCGCCGCGGCATTCGGTCTCGCCGAACGGCCGCAGGCCAAGGCGCTGGCGGCAATGGCGGAAGTCTGGGCACCGTGGAGATCCGTGGCCGCAAGGCTTTTCTGGGCGTATTATGCGCAAAAACTCGGCCGCGGGCTGGTGCCGGTCGCCTGATCGGCAACACTCATCGAATTGCCGTTATTGACTGAATTTATTGGACTTCACAAGGCTGTCACAACCGGCCTAATATAAGGATGCAGATGCCGAATCGATCAGGAGAGTCCCTTGACGATTGCAGTCTCCCCCCAGGCCCTGCCGGCGCTCGTTCTGAACGCTGACTACAGGCCTTTGAGTTATTATCCCTTGTCGCTCTGGTCCTGGCAGGACGCGATCAAGGCGGTCTTCCTTGACCGTGTGAATATCATCGCAGAGTACGAACACTCGGTTTCTTCGCCGAGCTTTTCGATGCGGCTACCCAGCGTCGTTTGCCTCAAGACCTATGTTCAGCCATCGCGCAATCCCGCATTCACGCGCTTCAACGTGTTCCTTCGGGACAAGTTCGAATGCCAGTATTGCGGCGATCACAACGACCTGACCTTCGACCATGTCATCCCGCGCGCCCATGGCGGCGAGACGACCTGGGAGAATGTCGTGGCGGCCTGCTCTCCCTGCAATCTCAGGAAGGGCAGCAAGCTACCGAAGCAGGCAGGCATGTTTCCGCATCAGAAGCCGTACCAGCCGACGGTGCAGGATCTGCACAATAACGGCCGCCTTTTCCCGCCGAACTATCTGCACGACAGCTGGCTCGATTATCTCTACTGGGATACCGAACTGCAGCCGTAACGGCAGACGCCTTTGTCAGGCCGACTTGCGGACGCCGATAAAGGCAAAGGCCGCGAGCACGAGGCTTGCAATCACGTTCCAGCCCGCAAAGGACAGGCCGAGCACGCGCAAAGCCGCGTCCGTGCAGGATGGTCCCTTGATGGTGTTGAGTTCGGTCAGCAGATCGCCGGCATTCTGCGTCATGCTGCCTGCCGTCGTCGAGCAGGTCGTGGGGCCGGCCCAGAAGTGCCATTCGACGCCCGAGTGATATACGCCCATGCCGGCGCCGACGACCATCAGGGCGCCGGCTGCAAGGAGGAGCGCACGCGACATCCAGTTCGGGAGGCCGAAGAGCGAACCGACCGCGCCAAGGAGCGCGATCGGAATGGCGTAATAATAGGGCTGGCGCTGCATCAGGCAGAGCGCGCAGGGGATGTAGCCGCCGATATACTGGAAGCCGAGCGCAGTGCCGACCACGACCGCCATGGCGACGGCGAGGACCAGCGAATAGATGAAGACCGGACGGCTGACGGATGGGGCAATGGCAGTCATGGCGGGGCTCCGCGGAGTTTCAGTGGGCAATGAGCTTGTAGGCAACGCCGAGGGCGATCAGCACCACAGCCGCGATGGCGGCGAGCTGGCCGAGACGCTTCTCGATGAAGTGCCGGATCGGCTCGCCGTATCGGCGAAGCAGCCAGGCGAGGAAGAAGAAGCGGGCGCCGCGGGCGACGATCGCCGAGATGACGAAGAAGCCGAGGTTCATGTGGATGACGCCGGCGAGAATGGTGACGATCTTGATCGGCGGCAGGTGCGCCAGACCCGATGTCACCAGAAGCAGCAGCAGGATTTCCCACTCGTCATGGATATAGACCCTGAGCTGCTCGAAGGCTTCGAGCTTGCCGTAGAATTCCAGGACAGGACGGGCGAGCGCATCATAGGCGTAATAGCCGAGCGCCCAGCCGGCGATGCCGCCGAGGACTGAGGCGACCGTTGCCACCAACGCGTAGCGATAGGCGCGTTCCGGCTTGGCAAGCGCCATCGGAAGATAAAGGACATCGGCCGGAACGAGAAAGACGGAGCTTTCGACGAAGGCGATAACGGCGAGCCAGACTTCGGCCGACTTGCGGGCGGCGAGAGACATGGTCCAGTCGTAAAGTCTGCGGAGCATTCCATTCCTTTCGTGCTGCGGTGCAAGAGCATTAGGCGGCGGGTCAGGCGCTGTAAATGCTCACTGTGGCAATGATAGTGGCGCCGGCGGTGAAATTTTTCGTGATCCGGCGGCGGATGACCGTGTTTCAGGTTTCGGCCGAAGGCTCGCGCGGTTCGGGATGGGCGGCGCGTTTGGCGCGCATCACGTTCATTTCCGTGCGTTCGCGCGCCATATCGCTGACCGCTGCCCTCAAAGCCGGGTGGCGTGCCGTGAACATGTTGAAGTCGCGGCGTTCCAGAACCAGGAACTGGCAGAAATCGATGGCGATGACATCGGCCGTGCGGCGCCCGCCCGAGAGCAGCGCCATCTCGCCGAAGAACGAGCCCGGCTCGAGCCGGACCGGCCCGCCATTGACGCGCACCTCGACAGCGCCCGAAGAGATAAAGTACATGCCGTCGCCACGATCGCCCTTGCGGACCACGCGTTCGCCGGGGAGCGCCGATTTCGGCCGGAAGAGCAGCAGCAGCTCTTCCTGCGAATGCTCGTCGACCTCCGCAAACATCGGGAAGGTCTCGACCAGCTTCTGCATTTCCAGCTGATGTTCGCGTTCGCGTTCCTCGCCAAGCAGGCGGTTCTTCTCGAGCTCGCGTCCCAGCACGTCGAGGCGCTTGCGGCCATAGCCGTCGTAGAGATGCGGCCACTTCCTGTGGACGCGCTTGTGCGCGACCTCGGCTGCGAGGCAGACCAGCGGATTGAGCGTGATCGACAGAATGGCGGCTGCGAGGATGAGATCTTGGCCCTCCTTCGGCATGAGGCCGAGCGAGACGCCGAGGCTTGCCAGGATGAAGGAGAATTCGCCGATCTGCGCCAGACCGCCCGCCACTGTCAGGCCCATGCCGACAGGGAAGCGCAACAGCATGACGATACCGAAGGAAATGATCCCCTTGCCGATGATGATCAGCGCCAGCGCACCGAAGACCGCCATCGGCTCCTGCAGCAGGATCGACGGATTGAAAAGCATGCCGACCGAAACGAAGAACAGCACCGAAAAGGCATTCTGCAGCGGCAGCGAATCCGCGGCGGCGCGGTGGCTGAGGTTGGACTCGCTCATGACGACGCCGGCGAAGAAGGCGCCGAGCGCGAAGGAAACGCCGAAGATCGCCGCCGAGCCGAAGGCGATGCCGAGCGCGATCGCCAGAACCGTCAGGGTGAAGAGCTCTCGCGAGCCGGTGCGGGCCACGAGGGTCAGAAGCCAGGGTACGACCTTGGGGCCGAGCACGACGGCCATGATGGCGAAGGCGGCGACTTTCACCAACGTCAGTGCGATCGTCAGCGGCAGGGGCAGGCCCGCGCCATGAGCGACTGCATCGCTCGCGTGGCCGCCCAGCAACTCGGCGAGCGCAGGAAGCAGGACGAGCGCCAGCACCATTGCCAGATCTTCGACGATCAGCCAGCCGATCGCGACGCGGCCGCTGGCCGTGTTGATGAGATTTCGCTCTTCCAGGGCTTTCAGAAGCACGACGGTACTGGCGACCGAGAGGCTGAGGCCGAAAACGATCCCGGCTCCCAGGCTCCAGCCCCAATAGGTGCAGAGCGCCACGCCAAGCAGTGTCGCAAGCAGGATCTGGATGATGGCGCCTGGAACCGCCACGCCGCGCACGGCCAGAAGGTCGCTCGCCGAAAAATGCAGGCCGACGCCGAACATCAGCAGGATGACGCCCATTTCTGCAAGCTGGCTTGCCAGTCCTGTGTCGGCGACGAAGCCGGGCGTGAATGGCCCCATCAGGATCCCGGCCATCAGATATCCGACCAGCGGCGGCAGCCGCAGCCGGTCGGCGACATAGCCGAGCACCGCCGCAAAGACGAAGCTTACGGCGACTGTTGCGATAAGGCCTGCTTCCTGATGCACGTCGTCCCCTTGCCGTTCGTTGCGGCGCCACTTTGAACGAAGGGCAAGCAAAATTAAACACTTGATTTGAACGGTAGCACGGCGGCTCGCAGGAATTTTGGCAGGAGATGTGCCTGCGCAGTATCTGGAATGAGACCTCGCGCAAGCATTCCGTCAAGGTTGCAACAGCCTGAAGCCAGTTTCGGCGCTCAATATGAGCTCGCACTAAAACAGTCGATGCCATCTCATTGGAGAATTCCATGCGAGAATTAGGAACTGTTGCGGCGGCCGCCAGCCACTACTGCGATGATACTGTCGAATTCGGCTATGTCAGGGAGGTCTTTCTCGAGGATGAGGCCTGCTGGGGCGTCTTCGACGCCGACGGTGATGTCATCTTCGTTGGTGATGATCTCGATGAATGCCGCTCCTTCGCTGCGAAGGAAGAGATACGGATACAGCTGATCCACTAGGAACGGCATTCGGCAGGGTCCTTGCCGCTGGCCTGTTATGAGGCGGTGGTAACCGAATTGCCGCGTAATTTTGCAAAAAATACGAATCCGGCCGCTTTTTTGAGGGTGTTCGCCAAATATGTGCTAAGGGCCCCTCAGAAACTTAAAACAGGCCTTTTACAATTATGATCGAACTTACCCCCGCCCTCATCTCTGCGCTGAAGCTTGCCAAGGACGGCGACCTTCATCCCCAGGCCACGAACAAGTGGACTCATGAGAACGCCACCGTGACCTACGCAAAGAACGACCGGTGGAAAGAGCGTCCGCAGAAGATCAAGTCCGTGACGCCCAAGTCGATCGAAGAACTGAGCGGATCCGGCCTCATCGAGCGCCGCAACCTCGACACCGACGCCGCCAAGGATGTCTACGGCATCACCATGGCCGGCAAGATGTGGCTGCTGAAGAACAAGTAGACGCAGACGGTTCGGCAGGCTTCGCAGGCACGCTAGGGGACGCAGCTCTAAGGGCTGCTTTTCCGGGAGGTGGTGCCCCATGCCGGAGTCGAACCAGCACTTCTTTCGAAACTCGATTTTGAGTCGAGCGCGTCTACCAATTCCGCCAATGGGGCAACGGATACCGACGGGCGGGTGTCTAACATGCGATTGCCCGCGCATGCAAGACGGCGGGCGGGGTTATCCGGCTGATTTGATATGGCTTCCGGCGCAAATGCGCCGGAAGCCATTTTCGTTAGTGGGCGACGGCGGATCCGGCGCTGCCAAGGCCCGGCTTCTTCAGTGTGATCGCCAGGATCGAGGCGAGCAGGCAGAAGGCGCCGGCGATGAAGAAGGCCGGAAGATAGCTCTGAAGCTCGGTGCGCGACAGGCCGGCGCCGTAGGCGGCGGTTGCTGCGCCCAGCTGATGGCCCGCGAAGACCCAGCCGAAGACCAGGCCGACCTTCTCCTTGCCGAAGCGATCGGCGGCTATCTTGACGGTCGGCGGCACCGTGGCGATCCAGTCGAGACCGTAGAAGACAGCGAAGATCGACAGGCCATAGAAGGTGAAGTTGCTGAAGGGCAGGAAGAGCAGCGAGAGGCCGCGCAGGCCATAATACCAGAAGAGCAGCCAACGATTATCGAAACGGTCGGAGAGCCAGCCGGAACCGATCGTGCCGAAGAAGTCGAAGATGCCCATGACAGCCAGAACGCTGGCGGCTGCGACCGGGAGGATGCCGAAATCGCCGCAAAGCGTGACGAAATGCGTCTGGATCAGGCCGTTGGTACTGAGGCCGCAGATGAAGAAAGTGGCAAACAGGATCCAGAAGGTCGAGGTTCCCGAAATCTCCTTGAGGACGACAAGCGGCATCTTCAGAGCGTCGATCAGCGTGCCGCGGGCGGGCGCCGCCGTCACGTGTGCCTCGCCGACCGATGGCAGGTTCAGATCCGATGGGCGGTCGCGCATGAAGAGAAGGACGACAAGGGCGGCGACCATGATCATGGCGCAGACAAAGAAGACCGTCGAGCGCCAGCCGAAGCGCTCGGTCAGTTCCGCCATCAGCGGCAGGAAGACGAGCTGGCCGGTGGCTGAGCTCGCCGAGAGCATGCCGACGACGAGGCCGCGATGCTTGGTGAACCAGCGGGCCGAGACGGTTGCGGCAAGGACCATGGCCGTCAGGCCGGTGCCGAAACCGACGACGATGCCCCAGAGCACCAGAAGTTGCCAGAGCGAGGTCATGAACAGCGAGCCGATAAAGCCTGCGCCGATCAGGCCGAGGGCAAAGACGATGACCTTGCGGACGCCGAAGTAATTCATGAAGGCGGCGGCGAACGGACCCATCAGGCCGAAGAGGATGAGGCGGATCGCCAGGGCAGAAGAAATCTGCGAGGTCTCCCAGCCGAATTCATCCTGTAACGGCTTGATGAGAACGCCGGGTGCGCCCATGGCGCCTGCCGTCACCAGCATGGTCAGGAAGGTAGCGGCGACGATGATCCATCCATAGTGAATGTTTCGCCGGGCGAGGGTAGAGGCTAGCGCTGTGGATACCATGGGGCGTGTTCCATTTATGGAGCTGATCAATACATCACCGATTTAGATGATGATCATCATATTTGTTGCGTATTGATGATCGGCATCATATAAATTGTCAAGCGACCAATTTCAGGAATTGTTTTGATGCGTGTCAGCCGCGAAAAATTTGCCGAAAACCGTGAGAAGATCATCCAGGCGGCGGGTGTGATGTTTCGCGAGAACGGCTTCGATGGCGTTGGTGTTGCCGACATCATGAAGGCCTGCGGGCTGACGCATGGCGGTTTCTACGGCCACTTTCAGTCGAAGGACGAATTGCAGATCGAGGTCAGCCGGGCGCTGGTCGCGCGGGTTGAAGTGCGCTGGAAGGAGCTGATCGCGCAGTCTCCTGATCGGCCGCTGGAGGCGCTTATCGAGCACTATGTCTCCTGGCGGGCCGTCGATGATCCCGGCAACAGCTGCGTCTTCGTCTCGCTGATGGACGAGGTCGGGCGAAGCACTGGCGCGGTACGCGAAATTTTCAACGATGGCTTCGAGAAGCTTGCGGCAATCCTGGCTGAAGTCGTCCCCGGCGACACGCCAGAAGAACGGCGCAAGAACGGCTTTACCACGCTGTCGTCGATGATGGGGGCGGTCAGCCTGGCGCGGGCCGTCCAGAGCCGCGAACTGGCGGCGCAATTCCTCTCGTCGATGCGTGAGAGGTTGGCGCCGAAATCGGCGCCGCTCAAGGTTTGAGACGGCGCCGGCCGTTTGCTTATTTGAAGCCTTCGACGCGGTGGGGAATGTAGGGTTCTTCGAGGGCTGCGATCTCCTCCGGCGTCAGTTTAACCGCCAACGCGGCGACGGCATCGCTCAGATGACCCGGCCGGGATGCGCCGATGATCGGTGCCGTGATTGCGCTCTTCTGCAGGATCCAGGCCGTTGCGATCTGCGCACGAGGCACGCCATGCTCCTTCGCCAGACGGCCAACGGCGTCGATGATCTTGCGGTCGGATTCTTCGGCCTGACGGTAGAGCGTCTTGCCGAATTCGTCGCTTTCGGTGCGGGCCGTCTGCTCGTCCCAGTCGCGCGTCAGGCGGCCGCGGGCAAGCGGGCTCCAGGGAATGACGGCGATCTTCTGGTCCTGGCAGAATGGCAGCATCTCGCGCTCTTCCTCGCGGTAGAGCAGATTGACGTGATCCTGCATGCTGACGAATTCGGTCCAGCCGTTGAGGCGCGAGGCATAGACCATCTTGGCAAATTGCCACGCATGCATCGAGGAGGCGCCGATATAGCGGGCCTTGCCCGATTTCACGACGTCATGCAGTGCCTCCAGCGTTTCCTCGATCGGCGTCGAATAGTCGAAGCGATGGATCTGGTAGAGGTCGACGTAATCGGTGCCGAGGCGGCGCAGGCTGTTGTCGATCTCGTCGAAGATCGCCTTGCGCGACAGGCCGGCGCCATTGGGGCCGGGGCGCATGCGGTTGAAGACCTTGGTGGCGAGCACGATGTCTTCGCGCTTGGAAAAGCTCTTGATGGCCCTGCCGACGATCTCTTCGGAAGAGCCATCAGAATAGGTGTTGGCGGTGTCGAGGAAGTTGATGCCGAGATCGATCGCCTGCTTGAGGATCGTGCGGCTTTCCTCTTCGCCGAGCGTCCAGGCATGGTTGCCGCGGCCGGGATCGCCGAAGGTCATGCATCCGAGGCAGATTTTCGACACTTCGAGGCCGGTCCTGCCGAGTTTTACATAATCCATTGAAATGACTCCGTGATTGAATAAACGCCGCCGCCTGCCGAATAATCTAGGGCGAATACGGGCGAAGTGTCAGCAGGCTGCGGGCAGAAATTTGCAGTGCTCGGCCACCCGCTTGCGCTTCGGCGCTACAGGGTGTTAGCTGGTGCAGCATCGACTGGACCTGACCTATGAAATTGCCCGACTTCGATCGGTACGACGATCTCTACCGTGAATTTGCGTGGGACATTCCAGGTGATTTCAATATCGGCCGGGCGGTCAGCGACGATTGGGCTGCAAGAGAGTCTGGCAGGATCTGTCTCGAACATTTCAACCCTGACGGCCGCCATCAAGCGATGAGCTATGGCGAGCTTTCTCAGAGGTCGGCGTCACTCGCCAACGCGCTGGTTTCGCTCGGTATCCGGCGCGGCGATCGTGTGGCATTGCTGCTGCCGCAATCCTTCGAGACTGTCATTTCGCATGTCGCGATCTACAAGATGGGCGCCATCGCGCTGCCACTGGCGCTGCTTTTTGGTGTCGAGGCGCTGGAATACCGGCTGAAGACGGCAGGCGCATCCGCTGTCATCACCAATGCCTTCGGGATGACGCGGATCGCGAAAATCCGCGACCGGCTTCCCGAACTGAAGACGGTCATTTCGATCGACGGCGGAGAAGCGCTTTATTTCGCAGATCTGGTCGCAGCGTATTCGCCTGTCTTCGAGGCCGCCGGGACCGGCCCCGATGATCCGGCGCTGATGATCTTCACCTCGGGCACGACGGGTCCGCCGAAGGGCGCCTTGCATGGCCATCGCGTGCTCGCGGGCCATATTCCGGGCATGCAGTTTGCCCATGAGGGGTTCCCGCAGGCGGGAGACAAGGTGTGGACGCCATCCGACTGGGCTTGGGCGGGCGGATTGCTGAACGCGCTGCTGCCAAGCCTGCTGCTCGGCGTGCCCGTGGTTTCATCGCCGGCCCAGAAATTCGATGCGGATACGGCCTACCGGATCATGGCGGAGATGCATGTGCGCAACGCCTTCATTCCGCCAACGGCGCTCAGGCTATTGAAGGCTGGCGGCGATCTGCACCAGAAATACCATCTTGATCTGCGCACAATCGGTTCGGCGGGCGAGTCTCTCGGCCGCGAGACCTATAACTGGGTGCGCGATGCGCTGGGAATGACCGTCAACGAATTCTACGGTCAGACTGAGTGCAATTTTGTGATCTCCTCAAGTGCCGCCGCCGGCGTTTCGAAGGCGGGGGCGATCGGGCGGCCGGTGCCGGGGCATCTGGCTGCCGTCGTCGATGACAAGGGCAACGAGCTGCCGGTGGGGCAGACCGGGCAGATCGGTGTCAGGGCGCCGGATCCGGTGATGTTTCTTGGCTACTGGAACGATGATGACGCGACGGAGCGCAAGTTCGCCAACGGCTGGCTGCTGACAGGAGACCTGGCGCATCAGGATGAAGAAGGCTTCATCACCTTCGAGGGCCGCGACGACGACGTCATCACCTCATCCGGATACCGGATCGGGCCGGCGGAGATCGAGGATTGCCTGTCCGGCCACCCCGCGGTGCAGCTGGCAGCGGCGGTCGGCAAGCCGGACCCGGTCCGCACCGAGATCGTCAAGGCCTATGTCGTGCTGTCACAGGGCTTTGTGCCAAGCGCGGGACTTGCCGCCGAAATCCGCGACTGGGTGAAGATGCGCCTCTCGATGCACGAATATCCACGTGAAGTGGAATTCGTCGATGCGCTGCCTTTGACGACGACTGGCAAGGTGATCCGGCGAACGCTGCGGGAGCGCGCCGCCGCAGAGACCGCCTAGCCGCGTCCGGCAAGCGACATGATCTTGGCGCGCAGCATTTTCGCCATGTTGCGGGTGTTGCTGTACATGTGCAGCTGGGTTGCCGCCTGGCGCACGTCCCGGTCGCCGTTCTGCGACAGGCCGATGACCAGCGTTCCCATCTCCTCGCGTTCCTTCCAGAAGCGGCTCATGATCGGGTGGCCGGGAATGGCGCAGGAATCGGACCTGATGATGTTGGCGTCGTCGAGATGCCATTCCGTCAACTCGCCCATCAGCAGCTTGCCGGGCGAATAGCGGGCAAACTCCTCGTCATAGGCGGTTTTCCAAGTATAGGCCTCGCCACCCATCATCAGCACGACGATGGCGGCAATCGCCTTGCCGTTAAAGTCGATGGTGTGAATACGGACCGCGTCGATGGCTGCCAGATTGGAGACGGCTTCGCGGGCGAAGGCGGTGTGGTAGCGGTCGGTGGCGAGCGCGCTGCGCTTCTTGCCCTTCCATCCGCCGGCTTCCATGGCGAGAAACTGTTCGAAGCGCATATGCACGTCGCGCGGCTGGCGGGCGACGCTGTAGGTCACCGTGCCCTTGTCCTCAAGAAGCCGCCATTGCCGGCGCATCTCGCGCATGTGCGACGAGGATACGGAGCTTGTGAGATAGACGGCGGCGTCTTCCTCGCTCTGCAGCATCGGACGCTCGAAGGGGTTTGTCATGGTGATCGGCAGGTTGCGGCTCAGCGCGACGGCTTTGACGAGCCGAGCGAAAATGCCGTTCAGCCGCAGATCCGGAAGGACCAGAATGGGGGGCAGCCTGAGATCGCGGATCGTCAGGCCCTCGAAGAGATTGTCGAGCGTCTCGGCTGCATCCTCGGCATCGACAAGCGGCGTTCCAAGCGGCGCGAAGCTGTTCGACCACGCACGGATGATCGATGGGCCGACGGCAAAGCCCGGCTTCTCGACGGAGAACGGCATCAGGAAGCGCATGCGGCTGCGATTGCCGCCGGTATCACGCATCAGCGCGAAGCTGACCTGCCGGTCGTCGAGGCGCGGCATGGCGGGCGCCAGGAAGCGGCCGGTGAAGAAAACGTTCGGTTCGATCGCCCGGTTCGACAGGAAGTCGAGTTCATCCTGCAGCTCGTAGCCGAGCTTGCCGGGATAGACGCAAAGCTCGCGCCCCAGGCGGCCGATCTCGACGCGGGCCTCGGCCTGCGGTCCCTCGAAATTCAGCGAGGCGAGCTCGTGAACCATCCGGTTGGTGGTAGCGTCGGTGGACTCGGTATTCGGAGGGGTGCGCACCATCAAGGGGCCTTCCTGTCTGCCTGCGCAATCGCCGGGCGGCTGAATGCAAAAAGTACGATGCCAAGCGTGCGCCGCACAGCGATATGAAGAAGTGTTGCCTCGACGGCCATCGCCGATGCCGTGGCGATCGCGGTGCCGATGGTTCCGAGGTGGGGGATAAGGGTCAGGTTCAGCGTGATATTGGCCGTCAGCGCGCCAGCATAGAGGGCAGCGCAGAGGTTCTGCTTGCCTGCCATCATCAGCAGCATTTCGGCCGGGCCAACCAGCGCCTTGGCAAGAATGCCGGCAAGCAGGATCGCCATCAGAACATAGCCGGCGGTGAAGGCTCCACCGAATAGCGATAGAAGCAGGTGGCCAGCGGCAAGGACCGCGAGGCCGACGCCAAGTGCCGGCCAGAACGTCCATCGCGCAGCGTCGGCGGCGGCAGAGGCGAGCTCGCCCCTCGTGCCGTCGGCGATTATGCTGGAGAAACGCGGGCCGGAGGCAGCCTTTACCGAAAACATGATGAACTGCACCAGCGCCATGGTTTTGGCTGCAGCGAAGTATATTGCGACATCATGCGGCTCAAGAAAGATACCGACGATGACGACATCGGAGTTGGTCAGCAGGAAGCTGGCACCCTCGATCAGAAAGATCGGGAAGGCGACGCTCAGCCAAACGATGAAATCAACCTTGCGATCTCCGGTGTCGTAGTGGTGGCGCAGGCGTAGCAGCGTCGCGGCATATTGGCCAAGCGCCGTAACGTAGGTAGCAGCGAGAGCAGCCTGCATCGCCGTGACGGCGGTATGATCTGCACCCATCGCGTTCGCGATGAGCATAAAGACGATGATCAGTACCGGCCGGATGATATAGATCGGGCTCAGGGCCATGACCGGCCAGTGATTGGCGCGCGAAGTACCCTCCAGGACGTCTCCGAGCGCGATCATCGGTAGAGCGAGAAGGCCAAGGAAGCCGGGGATCAGATAGTAGGTCGCAATCCTGTCGCCGAAGAAATGCAGGCCTGCCATGCCAAACACCATCAGCAGCGAACCGGAAAGGATCGCGAAGATGCGGGCGGTGCCGGTCAGGCCGCGGATTTCCTCGAAAGCGCCCGATGCCTTGTATTGCGGCAGGAAGCGAACGATCGCGGTGTGGAAACCGAGGCAGGAGAGGTCGCCGAAAAGAACGATCAGTACCCAGATGAAGACGTAGATACCGTATTCCCACTCGCCCATCAGCCGCGCAAGGACGATCTGGGAAACGAAGGCTAGGGCGGCGCTGAGGATGCGGATTGCGAAGGCCGTCAGCGCCATGCGCTGGGCGGTCGCCTTGCCATCCCGCTGGGTCAGCACGGCGGCAAGCATGTGGAGAACCCGGCTTCCGGCGGGACGCAGGCTCGCGGGCAGCATTTTTTCCGCCGTCTCAATGACTGCCATAATGAACACGCACAACCCAGAACTCAGGCAAATCGTATCGTCAGTCTTGCCAGATCAGGGTTAAGAAACGGTTGTGGCGCATCCGCGGCGCTTAATATCGCGGTTGTCTGTGCCGCAAATGAAAATGCCACCCGGAGGCGGCATCTTCATTGTCTATCCAAGCTCTTACGCTTCGGCAAATGCGCCGTGGCAGTGCTTGAACTTCTTGCCCGAGCCGCAAGGGCAGGCTTCGTTGCGGCCGACCTTGCCCCAGGTGGAGGGGTCGTTCGGGTCGCGGTTCTCGGGAGCGACGATGACTTCCGAGGCCTGGTAAGCCGTCGCAAATTCGTTCTCGCCGGTCGCCGGGTCTAGGTGCTGTGCGTGCATGACCGGAAGTTCTGGTTCGGCAGGCGCCTGCTGGACCAGTTCGACGCGCATCAGCTGTGCGGTGACCGCCTGGCGGAGGTTGTTCAGCAGCGACTGGAAGAGCTCGAAGGCTTCCGACTTGTATTCCTGCAACGGATCGCGCTGCGCATAGCCGCGGAAACCGATGACCGAGCGCAGGTGATCGAGATTGACGATGTGTTCGCGCCAGAGATGGTCGAGCGTCTGCATGACGATCGAGCGCTCGACATAGCGCATGATGTCATCACCGAAACGTTCGGCCTTCTCCGTGAAGGCGGCGTTGGAGGCTTCGGTCAGGCGCTCGCGGATATCGTCTTCGCCGATACCTTCTTCCTTGACCCAGTCTTCGACGGGCAGATCAAGGTTCAGCAGGCTGACGACCTGTTCCTTCAGACCGGCAGCATCCCACTGTTCGGCATAGGCGCGCTCGGGGATGTGCTTGTCGACGAGATCTTCGATGACTTCGCGGCGCATGTCCGAAACGGTCTCGGCGATATTGGCCGATTCCATCAGCTCCAGGCGCTGGTCGAAGATGACCTTGCGCTGATCGTTCAGAACGTCGTCATACTTGAGCAGGTTTTTGCGGATGTCGAAGTTGCGGGCTTCGACCTTCTTCTGGGCGCGCTCGAGGGCCTTGTTGATCCAGGGATGGACGATCGCTTCGCCTTCCTTGAGGCCGAGCTTCGTCAGCATCGAATCCATACGGTCGGAGCCGAAGATGCGCATCAGGTCGTCCTGAAGCGACAGGTAGAACTTCGAACGGCCAGGGTCGCCCTGGCGGCCGGAACGGCCACGCAGCTGGTTGTCGATACGGCGGCTTTCGTGACGCTCTGTCGCGATGACGTAGAGACCGCCTGCGGCAATCGCCTTTTCCTTGAGCTGCTTGATCTCTTCGCGGATCGCCTCGACCTTCGCGTCGTATTCCGGGCCGGGCTCGACGCCATCGAGCTCGCGCTCGACACGCATGTCGAGATTGCCGCCGAGCTGAATGTCGGTACCGCGGCCGGCCATGTTGGTGGCGATCGTAACGGCGCCGGGAACGCCGGCCTGTGCGACGATATAGGCTTCCTGCTCATGATAGCGGGCGTTGAGGACCTGAAAGTCCTTGAAGCCCTGCTTGCGCATCATGTCGGCCAGCAGTTCGGACTTCTCGATCGAGGTCGTGCCAACCAGAACGGGCTGGTTGCGCTTTTGCGCCTCGGCGATCTCGGCGATGATCGCCTTGAACTTCTCCTCAAAGGTCCGGTAGACCTCGTCGTCTTCATCGATACGCTGGATCGGCAGGTTGGTCGGTACTTCGACGACTTCGAGGCCGTAGATGTTGCCGAATTCTTCCGCTTCCGTCTGCGCCGTACCGGTCATGCCGGCGAGCTTGCCGTACATGCGGAAATAATTCTGGAACGTGATCTGCGCCAGTGTCTGGTTCTCAGGCTGGATCTTGACCTTTTCCTTGGCTTCGAGCGCCTGGTGCTGGCCTTCCGAATAACGGCGTCCCGGCATCATGCGGCCGGTGAATTCGTCGATGATAACGATCTCGTCGTTGCGGACGATATAGTCCTTGTCGCGCTGGAACAGCTTGTGGGCCTTCAGCGCGTTATTGACGTGGTGAACGATCGCGACGTTTTCGATGTCGTAGAGTGCGTTGCCCTTCAGCAGGCCGGCCTGTTTCAGCAGGTTTTCAAGCTTTTCGGTGCCTTCTTCGGAGAAGTTGGCAGAACGCTGCTTTTCATCGATCTCATAGTCGCCGTCCGAGAGGAGCGGGATATAGGCATCGATCGTGTTGTAGAGATCGGAGCGGTCGTCCAGCGGACCGGAGATGATCAGCGGCGTGCGCGCTTCATCGACGAGGATCGAGTCCACTTCGTCGACGATCGCGAAGTTATGGCCGCGCTGAACCATCTGGTTCTTCTCGTACTTCATGTTATCGCGCAGATAATCGAAGCCGAGCTCGTTGTTGGTCGCGTAGGTGATGTCGCAGCCATAGGCGGCGGCGCGTTCCTCGTCGGAAAGGCCGTGGACGATGACGCCCGTGGTCAGCCCGAGGAAGCCGTAGACCTTGCCCATGGTCGCCGCGTCGCGCTGCGCCAGGTAGTCGTTGACGGTGACGACGTGCACGCCCTTGCCGGAAAGCGCGTTCAGATAAACCGGCAGGGTTGCGACCAGTGTCTTACCTTCACCGGTCTTCATCTCTGCGATATCGCCGGAGTGAAGGATCATGCCGCCGACGAGCTGTACGTCAAAAGGTCGCATGCCGAGTACACGGCGCGAGGCCTCGCGGACGACCGCGAAGGCGGGCACCAGGATGTCGTCGAGCGTCTTGCCTTCGGCGAGGAGCTTGCGGAACTCGACCGTCTGAGCGGCGAGCTGTTCGTCGCTCAATGCCCGCGTCTTTTCTTCAATCGCATTGATGTCTGCGACTTTCGGCTGGAAAGACCGCACGCGGCGGTCATTGGCAGAGCCAAATATCTTGCGGGCAAGGCCGCCAAAGCTGACCATATGACTGGTCCTTTCTCAATATTCTTCCCCGGCTTTTCTTATACGAATGCCCAGCCGAAAATCAGGCACGCGTCTCGAAACGCCAGGAAACTTTTCTGGACGCGAGGTTGCGTGACAGATAAGAGGGGGGTCGAATGATGTCAACGGATTTGGCTGATATAGAAAGGCCACATTCCAGTGTTGAACGCTGTTTTGGGCTGGATTCACACATGATGCTGAAGCCGGCGGTGTAACTCTGAAAGGTTATTTGATGTTGAGCTACAACAAACTTGCCGTGATGGCGGTCGCGACCTTCGTTGCGTTCCATGCGCCGGTCTATGCTGAAGACAAGCCGGATGCCGTCATTGCCAAGGTTGGCACTCTGGAAATTCATCAGTCGGAACTGGATCTGGCGATCGCCAATCTCGATCCGCAGCTGGCGCAGCTGCCTGACGATCAGAAGAAGGTCGCAGCGCTTTCCGCCGCCATCGACGTAAAGCTGCTCGCCGGCGATGCCGCCACGGAAAAGCTCGATCAGACCGACGAGTTCAAGAAGCGCCTTCAGTATCTGACGGACCGCGAACTGCACAACGCCTACTTCAAGAAGCACGTCGTTGACACCGTTACCGACGACGAAGTGAAGGCGCGCTACGACAAGGAAGTCGCCGCTCTTCCGAAGCAGGAAGAAGTGCATGCCCGCCACATCCTGGTGAAGACCGAAGACGAAGCCAAGGACGTCATCAAGCAGCTCGACGCCGGCAAGGATTTCGCAGAGCTCGCCAAGGAAAAGTCCACCGACCCGAACAAGGCTGACGGGGGCGATCTCGGCTATTTCACCAAGGGCCGCATGGTCAAGGAATTCGAAGACGCAGCCTTCGCGCTCGACAAGGGAACCTACTCGAAGACCCCTGTGAAGACCGATTTCGGCTATCACGTCATCAAGGTCGAAGATAAGCGCGACGCACCTCCGCCGCCGTTCGATCAGGTCAAGGATCAGGTTCGTCAGCTCGTCATGCGCGACAAGTATCTTGCTCTTCTCGCTTCCGCGAAGGAAAAGTCCAAGGTCGACATCATGGACGAAACCCTGCGCAAGGGTTACGAGGATGCGAACAAGCAGCCGGCGCCGGGTCAAGAGCCCGTCGTTCAGCCGCAGCAGTAATCATCACTATTCGGGCCCGGTTCTTCCGGGCCCTTCACTATCAGGCAGGTCCATCACAATGTCCGGTTCCGTTTCTCCGCTCGCCCCGAAGACCTTCGCATCCATGCCTGCGCTGCGCGGTGTGCGCATGGCGACCGCTTCTGCAGGCATCAAGTACAAGAACCGGACCGACGTGCTGATGATGGTCTTCGACAAGCCTGCCTCGGTTGCGGGCGTTTTCACGCGTTCGAAATGCCCTTCGGCGCCTGTCGATTTCTGCCGCGCCAACCTGCCGCATGGCATTGCACGCGCCGTCGTTGTCAATTCCGGCAATGCCAACGCCTTTACTGGCCTCAAGGGTCGCGCTGCGACCGAGCTGACGGCGAAGTCGGCTGCCGCCGCCGTCGGCTGCGGCGAGAATGAAATCTACCTGGCATCGACCGGCGTCATCGGTGAGCCGCTGGATGCGACCAAGTTTGCTGGTGTTCTGGATGCCATGCATCGCGATGCGAGTGGCGACTTCTGGTTCGAAGCTGCCAAGGCGATCATGACGACCGATACCTATCCGAAGGTCGCCACGCGCAGCGCCGAGATCGGTGGTGCGACCGTCACCATCAACGGCATCGCCAAGGGCGCTGGCATGATCGCGCCCGATATGGCGACGATGCTGTCCTTCGTGGTGACCGATGCCGATATTGCCCCGGCTGTCCTGCAGGCGATGCTGTCCGAGGGCGTTGGCCCGACCTTCAACTCGATGACTGTCGATAGCGACACCTCGACATCCGATACGCTGATGCTGTTTGCAACGGGTGCGGCTACGGCAGACGGTCAGGCCCGCGTCGAGCGCGCCGACGATGCCCGCCTCGCGACTTTCCGCGTAGCGCTCAATGAAGTGCTCAAGGATCTCGCCCTGCAGGTTTGTCGCGATGGCGAAGGCGCCACGAAGATGCTGGAGATCACCGTGACCGGCGCCGAGAGCGACGCTGCCGCAAAGCGCATCGCGCTTTCGATCGCCAATTCACCGCTGGTGAAGACCGCGGCTGCCGGCGAAGACGCCAATTGGGGGCGTATCGTCATGGCTGTCGGCAAGGCCGGCGAGATGGCGGACCGCGACAGGCTGGCGATCTGGTTCGGTGACGTGCGCGTTGCCGTCAACGGCGAGCGTGACCCCGGCTACTCCGAAGAGGCGGCCTCGAATGTCATGAAGGAGCAGGATATTCCTGTCAAAGTCGATATCGGCCTCGGGAATGGTCACGCAACGGTCTGGACCTGCGACCTCACTAAGGAGTATGTGGCGATCAACGGCGACTACCGGAGCTGATCGTTCATTGACTGAGACTTCTTCAAAAAGTGCAAATCTGCCGCTGGTGCGCAGGCTCGAGGCCGTCGGGTTCCGGGCCTGGCCGGCCTCGTCCGTGCAATATGATGGCAGTTGGCAGGTGCGTTTGACGGCCGGTCATCCGTCCAACCGCCTGAATTCCATCGTGCCGCTCGATCCGTCCGACCATCGCGACATCGAAATCCGCGTGGAAAAGGCGAGCCGCAAGTTCGAGGCCTATGGCCGCCCGGCGGTTTTGCGGCAAACGCCGCTCTGCTCGCCCTTGCTGGTGGATCTGGTGGCAGCGCAGAACTGGACGCATTTCGACGAGACGATCGTCATGACCTGCGATCTGACGCAGGCCGAGCTTCCCGATACGCTCGATCATCTCCCGACCCACGATATCGGCCGCTTCGTCGATGCCAATCTGGCGACCGATCAGGTCTCGGCGAAACTGAAGCCGGCGCTTGCCGAGATCATCAATGCGATCAAGCCGCCATCCGGCTTGTTCATGATCGAGGATCCGGAGACCGGTCCGCTGGCGACAGTGCTCTGCGTTCAGGACAACGATCTCGCGGGTATCATGTCGCTATCGGTTGCGCGGGAGCGCCGGCGCGAGGGGCTGGGTCTCGAAATCCTGACGTCTGCGCTGCGCTGGGCACGGATGCGCTCTGCGCGCTCCGCCTGGCTTCAGGTAAAGGCGGACAATGCGCCGGCGCTCGCTCTTTACGAGCGGATCGGCTTTCGCGAAGCCTATCGCTACAGCTACTGGCGCAAGGATCGCTGCGGATGAGCGAGGCCGGCAAGAAGATCCTTCTGGTTGCCGCCTGCGCGCTGATCGATTCCGATGGGCGAATTCTTCTGGCGCAGCGCCCGGAGGGGAAATCGCTTGCAGGGCTCTGGGAATTTCCGGGCGGCAAGCTGGAGCCCGGCGAGACGCCGGAGGAAACGCTGGTGCGGGAGCTCGAGGAAGAGCTCGGCATCAAGACCAAGGTCGCCTGTCTGGCGCCGCTGACTTTCGCCAGCCACAGCTATGACACATTTCATTTGCTGATGCCGCTTTATGTATGCCGCCGCTACGAAGGCGTTCCGCAGGGCCGCGAAGGCCAGGCGCTGAAATGGGTTAAGCCCATGGCATTGCGCGATTATCCGATGCCACCGGCCGACGAGCCGCTGATACCGATGCTGCAGGATCTACTTTAGAGATTTCTCACGATTTACTTTCACGGATGGTTTTTGTCCGCGGATATTAATCGATCGTTTATCACCTTCTGCCAAAGATCGGCCTCAATCAAGCAACCGGCGTGTGTGTGTAAAGGCTTGACGGATGGACGACGATTTCTGGAAAGCAGTCAGAGAGAAGCAGCAGAGCTCGAATGCCTCGCGCAGGACGGGTGCGCTTAATCTTGCCTTGCTGTTCGGCACAGCCGCGGTCGCCCTGACGTTGATCCTCACGCCGATGCTCGCCGATAAATCGAAGTCCAGCGTGTTTGCCAGCGTGCCGACGGAATTCGACAACATCACGACGGGCTCGATCCCCAAGACCGAGAACGGCAAGCGCTACACAATCCGCCGCAGCGTGCTCCAGGAAAGCCCTGGCTCCGTCTGCGTCGTCCAGGGGTACGGTTCGGGCGCCGGCTGCTGAGGGAAGACCGTCTGCCGGGGCGCAGAGGAAAAGGTCACCGCCATATGCGGGAAAGGTTGGGGGTAATGCGTTCTCTGAAGGCTTTGATCGCGGATATCCGCGGCGCTACCGCCATCGAATATGGCTTGCTGGCGGCATTGATCTCCGTCGGCATTATTGCCGGTGTCGGTACCTTCGGCAACAATCTCCAGACCATGCTGACGAATGTCAGCAACACGATCGCCGCGCATAACCCGTAAATCAGCGCTTCACTGCTTCAACTTGTGCTCTTCGACGCGTAAAGCATCGGCAAGGCGTGCCTTCGCCGATCCCGGCTGAAGGGGCTTCTGCTGGCTCTCGTGAGGAGCCCATCCCGAGACGTAGATTATCGAGAATGTCGCGCGGATCCGGCCATCCGGATCGGAGTAGCGCTCGGCGTAGATTTCGGCTGCGCGCAGAAAGAAGGCGCGGGTCAGTGGCTTGCGGCTGCGCGCGGCGAGCGGGTTCGCCATCCCCATCGCCCGCAGATCCTTCATCAGGGGAAAGATCGAATCGTAGCGCACCGTATAGGTTTCGGCATCAATGACAGGCAGCGAGAAGCCGGCGCGCTGCAACAATCCGCCGACATCGCGCACATCGGCAAAAGGAATGACACGGGGGCTGGCGCCGCCGGTCATTTCGGCCTCGGTCGCAAGCAGAACATCGCGCAGTTCCTGCAGCGTTCCAGCGCCGGGAATGGCTGCCAGGAACAGGCCGTCAGGCCGCAGTGCACGCTTGATCTGGATGAAGACGCCGGGGGTGTCGTTGGTCAAATGCAGGCTGAGCGGCGCGATGACGAGGTTGGCGGATTGCGGTTCGAGCGGAACGTCCTCCAGCGGCGCGACCTGAAGTTCGCCGGGAGCGCCGGAAACATCCTGCACTTCGATGCGCCTGAGATCGCCGATCTTGCCGGTTGCCAATGCGGCGCGCGCCGCCGCGCCCGTCGCGCCGTGCAGTTCGACGGCGTGCTCGAAGGTGCGCTCGACCACCGACAGTCTCTCGGCCAGCTCCTCGGCGGCGATATCGAGAAGGAACGCGGCCTTCGGATCGCCTGCCTGCAAGGCGCGGTGGCGGTGTGCGGCGATCGCCGCCCTGTCGAAAATGATATCCATGCGACGTGAATAGTCCCGTCATTCTCAAGCGGCAAGACGGATTTTCCTTTGCTGGAAAACCAGCTAGCTTTCGTCTATGGGGGCAATCGATTTCGGCAGGCTGAGAGAATCCGGACGGACGCTTGTCCTCCAGCCCTTTCGCATGCTTGCGGATCTGGTTTATCCGCCGGCCTGTTCGGCCTGCGGGGTGCTGACCGCGGGGCATCGAGGGCTCTGTGCCAAATGCTGGTCTGGCGTGCGCTTCATCGAGCGGCCCTATTGCGAGGTTCTCGGACTTCCCTTCTCGCACGATCTTGGCGTCGGAATTCTCTGTGCCGAAGCGATCGCAAACCCGCCGCCCTTCGACCGGCTGCGCTCTGCCGCCATCCATGACGAGGCCGTCCGCGATCTCGTTCATGGCCTCAAATATCGCGACCGTGTCGATCTGGCGCCGATGATGGCGGGCTGGATGCTGCGCGCAGCCGACGGCACAGTCGAGATTTGCGACGCAATCATTCCGGTGCCCTTGCATCGCTCGCGGCTGTTGTCGCGCAAGTTCAATCAGGCGGCCGAGCTGGCGCGGCATATTGCCAGTCTATCCGGCAAGCCGCTGCTTCCGGCAACGCTTTTGCGCGTCAAACGGACCGAGCAGCAGGTTGGTCTCGGCGCCCGTGCCCGCGAGGACAATGTCCGGGGAGCCTTCGCGTTGGCGCGCGGCCACGAAAACGACGTCTTCGGCAAACGTGTCGTGCTCGTCGATGACGTTTATACGACAGGGGCGACAGTGGCTGCGGCAACGCGCGCGTTGCGCAAGGCGGGCGCCGCCGACATCAGTGTTTTGACCTTTGCAAGGGCCCTTTCAGAACCTATATGACTAGTGAAAACAGGCACTCGTCTGGAGATAGAGATGACACCGGTAACGATCTATACGCGGCAGGCTTGCGGCTATTGCGCACGCGCAAAATCCCTTCTCGAACAGAAGGGTGTCGACTATGTCGAGCATGACGCGACCTTCTCTCCCGATCTCCGCCAGGAGATGATCGGCAAGTCGAATGGCCGATCGACATTCCCGCAGATTTTCATCGGCGGCAAACATGTCGGCGGTTGCGACGACCTCTTCGCACTCGATCGGGCCGGCAAGCTCGACCCGATGCTCGCAGCCTGAGCCGGAACCATGGTCTTCAGGGCTGCTGCCGTTCAAATGTGTTCAGGTGTCGATCCGGCTCGAAACGCCGTGTCGATGGCACGGCTGGTTAGTGAGGCCGCCGCACAGGGCGCGACATACGTTCAGACGCCCGAGATGACGGGAATGCTGCAGCGGGATCGGGCAGCCGCCAAGGCGGTGCTGCGCGGTGAGGCTGACGACATCATCGTCAAGACTGCATCGGAGCTTGCCGCCGAGCTCGGCATTTACATGCATGTCGGTTCGACGGCGATCGCGCTCGATGATGGCAAGATGGCCAATCGCGGCTTCCTGTTCGGGCCTGATGGCAAGGTGCTCAACCGTTACGACAAGATCCACATGTTCGATGTCGATCTCGACAATGGCGAGAGTTGGCGCGAAAGCGCGGCCTATCGGCCAGGCTCGGAGGCGCGCGTCGTGTCGCTGCCGTTTGCCGAGATGGGCTTCACCATTTGCTACGATGTCCGCTTCCCCGGGCTTTTCCGGGCACAGGCCGTTGCCGGTGCTGAGGTCATAACGGTGCCTGCCGCCTTCACCAAGCAGACCGGTGAGGCGCATTGGGAAATCCTTTTGCGCGCCCGAGCCATCGAAAATGGAGTCTTCGTCATTGCGGCGGCGCAAGCCGGCGTTCACGAGGATGGACGCGAGACCTTCGGGCATTCGATGATCATCGATCCCTGGGGACGCGTGCTGGCTTCTGCAGGCGGAACCGGCGAGGCCGTCATCGTCGCCGATATCGATCCTGCCGCCGTCAAGGCGGCGCATGACAAGATCCCGAACCTGAAGAATGGCCGGGAGTTTTCAATCGAGAAAATACCGGCAGCGTCGAGCGGAAGCGTTACCGCTTGATTCGCTATTCCCTCAGTTGCGAGAATGCGCACGAATTCGAAGGCTGGTTCTCCGAGAGTGCCGATTTCGACCGTCAGTTGGCCTCCGGCTTTCTGACGTGTCCGGTCTGTAAGTCGGCAACGATCTCGAAGGTGCTGATGGCGCCTTCGGTTTCGACGGCGCGGAAGAAGGATGAAATCAAGACTGTCGCCATGGATGCGATGCGCCGCGAAGCGTTCCAGAAGCTCAAGCAGGCGGTTGCGGAGGTCAAGGCGAACTCCGAAGACGTTGGCACCAAGTTTCCCGAAGAGGCGCGGAAGATCCACTACGGCGAGGCTGATGCTCGCGGTATCATCGGTCAAGCGACCGCGCATGAGGCGCAAGAGCTGATCGACGAAGGTATCGAGATTGCGGCGTTGCCGGTTCTGCCAGATGACGTGAACTGACATGAAGACGGAGCGCCTGGCCTTCTACAATTTTGGCCTCCACGTCGCTCCTCCGGAAAGCGAGACCATCCAGGGCTTTGTCCTGAGCGAGCCGCTGAACTTCGAGGCGGCGACGCGTGCCAGCGGCTTCCTCGGCCGCTCGGGTTATCCGGGCGTGCCCGGCACCAGAAGCTGGGGTGGGCAAGTCTTTCCGCGTTACATCGAGGGCAGCGGCTTCACGTCCGCGCCATCATCGCTCTCACTCTGGGCTGATATCGAGTCGCTGATGGCGTTCAGCTACAATGGCGTGCATGCCGAGGCGCTCAAGAATGCCCGCAGCTGGAATGTGAAGCCGGCATGGCCGCCGCTCGTGCTCTGGTGGGTTTCCGCAACGCATCGGCCGGATTGGGGGGAGGGTGCTCAGCGGCTCGAGCATCTCGACGACCACGGACCAAGCCCGCACGCATTCACGTTCAAGCAGCCTTTCGGTCCGAGTTGTCGATCGATCGGGAGCGGGTCAAGGAGCTTGCAGCGCGTAACGCCGAACGCCAGCAGGATCTGCTCGAACGGGTCGGCAAGCTGAAGGTCTGAAGGCGTCTCTCTTACCGCTGGCGTTTCGCCAGCAGCATGTAATTGACGTCCATGTCCTTCGACAGGTTCCATTGATTGGAAAGCGGATTGAAGAACACGCCCGTGCGGTCGATGACTTGGAGGCCGTTTTCCGTCATCGGCTTTTCCAGCTCTTCCGGACGCACCAGCTTCTCATATTGATGTGTGCCGCGCGGCAGCCAGCGCAGGATGTTTTCAGCGGCAAAGATCGCCAGTGCGGCGGCCTTCATTGTTCTGTTGATGGTGGCGACGAACATCATCCCGCCGGGGCGGACCATCCTGGCGCAGGTCGTCATGAAGAATTCAACGTCAGCTACGTGCTCGACGACTTCCATGTTCAGGACGATATCGAAGGTCTCGCCGGCCTCCGCAAGCTGCTCGGCCGTGACAGCGCGGTAGTCGACTGAAACACCCGATGCCTTGGCATGGGTGGAGGCGATGCCGATGTTCTTCTCAGAGGGGTCGGCGCCGACGACTGTGGCGCCCATCCGAGCCACGGGCTCCGACAGCAGTCCGCCGCCGCAGCCGATATCGAGAACGCGCAGACCTTCGAGCGGCTTCGGGTTTTTCGGATCAAGCCCGAAGTTCTCCGCCGCCTTGTCGCGGATATAGGTCAGCCGTACCGGATTGAACTTGTGCAGCGGCTTGAACTTGCCGGTCGGGCTCCACCACTCCGCCGCCATCGCCGAGAAGCGGTCAACTTCGCTCTGGTCGATCGTGCTCTTCGCGGCTTCGCTCATCGGTCTGCTCCTTGCATTCGTCAGCAGTGAAGTCGGACGATCGGCAGCATAAGTCAAGGGGCGGGCAGTCTCGGCACGGCGAGCCGGGCCTCGAGCCCCGCTGCCATCGAAAGCACGCTCTCATCCGCAAAGCGCCGCCCGACAATCTGCAGGCCGACAGGCAGGCCATTCGCGGCAAGGCCGACGGGCAGCGAGAGGGCGGGCAGCTGCGGCAGCATGTTGAAGGGACAGGTCATATCGAGACCGATGAAGCGTCCGTCAGGGCCGGTCGCGACATAATCGTCGTCGCATTCGGTGGTGAGCGGTGCGGTGACGGCGCAGGTGGGGCATAGCAGCGCGTCATAGGTCTGGAAGAGGGAGGCCATGTCCCGCCACATGCGGGTGCGCAGCAGCTCGACGCGCTTGTAGGCCGTGGCGTTCATCGCCAGACCGCGTTCGATCATCGAGACGACGGCCGGATCCATCCTTTCGCGGTGGCTCTCGATCGTATCGCCGAAGAAACCCGACATGAAGACGCACCAGATGTCGAACCACTCGTCGTTGACGGCGCGGGTCCATTGCATCGGGACCTCATCGACAATGGCGCCCGCACGGCGAAGCTCCTCAGCGGCATTGCGGACAAGGCGTTCGACCTCGGGCTCGATCTGGTAGTAGCCGAGATCGATCGAGAGTGCGAAGCGCTTGCCCTTGAGGCTGCCTGTTCTCGCCGCATCAGGAGCGAAGCCAATGGGCAACGAGGAGATGTCTTCGTCGCTTGGGCCGGAGGCAGCTTCCATGAAGGAGACGGCGTCGGAGACGGTGCGGGCCAGCGGGCCGAAATGCGAAATATTGTCGAAGACGCTGGGAAGAATGGTCATCGGGATGCGGCCGAGGCTGGGCTTCAGGCCGACGGTGCCGCTGAGTGCTGCCGGAATTCTGACCGAACCGCCCATATCCGTGCCTTCGGCGAAGGGCACGACGCCGGTTGCGACAGCCACCGCCGAGCCGCCGGACGAACCGCCGGGCGTATGCTCGGGATTCCAGGGATTGTGCGTCACGCCCCAGCGCGGGCTGTGGGTGAAGCTTGCATAGGCAAATTCGGGGGTGGCGGTCTTGCCCATCAGAATACCGCCGGCCTCCTGCAAACGGTGGACGACAAGTGCGGTTTCGGCGGGAACCCAATCGCCTCTCGTCCAGGAGCCGAGTGTTGTCAGATCGCCCTCGGTCGGTGTCAGGTCCTTGGCTGCGAAGGGTACGCCGTGAAGCGGCCCGGTGGCTTCGCCACGCGTCACCGCGCGGTCGGCAGCGCTGGCGGCTTCAAGCGCTTGATCCTCGCGAATGACGGTGAAGGCGTTCAGCCTCGCGGTTACCAGCCTGGCGCGGCGGATCGATTCCGCAACGATGGATTCGGAACTGAACTGCCCTTCGCGGATACCGCGGGCGATCTCAGTCGCGGGGAGGTCCAGCGGGTGCGAAATAGTGGCGTCTGCCGGTTTCGTCGTCATGTGAGCATGTTCCATCGGGGTCATTGCATTTCGCTTTGAAAGAGTGCTTGCTGTGTTTTAAGCCCTATGCGGCTTTTCGAGTGCCAGGACGATCCATGAATTCCGTTTCGAGACCAACTGCCCAGATGCCGGCCTTCGACGTCTGGAATGCTGCTCTCGCTCAGGCAGCGAATGCCATCGGGTCGCGGTCCTTTCCGGATGCGCTTGCCGCGGCGCTCAGGCTGCTCTCGCCGTTCCAGATGATGAACGGCTTCATCTACTCGCCCGATGCTCACGCCTTCGATCTCTACAACGAGAAGATCGTGGCCGAGCGGGCGCTGATCGTCGACCGATATCTGGCCGGCGCCTTCGTGCTCGATCCCTTCTACGATGCGGTGCGTGCCGACAGTAGTGCGCGGATGATCGTGATGCGCGAAATCGCGCCAGACGACTTTGCGCAGACCGAGTATTTCCGCATTCATTACGCGACCACCGAGATCCTCGACGAGATCGGCTTCGTCCTGACGCTGGAGAATGGCTATATCGCCGTGCTTTCCCTGTCGCGGACCGGCAATGCGGCGCTGTTTTCGGAAGAGGACTTGCAGCGCTTGCGGTCGGCAGCGCCGCTGGTTTGCGCTCTGGCTGGCCGTCATTGGTTCCATGTCTCCGGCCTGTCGCTGGAGATCAAGAACGCGGCTCCGGCGGCGCGGATCGAGCATCCGCTGCTGACCAAGCGTGAACTCGAGATCGTGACGCTGATCCTCAAGGGGCATTCCAACCTCTCGCTTGCCGCTGTGCTGGAGCTCTCGCCCAATACCGTGAAGGTGCACCGCCGGCAGATCTACTCGAAACTCAATATTTCCAGCCAGGCCGAGCTGTTCCGGCTGTTTCTGGCATAGCCCGGCCGTTGCCGGCCGGGCTGGCGCTTGGCGGACGTTATTCTGCAAAATCCATTTCGGGAGGCGCGGACTGGAAGAAGCGCGTCAGGTAGGCGAGGTAGCCGATGCCGATCACCAGCCAGATCAGGCCGAGAACCTTGGCATGTTCGTCGAGGTTCCAGAGCAGGAACAGGTCGCAGACGGCGGCCAGAGCCGGGATGACGAGGCCGACAAGTGCGCCGAGCGGTTTCACCTGCTGATCGCCCTTCATGTAGAGCGCGATGACCGAGATGTTGACGGCGGTGAATGCCAGGAAGGCGCCGAAGTTGATGAAGGAGGTCGAGGTGGTGACGTCCATGGTCAGCGCCAGCAGACCGACGATGCCGACGAGGATCAGGTTAATGATCGGCGTGTGCCACTTCGGATGCAGGCTGCCGAAAATCGATGAGGGCAGCACGTTGTCGCGGCCCATGGCAAACAGCAGGCGGCCGACACTTGCCTGAGCGGCGAGACCCGAAGTGAACTGGGCGACGACCAGCGTTGCGAGGAAGATGGTGACGAAGACGTCGCCGCCGATCATCTTGGCGATTTCGCTGGCAGCGGCATCGACCGAGACGAAGTCCATGCCGGGATGGGCGAGCTGGGTGATGTAAGCAGCCACGACGAAGATGAGGCCACCGGCAAGGGCGGTGATGAGGATGGCGCGCGGCATGGTGCGTTTGGCATCCTTGGTTTCCTCGGTCAGCGTCGAGACGGCGTCGAAGCCGAGGAAGGAATAGGCGGCGATGGCTGCACCGGCGATCGATGCGGAGAAGGGCACGTCAGTCTTGAAGAACGGCGTTGCCGAGACGAGGCCTGCGGGACCGCTGGCGGCCATGACGTAACGGGCAGCCAGGAACACGAAGGCGATCAGGACGGCGAGCTGCACCAGCATCAGGATGAAATTGACGCGGTTTGCGAAGGCGATGCCGACGACATTGACCAGCGTGGTGAGCACGATGAAGCCGATGATCCAGACATAGGCCGGGATCGCCGGAAATGCCGAGGTCAGATAGGCGGCGCCGATCAGCCAGATGACCATCGGCAGGAAGAAGTAATCGAGCAGAACCGCCCAGCCGACGAGGAAGCCGATGCTGGGGCTGATCGAGCGGCGCGCATAGGTGTAGGCGGAGCCGGCAACCGGATAGACGCGGGCCATGACGCCGTAGCTGATCGCCGTCAGCAGAATGGCGGCGGCGGCAACGAGATAGGCCATCGCCGTCGTGCCCTGGCTTGCTGCGGCAAGTGCGCCGAAGGTGCCGAAGACGATCATCGGCGTCATATAGGCCAGACCGAAGAGCACAACGGACCAGAGGCCCAATGCGCGGTCGAGTTTTACTGTGTTGTTCATGTTCCGCCTCCGCGAAGAGTTGTTGATTGATCTTCCCGGGAGCTGCGCAGTGCAATTCTTATAGCTGTTCCGCGCAGGTCACCGCCCGCATTTTTTTATTTATGAAGAAAAGATGAACGAGCGGAACGGGATCGAACATAACCCCAAGGTGTTATGACGAACGGCTGTAAAAGATGCCTGCGGGCCTTTCCAAATGCCTGTCCGGCTCACGATCGAAAACTTTGCACCACCGTACCGCCAATCGCCTGAAGGCGACCTTGCCACCCCCCTGCAAAGCCGCTAAGAGACGCCGCAACTTGAGCCCTTGGGCGCCAAGGCTTCAGAAGCGTTCCAGAACTCCCAATTCGAGCGCTCCGGCCGGTGGTCCTGACGGCTCTGGATGCCGGGTCTGGCGATCGTCTCTCCCGGTGGTTTGTCAATGGCGCGCGAGCTTCCGGAAAATCCCGATCCGGTATCAGGCGCTGGCTGTGGTAGAGGCTTATGGCACGCATCGTTATGAAATTCGGCGGAACATCCGTCGCCGATCTGGACCGCATCAAGAACGTTGCCCGCCATGTGAAACGCGAAGTCGACGCGGGCCACGAGGTCGCGGTCGTCGTTTCGGCGATGTCGGGCAAAACCAACGAGCTGGTCGGCTGGGTGCAGAACATGCCGAAGGTCGTCGGCGCTAACTCCCCTTTCTACGATGCGCGCGAATACGATGCCGTCGTTGCGTCGGGTGAGCAGGTCACCGCCGGTCTGCTGGCGATCGCGCTGCAGGCCATGGATATCAATGCGCGCTCCTGGCAGGGCTGGCAGATCGCCATCCGCACCGACAATGCCCATGGCGCCGCCCGCATTCAGGAAATCGACGGTGCCGACATCGTCAAGCGCATGGGCGAGGGACAGGTTGCCGTCATCGCCGGCTTCCAGGGTATCGGTCCGGACAATCGCATCGCGACGCTCGGCCGTGGCGGTTCCGATACTTCGGCTGTTGCCGTTGCCGCGGCGCTGAAGGCCGACCGTTGCGATATCTATACAGACGTCGACGGCGTCTACACGACAGACCCGCGCATCGTGCCGCAGGCGCGCCGCCTGAAGAAGATCGCCTTCGAGGAAATGCTCGAAATGGCATCACTCGGCGCCAAGGTTTTGCAGGTTCGCTCGGTCGAGCTTGCCATGGTGCACAAGGTTCGTACCTTCGTGCGCTCCTCTTTCGAAGATCCCGATGCTCCGGGCATGGGTGACTTCTTGAATCCGCCCGGAACGCTGATTTGTGACGAGGATGAAATCGTGGAACAGGAAGTAGTCACCGGCATCGCCTATGCCAAGGATGAGGCTCAGATCTCGCTTCGCCGTCTTGCCGACCGGCCGGGCGTTTCCGCCGCGATCTTCGGACCGCTGGCCGAGAACCACATCAATGTCGACATGATCGTCCAGAATATTTCCGAGGACGGCTCGAAGACAGACATGACCTTTACGGTTCCGTCGGGCGACGTCGACAAGGCGATCAAGGTCCTGTCGGACAACAAGCCGGCTATCGGTTACGACGTCGTGCAGCACGAATCCGGCCTGGTGAAGGTATCCGTCATCGGCATCGGGATGCGTTCGCACGCTGGCGTTGCCGCAACGGCCTTCCGCGCGCTTGCGGAAAAGGGTATCAACATCAAGGCGATCACCACGTCGGAGATCAAGATTTCTATCCTGATCGACGGTCCGTATGCGGAACTCGCTGTCAGAACTTTGCATTCCTGCTACGGTCTGGATAAGAATTGATTCCCAGCGGGCGGGCCGCCCCTTCGAGATGAAGAGATGCGGCCGGTTCTGCTGGCCGCATTAGGCGTTTGTTTCGGGGAGCTTGAGACGCAATGAGAGACCTGTCCGGTGGTCCGCGCGTACTGCTCAAGCGGTTGCGCGAGTTGATGGCGGAACCGCTGGAGCCGCAGGAGCGACTCGACCGGATCGTTCGCCAGATTGCCGGCAACATGGTTGCCGAGGTCTGCTCGGTCTACGTGCTGCGTGCCGACGGCGTGCTTGAGCTCTATGCGACCGAAGGTCTGAACAAGGAAGCCGTTCACCTTTCGCAATTGAAGATGGGACAGGGTCTCGTCGGTACGATTGCCGCTTCCGCGCAGCCGCTCAATCTTTCCGATGCGCAGTCGCACCCGGCCTTCCGCTACCTGCCGGAAACCGGCGAAGAGATCTATCATTCCTTCCTTGGTGTGCCGATCCTGAGAACCGGGCGCTCGCTCGGCGTTCTCGTCGTGCAGAACAAGGCCAGCCGCAATTATCGCGACGAGGAGCTGGAAGCGCTCGAAACGACGGCGATGGTTCTCGCCGAGATGATCGCCACCGGCGAACTCAAGAAGATCACCAAGCCTGGTCTCGAGCTCGACCTGACGCGTGCCGTGACGATCGATGGCGATACCTATAACGAGGGCATCGGTCTCGGTTACGTCGTGCTGCACGAGCCGCGCATCGTCGTCACCAATCTTCTCAACGAGGATTCGGACAAGGAAATCCGGCGCCTCGCGGAGTCGATGGGCTCGCTCAGGCTGTCGATCGACGACATGCTGTCGCGCCGTGACGTCTCCATGGAGGGCGAGCACCGCGAGGTTCTCGAAACCTACCGGATGTTTGCGCATGACCAGGGCTGGGTGCGCAAGCTGGAAGAAGCGATCCGCAATGGCCTGACGGCGGAAGCGGCCGTCGAGAAGGTGCAGTCGGACACCAAGGCGCGGATGATGCGCCTGACCGATCCCTACCTCCGTGAACGGATGCATGATTTTGAGGATCTGGCCAACCGCCTTCTCAGGCAGCTGACCGGCTATAGCGGCCGGACGACCGCTGACGGCTTCCCGAACGATGCGATCATTTTTGCCCGCGCCATGGGTGCTGCCGAACTGCTCGACTATCCGCGGGCGAATGTTCGCGGCCTCGTGCTGGAAGAAGGTGCGGTGACGAGCCACGTGGTCATCGTTGCACGCGCCATGGGCATTGCTGTTATCGGCCAGGCGGCGGGTGTCGTTGCGCTCGCTGAAAACGGCGATGCGGCGATCGTCGATGGTGACGAAGGTCATGTTCACCTGCGCCCGATGCAGGACCTGCAGCGCTCTTATGAGGAGAAGGTGCGCTTCCGCGCCCGCAAGCAGGAGCAGTTCCGCGCCTTGCGCGCTGTCGAACCCGTTACCAAGGACGGCAAGCGCATCGCGCTGCAGATGAATGCCGGTCTGCTGGTGGATCTGCCGCAGCTGGCGGAATCCGGGGCCGAGGGAATCGGCCTGTTCCGCACCGAGCTGCAGTTCATGATCGCCTCGACGATGCCGAAGGCGGATGAGCAGGAAACCTTTTACCGCAACGTGCTGAAACAGGCGGCCGGGCGTCCGGTCACCTTCCGCACGCTGGATATCGGTGGCGACAAGGTCGTTCCCTATTTCCGTGGTCACGAGGAAGAAAACCCGGCACTCGGCTGGCGGGCGATCCGCCTGTCGCTCGACCGTCCGGGCCTTCTGCGCACCCAGCTTCGTGCGATGCTCAAGGCTGCCGCCGGAACCGAGCTGAAGATCATGGTGCCGATGGTGACCGAGGTTTCGGAACTGAAGGCAGTCCGCGAGTTGTTGCAGAAGGAGGTGCAGCATCTTTCCCGCTTCGGCCACGGCTTGCCGCGCAAGCTGCAGTTCGGCGCGATGCTCGAGGTTCCGGCGCTGCTCTGGCAGCTGGATGAACTGATGGAAGCGGCGGATTTCGTTTCTGTCGGCTCCAATGACCTGTTCCAGTTCTCGATGGCTGTCGACCGCGGCAATGCGCGCGTTTCCGACCGTTTCGATACGCTCGGACGTCCGTTCCTGCGGATCCTGCGTGACATCACCCGCGCCGGCGAACGCAACAACACGACCGTGACGCTGTGCGGTGAGCTGGCCGGCAAGCCGATCTCGGCAATGGCTCTATTGGGGATTGGTTTCCGCTCGGTGTCGATGTCGCCGGCCTCGATCGGGCCGGTGAAGGCGATGCTGCTCGGGCTTGACGTTTCGGCGCTTTCGAAGCTGATGGACGAGGCGCTCGACGATACGCATGCCACGGAATCCGTGCGCGACATTCTTGTCCGTTTCGCCAGCAGCCACAATATTCCCCTTTAGACAACGATAAGAAGAATTGGAGTGAAGGGTGGCGAAGCTTCCCCTGGAAAAAATGCGCGAGTTGGAACGCCGCTTCGGCGAGATCGAAGCGCGCATGTCCGCCGGTCCTGCGGCCGACGTCTATGTGAAGCTCGCCTCCGAATATTCCGAGCTGCAGCCCGTGGTCGGCAAGATCCGCGCCTATCAGAAGGCCGTGGATGAATTTGCCGATCTGGAAGTGCTGCTGGAGGACAAGTCTGTCGATCGCGATATGCGCGAGCTTGCGGAGCTTGAATATCCCGATGTGAAGGAGCGGATCGAGGGGCTGGAGCAGGAAATCCAGATCCTGCTGCTGCCGAAGGACGCAGCCGACGAGAAGAGCGCGATCCTGGAAATTCGCGCCGGAACCGGTGGTTCCGAAGCCGCGCTTTTTGCCGGTGATCTGTTCCGCATGTACGAGCGCTTTGCGGCTGCCAATGGCTGGAAGGTTGAGGTCCTGTCGTCGAGCGAGGGTGAAGCCGGCGGCTTCAAGGAAATCATCGCGACGATCACCGGCCGCGGCGTGTTCGCCAAGCTGAAATTCGAATCCGGCGTACACCGTGTCCAGCGTGTGCCGGAGACGGAAGCAGGCGGTCGCATCCACACCTCGGCCGCGACGGTAGCGGTTCTGCCGGAAGCCGAAGAAATCGATATCGAAATCCGGGCGGAAGATATCCGCATCGATACGATGCGCTCGTCGGGCGCTGGCGGCCAGCACGTCAACACGACGGACTCCGCGGTGCGCATCACGCACCTGCCGACCGGCATTGTCGTCACCAGCTCCGAGAAGTCGCAGCACCAGAACCGGGCGAAAGCGATGCAGGTACTTCGGTCGCGTCTCTACGACGCCGAGCGTCAGAGGGCCGACAGCGAGCGTTCTGCCGACCGCAAGAGCCAGGTTGGCTCGGGCGACCGCTCCGAACGCATCCGCACCTATAATTTCCCGCAGGGCCGCATCACCGATCACCGCATCAACCTGACGCTCTACAAGCTCGACCGGATGATGGTCGGCGAGATCGACGAAGTCGTCGATGCGTTGCTGGCCGACTATCAGGCAAGCCAGCTCGCCAGCCTCGGCGAACAGCAATGACGGCAAGCGGGCGAACGGTTTCGGCGGTTCTTTCCGAAGCCCGCCGCCGCTTCACGGAGGCCGGAATCACCGATCCTGCAACGGATGCCCGTCTGCTCGTGGCCGGATTGCTCGGCCTGTCGGCGACGGAAATGCTGACGCGGGCGAACGAGGCTCCGGCGAACGACAGGATTGCGGCGATCGACGCCGCCATCGAGCGGCGGCTGCAGCACGAACCCGTCCACCGCATTCTGGGCGAGCGTGAATTCTACGGCCTGCCGCTGTCGCTGTCGGCAGGCACGTTAGAGCCGCGGCCGGATACTGAAATCCTTGTCGACGTGATGCTTCCCTACTTGAGAAACCTTGCAAGTTCGGGCGCCGATCTCCATATCCTTGATATCGGCACGGGAACGGGGGCGATATGCCTAGCGCTTTTGAGCGAACTCCCGCAAGCCAAGGGAGTTGGCAGCGATATCTCTTCTGATGCACTGGCAACAGCGAAAGCAAACGCCGCAAGAAACGGGCTTCAGGGACGCTTCGAGGCTTTGCAATCCAGCTGGTTCGAGAACATCGATGGGCGCTTTCACGCGATCGTCTCAAATCCGCCCTATATTGCTTCCAAGGTCGTTCACGATCTCGCTCCCGAAGTGACGAAATTTGATCCTGCGGCCGCTTTGGATGGCGGTCCGGATGGGCTTGACGCCTACAGAGCGATAGCCAAGGATGCAGCGAGGTTCTTGCGGCCAGACGGTATCGTCGGACTGGAGATCGGATACGATCAGCGGGACGAGGTCACTGCGGTTTTCGAAGCTGCAGGCCTCCAGCGTCTCGCGTCCGTCAAAGATTACGGCCAGAATGACCGGGTGCTCGTGTTCGCACTCAATGTCTGAGCGACAAATTGCAGCATTAAACAGGACGATATTGCTATTGCGAAGAAAAGGCTTGGATTTCCCCGGGAAGCAAGATAGGTTGCGCTCACGCGTTGGGCACCCAAGAAGGAACGAAGATTCGTTCGGTACTTGGTCAGCCTCGGGGGTCCACTCTTTTAAACGAGAGTTTCAAAGGTTGAACACGACCCAATGCGTGAATCAGTCAATATGACTTGAGAACAAGCGGCAGGTCGGCGCGAAGGCGCATCATGCTTGCGGCACGAAAGCTCTGACCGGTTTCCGGCATTGCGGTCGGTGCCTTAACTCCACACAAACAGAGAATTCAGGTGAACGATCGATGAGGCCAGGACAGCAGAACAAGCGCGGTCGAGGGCGTGGCAGCAACAACAATGGCGGCGGCGGAAGCAACAATAACAACAACTTCAACCGCAAGGGTGGCAATCCGCTGACACGGACCTACGACAGCTCGGGTCCGGACGTAAAGGTTCGCGGTACCGCCCAGAACATTGCTGAAAAATATGCTCAGCTCGCCCGTGATGCCCAGAGCTCCGGCGATCGCGTCATGGCCGAGAACTATCTTCAGCATGCCGAGCATTATAACCGCATCATCGCGAGTGCTCAGGCGCAGATGCAGGAGCGCTTCCAGCGCGACGACCGTGGCGAATACCAGGACGGCGCCGAGAATGGCGACGATGTGGATGGTGATAACGACGATGTGGTCGTTGTTCAGCCGCCGCGCGATCAACAGCAGCCGCGCGAACAGCACCAGCAGCGTGAACAGCGCGAGCCCCGTGAACAACGCGAACCTCGTGAACCCCGCGAGCAGCGGGAGCCCCGTGAACCGCGCGCCGAACGTGAGCCGCGCCGCGAAGCGCCGGCTCCGGCCGTCGCTGCCGAGGTTATCGACGGCACGGGTCCGCAGCCTGAAATCGAGGGCATTCCTGTCGAGGTTTCGATGGAAGAGGAAGGCGGCCAGTCGAGCGAGCGCCAGCCGCGCCGCCGCAGCACCGGCAGCCGCCCCCGTCGTCCGCGCCGCGCCAGCGGTGAGGGTGAAGGCGAGGCCGCAGCCGACGCTCCCGCACTGGCTGACGCCGCTTCGGAATAAGCATTTCTGCTAACGGAATAAGAAAGGCCGCCTTGAGGGCGGCCTTTTTCGTTGAGTCTTCCCGTTCTAGAAAGCGATCGAGGCATTGAGGAAGAATGTCCGCGGGTAGCTGACGAATTTGCCGCGGTTGTCGCATCAGTTCCTGCGCTCTGCTTTTGCCCGCAAGCCTGCAAGCCGGCGCTTCGTCTCGATCGCACGGGACTGATTCCTGACGGCAACGCCGTAGGCAAGCATGTCGCCGGTGACGATGGCGCCGAGGGTCCAGCTTGCGAGCTTGGACGGGGAACCGATGCAGGTCAGCAGCGCATCGACCTTATCTTTGTAAAGCGCACGCAGCTGAACGCCGCAGACGAGGATGAGCTTGCAGCCGATCTCGCTCATCTGGCTGGCAACCATCGAAAATTCGGCTGTTTCATGCACCGCATTGAAAAGCACGACGACATCGCTTGCACGGAGATCGAGCAGATCGTTGGCAAGCGTGAAGCCCGATGCGCCGGACCATCTTGTTCTCAACCCGGCGCGGCTGAGCGCCATGGCGCAATGGCGGGCCTCGACCTCGGCGGTCCCCATTCCAACGCACCAGACGGTATCGGCGCCTTCCAGCAGCGACACGGCTGCGGACAGCATCTGCTCATCAAACTGCTCCTCGGTCGAGGTGAGAACCTCGCGGGCTGTCGCGAACATCTGTTGCGCGACTTTCGGTAGTTCGCTGCCGGTGCCGCGAAAGCGTTGTTCCAGGCGGTCGCTGGTCGGAATGGTCTTTGCCATCGTGCGGCTGCAGACGCGTTTCAGCTCCGGCAGGCCACTGAAGCCGAGGCGGCGCGCCGTGCGGATGACGGTGGCGTCGCTGGTGCCCGCATCGGAGGCAATCTCTTCGGCGCTCTTGAAGATCAGCACGTCGATCGGCAGCGCAACCAGATATTCGGCAACGGCAAGCTCCGAGCKGCTCAGCTGCGTTCTATGCTGGTCGAAATGCTGCTTGAGCACGCCAGAGGCCCGGTCGCTTGTTTCCATCTGCTTCCCCTCATTGCGATCACGGAATCGCGAATATCCGAATTTTCTGCTGATAGATACGGAAAATCACCGGCTTAGCCATGGCGGGGTGTCATCCCCGCACGGATCTGTGATTGCAAAGCTTGCGCTCGCGGCGCCCAGTTCATACCTTTATGTCAGTGCGCTGTCCTGACAGCCCCGCTTTCGGCCAGCGCATCTGCGGTCAGGATAAACAGATGAATACAGATCAGATTTTGCGGTCAATTGTGGCCGTTCGCTCCTCCATAGCCGAGGATGCCTTTACCGCTGCCACGCTCGGCACAGTCAGAGAGGGCAGCGGCGTCGTCATTCGCGAAAACGGCCTTGTGCTGACCATCGGCTACCTGATCACTGAAGCCGAAGAGGTCTGGCTGACGCGCCAGGATGGTCATGTTGTTGCCGGGCACGCGCTTGCCTATGATCAGGAAACCGGCTTCGGCCTGATCCAGGCGCTCGGTGCGCTCGACCTTCCTGCACTGCCGCTCGGCAATTCATCGGACGCCAAGGTCGGTGATCCCGTGATGCTGGCTGATGGTATTGGGCAATTCGTCCGGGCCAATATCGTCGCCAAACAGGAATTCGCAGGCTACTGGGAATATCTGCTCGACGAGGCGATTTTCACGGCGCCCGCCCATCCCTCCTGGGGCGGCGCTGCTCTTGTCGATGCCGAGGGCAAGCTGCTCGGCATCGGTTCGCTCCGGCTGCAAATGGCAAAGGATGGTGACGTCGCGGATATCAACATGACGGTGCCGATCGATCTTCTGCGCCCGATCCTCGACGACCTGCTCAATCGCGGCCAGATCAACAAGCCTGCGCGGCCTTGGCTCGGCGCTTTTTCGGCGGAGAACAACGGCGAGGTCATCGTCATGAGCGTGGCGCCGGATGGTCCTGCTGCCAAGGCGGGGCTGAAGCGGGGTGACGTTATCTCCGAAATCCGGGACGGCGAAGTGGAAGGACTTGCGGATTTCTATCGCAAGGTCTGGGAAAGCGGTTCGGCCGGTGCCGAAATCCCTATGCGCGTGCTGCGCGACGGGCGCGAAGCCTGGCTGCGCATCAAGTCCGCCGACCGCAACAGCTTCCTCAAGAAGCCGCAGCTTCAATAGGTCTTCGGCGTTCTGCGCGATGCGTTTCGCGGCTCTTGAAAAATCCTGAGCGAGCGGCAGCAATCGCTGCCGCTTTTCAATGCAATCCCCCTTTAAACTGCTGCGATATCCCACCATATTCGTCTCCGATTGCTTCGCCGAAATCCCATAGCGGTGGAGCCGGGCTTGCCTTTTCAGGGAGCTCAATCTCAATCATCGGCCTGTGCCTCTTCAGGGCAGGGCGATCCATGGAGGTACAGCATGAATATCGAAAAATACTCCGAGCGCGTTCGCGGCTTCGTCCAGTCCGCTCAGACCTACGCTTTGGCCCAGGGTCACCAGCAGTTTACGCCCGAGCATGTGCTGAAAGTGCTGCTCGACGACGATCAAGGCATGGCTGCCTCGCTGATCGAGCGTGCCGGCGGCGACGCCAAGGCCGCGCGTCTCGCCAATGATGCCGCTCTTGCAAAGCTTCCCAAAGTGTCAGGCGGTAGTGGCAACATCTATCTCGCGGCACCGCTTGCGAAGGTGTTCTCGACGGCCGAAGAAGCTGCGAAGAAGGCTGGCGACAGCTTCGTCACCGTCGAGCGGCTGCTGCAGGCGCTGGCGATCGAGTCTTCGGCTTCGACATCTGCAGCGCTGAAGAGTGCCGGCGTTTCGGCGCAGAGCCTCAACCAGGTCATCAACGAAATCCGCAAGGGCCGCACGGCAGACTCTGCCAATGCCGAACAGGGCTTCGATTCCCTGAAGAAATACGCACGCGATCTGACTGCCGAGGCCCGCGAAGGCAGGCTCGACCCCGTGATCGGACGCGACGACGAAATCCGCCGCACCATCCAGGTCCTGTCGCGCCGCACCAAGAACAACCCGGTGCTGATCGGCGAACCCGGCGTTGGCAAGACGGCCATCGTCGAAGGTCTGGCGTTGCGCATCGTCAATGGCGACGTCCCTGAAAGCCTCAAGGACAAGAAGCTGATGGCGCTCGATATGGGCGCGCTGATTGCCGGTGCTAAGTTCCGCGGTGAATTCGAGGAACGCCTGAAGGCGGTGCTGAACGAAGTTCAGTCCGAAAACGGCGAGATCATCCTCTTCATCGACGAAATGCATACGCTTGTCGGCGCCGGCAAGGCCGATGGCGCCATGGATGCCTCCAATCTGCTGAAGCCAGCGCTTGCCCGCGGCGAGCTGCATTGCGTCGGCGCGACCACGCTCGACGAATACCGCAAGCATGTCGAGAAGGATCCGGCTCTTGCCCGCCGCTTCCAGCCCGTCGTCGTCGATGAGCCGACGGTCGAGGATACGATCTCGATCCTGCGCGGCCTGAAGGAAAAATACGAACAGCATCACAAGGTCCGTATCTCGGATTCGTCCCTGGTCGCGGCTGCGACGCTGTCGAACCGCTACATCACCGACCGGTTCCTGCCGGACAAGGCGATTGACCTCATGGACGAGGCGGCTGCCCGTCTGCGCATGCAGGTCGATTCCAAGCCGGAAGAGCTCGACGAACTCGATCGCCGCATCATGCAGCTGAAGATCGAGCGCGAGGCGCTGAAGAAGGAAACCGACGTTGCCTCGGCCGACCGGCTGAAGCGGCTGGAGACCGAACTCACCGATCTCGAGGAGGAAGCCGATGCCCTGACCGCCCGCTGGCAGTCGGAAAAGCAGAAGCTCGGCCTTGCCGCCGATATCAAGAAGCAGCTCGACGAAGCCCGCAATGAGCTGGCGATCGCCCAGCGCAAGGGTGAATTCCAGCGCGCCGGCGAATTGACCTATGGGGTGATCCCGGAGCTCGAGAAGCAACTTACCGATGCCGAAAAGCAGGATGGCGATCGCGGCGCGATGGTGCAGGAGGTCGTGACCCCCGACAATATCGCCCATATCGTTTCCCGCTGGACCGGGATCCCCGTCGACAAGATGTTGGAAGGCGAACGCGACAAGCTCTTGCGGATGGAAGACGAGCTGGCCAAGTCGGTGATCGGTCAGGGTGATGCGGTCCAGGCCGTATCGCGCGCGGTACGCCGTGCCCGCGCCGGTCTTCAGGATCCGAACCGGCCGATCGGCTCGTTCATCTTCCTCGGCCCGACCGGCGTCGGCAAGACCGAGCTGACGAAAGCGCTCGCCCGCTTCCTGTTCGACGACGAGACGGCGATGGTGCGCATGGATATGTCCGAGTACATGGAGAAGCACTCCGTGGCCCGGCTGATCGGTGCCCCTCCCGGCTATGTCGGCTATGATGAAGGTGGTGCGCTGACAGAAGCTGTCCGCCGCCGGCCCTATCAGGTCGTGCTGTTCGACGAGATCGAGAAGGCGCATCCTGACGTCTTCAACATCCTGCTGCAGGTTCTCGATGATGGCCGCCTGACCGATGGTCAGGGCCGCACGGTCGATTTCCGTAACACGATGATCATCATGACCTCGAACCTGGGTGCCGACTATCTGACCCAGCTTTCCGAGGGCGAGGACAGCGAAAACGTTCGCGAACAGGTGATGGACGTCGTCAAGGCGCACTTCCGTCCGGAGTTCCTGAACCGTATCGACGAGATCATCCTGTTCCACCGCCTGAAGCGTGAGGAAATGGGCGCAATCGTCGATATTCAGCTGAAGCGTCTGGTGGCTTTGCTCTCCGAGCGCAAGATCATCATCGATCTTGACGAGGATGCGCGCAACTGGCTGGCCAACAAGGGCTATGATCCGGTTTATGGCGCCCGTCCGCTGAAGCGCGTGATCCAGAAATATGTTCAAGATCCGCTGGCCGAACAGATCCTGTCGGGCGAAGTGCCCGATGGTTCGACGGTCAAGGTGACGAACGGCTCCGACCGGCTGCTGTTCCGGACCCGGCATAGCGTTAGCGAAGCGGCGTAAACCGCACGCGCTTGATGATGAGATGCTATGCCGTCCCGCGAGACATCCGGGGCGGCATTCTCATACGCGCCGATCGGTCATTTTGCGGTCTCGGGACGGTTCAGGCCGTTTCGCCGGCCGCCTGAACGCTGCGCAGGCTTGCCGCTTCCATCAGGGAGCGGGCAATGGCATTGCGCAGCAGAAAGGCGTTGGATTTGGTTCGTTTCTTGTCCAGGGCCTGTGCCGCGTCCATCAGGAGAAATCCTTCTTTCGAAAGGATTTCATGCGCCTTGCATAATGCCCACGTTTCGAATGTATCGCTCGATTCCATGTCGCCCGCCAAATCATTTAGCTAAACCGATGCCGAATCACTTTCGAATATTCTACTTCAAACGGATTCTACTTGAATCGAAATTTTCACGGATGAGTTCTACTCGCCCGTGCCAGCATTGGCCTGGATGAAGACGGTTGACGCTACTTGCTGGCGACCTGATCGACCGGCTGGTTGTTGAGCAGCGTATCAATACGCTTGCGCTCGTCCTGGAACTTCGCCAGCGCCTCGCCATCCAGCGATTTTCCGCCGGGTAGGCGGATGCGCAGCGGATCGACCTTGGTGCCGTTGACGATCATTTCGTAGTGGAGATGCGGGCCGGTCGATTCACCTGTCGTGCCGACCCAGCCGATCACCTGACCCTGGCGGACCTTGGCGCCGGGAACGACGCCCTTGGCGATGGCGCTCTGGTGGTTATAGGAGGATTCATAGCCGTTGGCATGGCGGACGATCGTCTGGTTGCCGTAACCGCCGGAATCCCAGCCAGCCTTCTCGACGACGCCGTTGCCGGTGGCGATAATCGGCGTGCCGCGGGGTGCCGCCCAATCGACGCCGGTATGCATGCGGGCGAAACCGAGGATCGGGTGACGGCGCATGCCGAAGCCGGATTTGAAGATGCCGTTCGGAACCGGATTGCGCAGCAGGAACTGCCGGATGCTCTTGCCGTCCTCGTCGAAATAATCGACGCTGCCATCATCGGCCTGGAAACGGTAGAAGCGGATCGCCGTGTCGCCGAAGCGGGCGTTGACATAGAGGAGTTCGGAATCGTCCGTGGCCTTGCCTGTCGAGTCGGCGACCGAGAAGAAGGCTTCGAGGAAATCGCTCGATTTCAGCTGTGCCTGGAAATCGACATTGGCGGCCAGCAGCTTGATGATCAGCGCCGTCATGTCCTTGGTCATGCCGTAGGACAAAGCGGCTCGATAGATGCCGTCATAGACGCGCGGCAGATTCTGCCCCGATGGAACTGACAGCGTATCGTCGCTGAAGGCGGTCGCCACCGCGTCGAGATGCGGCGGTTCGCTGGCGACGACGAAACGGCCCTTGTCATCGAGCGCGATGGTGACCAGATGCCTTGCGCCACGATAGACGCTGGCGCGGATCAGCCTTGCCTGTTCGCCCTTCTGGATGATGCCGATGCGCAGCACGTCGCCTTTCGAGAGCTCTTCGCTGCCGAGCGGCTGAGAGAGGTAGCCCGACAGCATAGTGGCCTGCGGCTCGGGGTAGCCGGCATCGATCAGCGCCTTGGCGATCGGCACATCCTGGCGCGCCGGGATGATATCGTCGGCAAATTCTTCGGTCTGCGGGGTGATCGTTTCAGGCGCTGAGACCGTCATGTTCTGCTCGAGCACGCGGGCGGAAAGACCGGCGGTCAGATCGACATCGTTGTCTTCGTTGGAGAAGCGCTGTGGATCGACATAGTAGAGGGCAGCCACCTGCGATGAGCCGTCCGTTAGAACGGAGCCGTTGGAACGGACATTTTCTTCGACTTCTTCCAAAGACATGCCGGCGGCAACCTTGAGGTCGCTCTTGCCTGTCGGGAAGGGCACGGACTTAAGGGCGACTTCGGATTCGACATCGGAGCCGTAGATGGCGCCAGTGCGTTGTGCTGGCGCCGGTAGCGGCTCGTCAGCCGAAAAAATCGAGAGCGCGTCGAAGTCGGGATAATCCTCGGTTGCGACATGGTTTGCGGCAAGGCGCATCTTCACATGCGAGAAAGGCTGGCGGCGCACCACTTCCTTGTCGCCATCGTGAACGACTGTCGAGACCTCCATGATAGCCTTGTCGGAAGGCTTGGCGGCAATTGCAGGGGCAATCAGCCGTCCGCCGCGGGTTACCGCGGCATCGTCATGGGTGTCTGCATTGACATTGGCATAGGCTTCTGCCGGGATTGCCAGCTGCTGGCGGCCGTCAAGGGCGGCGAACAGGGCGACTCCCATCAGGATGCTCGAGGTGATACCCGTCAGAAATGTGCCGGAAAGCCAGCGGAGCGAAACCTCGCGCTTGTCGGGCGCACGCCTGCCATCGGCGAGAAGCGGCGGCTCGTTGCCCAACGAGCGGATCATCATCTTCTCCGTCATCATGGCAGCTGCGTCCGCGTCCTTTCATGGGCTTCTTCGGGGCCGTACCGGCTGGGCCTGAAGATGTGCATATTTTGCGCACGCGAGTCAAATCAGGTGCCTTATGACTGTAAGACCTGAAGCTGGCTCGAATGCTGCGTCCTTATCCGTATCGATTGTGCTCCTGTCACGGCAGAATGATGGCGCCCCACAATTTTGAAGGGGTAAGCGGGCAAATACCGGGCGCTCTGGCTGTTTCCGGCAACCCACCATCGTGCTCCGCGCCATCCCTTTCGAATTCCCGTATAATTGCAATTACTTACACGAAACATTGGAATTCTTTACGTGTCAGTGTTGACTGCTCAGCGTTGATGGCCGTATAAGCCGCGTCACTGAACGAGGGCGGCGGCGCTGCAGGCGACGAAGTCTTTCGCTCTAGGATTTCTTGAAGGTTGGCCTTTGAGGCTGATTTATTCCCAGGCTTTCGGGTTTGGGTGCGGGAAGTTTTGACCGG